>NZ_JAILXP010000109.1 GCF_020740895.1 Streptomyces sp. UNOB3_S3 | reverse complement strand
GCTGCGGGAGGTGTGGGGGACGCATGTGCCGGCGGAGTCGTTCTGAGCCGACCGAATCGCGGTGGCCGAAAGGTGAGGGACACTGGTGGGATGTCCTCCCCCCGCCGGGCCTGTCCCGTCTGTGCCCGAGAGATCGCCGTCGTCGGCGGCCGCATCGCCCGTCACGACCCACCGGGCCGCCGCCCGGCGTTCACGTACGAGCTGATGTCCTGCCCCGGCTCGCGCCGCTCGGCCCCGCTCCTGGCGACGGAACCGGTGCTCTTCGACCCGGAGCAGCCGCCGATGGACGGCCAGCAGCAGCTGTTCTGACGGCTTGCGGTTGCCGCAGCGTCAACTTCTACGGTCGACGGCATGAGCGAGAACACCACCGCCGAGTCCGCGGTCGCCTTCGACCGCACCATCTACCCCATGCCGATGTTCGCCAACTTCAAGGTCGCGGACATCGCGGCCGCCGAGGCGTTCTACCACGCCGTCGGGTTCTTCACCCTGGCCACCATCCCGGGACCGGACGGGTCCCCCGCGCTGGTGCACCTGCGGCGGATGAAGTACCAGGACATCCTGCTCACCCCCGGTGAGCCGGTCCGTGGCAGCACCACCGTGAGCTTCGCCTCCGGCGGGCAGGACCTCGCGGAGCTGGCGGCCCTGCTCCGGGAGGCCCCACTGGCGGGAGCCCGGGTCGAGGGCCCCACGGACACCCTGTGGTTCACCTCCGACCTGGCCATCGACGACCCGGACGGGAACCGGGTGATCCTCACGGGGCTCCGCGAAGGGGAGCTGGAGCAGGCCACGGCGTGGGCCCAGGAGAACATCAGGACCGACTCCGCCGAGGCGCTCTAGCGCTCTAGCGGCAGACGACATCTCCCTCCGGACGCTGCCCGGTCGTGAGGAAATCGCTGACGACGCGATCGCCGCAGGCGTTGCCGTTCGCGAGGTACGCCCCGTGCCCGCCGGAGTCGACGGTGACCATCCGGGCCCGTTGCCCCCAGGACTTCCGCATTTCGAGGGCGCCGCTGTGGGGCGTGTTCGGGTCGCGCAGGTTCTGGATCATCAGGATGTTCGAGGGCCCCTGGGAGGTGATCCGGCCGGGCTTGTCGGCCGGCTCGTCCTTCCAGAACGCGCAGGGCAGGACACTGACGGGCATTCCCGCCGTCAGCGGGTGCCGGATCCGGTCGGCGGCCACGGCCCGCCGGTAGGCGGGGAGCGACCGCGGCCAGGCGACGTCGTTGCAGATGGTCGCCGTCCGTACGGCCGCGTCGTTCCGGGACACCGCCACGGGGAGGACGTCGGGGACCGTCAGCTCGCCCGTGGTGTCGCGGGCGGCGCGGATCAGTTTCGCCAGGGGCGCGAAACCCTTGTCGGAGGTGAGGGTTTGAAGCAGCCCCATCCGCAAACGGTTGCCGGTCAGCTCGTGCCCGTCGGCGAATGTACGCGGCGAGGCGTCGAGCTTCGCCGCCAGCGCGAGGAACACCGGCTGGACGGCCACGGGGGTGTCGGCCAGCCGGTCCGGGTTGCCGGGCGCCGAGGCCCACTTCGCGAAGTCGGGGAAGCGGTCCGCGGCCCCGACGGCCATGTTCGCCAGCCACCCGCGCGCGACCCGGGCGGGATCGGGGTCGCCCGAACTGTCCAGTACGACCCTGTCGGTCCGGTCGGGATGCTTCTGCGCGTACTGCGCCGCCACGTACGCCCCGTACGAGACGCCGTACGCCGACAGCTTCCGCTCGCCGAGGGCCTGGCGGAGGAGCTCGATGTCGCGCACCTCGTTGGCGGTCGTGAACGAGCGGAGGAGCGGGCCGCCGTTGCGGGCGCAGGCGTCGGCGATACGGCGGCCACGGGCGGCGTTCTCGCCGATGTCGCCGTCGGGGCCGGGCCAGGGGATGAAGTGGCTGATCTCCAGGTCGTCCTTGTCCAGCCCGCAGTCGGCGAGGCTGCTGCCGTGGGTGCCGGTGCCGCGCGGGTCGAAGCTCACGATGTCGTACGCCCCGCCGGTCTTCTCGCGCATGGCCTCGCCCTTCTGTTCCAGCAGGTCGAAACCGGAGCCGCCGGGCCCGCCGGGTATCAGCAGCAGCGTCCCGCGCCGGGCCTCCGGGTGGTCGGTACGGAGCCGGGAGACGGCGAGACGCGCCTGCGGGCCGCTCGGGTCGCGGTAGTCGACCGGTACGGACAGGTCGGCGCACTCCCTGGCGGGCGCGTCGGCGCAGGGCTTCCAGCCGAGGGCGGGTGCGGCCGCCGGTGCGGCCTGTGCCGGCGTGGCGAGGGTGGCGGCCACGGCGGAGGTGGCGAGTGCGAACAGGAGGGATTTGCGGGTGTGTTGGGTCGTCATGCCGACAAGGGTGGTCGTTCGGCGCCGCCTTGCCCATCCGGCCCGCCGTTCCCTTAAGGGTGGGGAAATCCCCACGGTCGCCGGGGGATTGGTCCCCAAGAATGCGTCATGACCGTTAGAGGTGGACTGTTCATGATTGGCCGGTATCGCGGTGTTGTGGGGCACAGGAGGCGGCCATGCCGCGCCACAGCGGCTCGAACGCGACAAACCCGGCCGCCCGTAACGGTGTTGAGGGGTGACTGACCTGCCTGTATACGGCCCCCGGCTGGCGCGGGTCGGCCGTCGTTTCCGGCAGGCCGTATAGGGGCCTTAGGGGAAGCCGTCCGGCCGAATACTTTTCCAGGTGACCGCACGGGACCGGCCTTCGGGAAAAGGGGCACGGAATGACCACGTCCAACAGCGAGTACACGATCCTCGTCCGGCCTTCCGTCGAAAAGCCATGGATCGGCGGAGGCTCCGTCCGGCTCACCGTCCACAACCTCACCGACGACGACAAGAACATCTCGGTCATCGAGTTCGACGTGGCCCAGGGGCAGACCGTCAGCACCAACGTCGGCCTTCAGGTGACCCAGCAGGGTCAGCACGTCACGGGAGCCGTCGAGAGCTGGAAGCAGAAAGTGCCCGCGCACGGCACACAGTTCGTCATCGTGACCTACAGCGGCAGTCTCGACCCGCTGCCCAAGAACATCAAGGTCGACGGCGTCCCGGCGGACGTGCCCGACTACGACACACCGCCCACCCCGGTCACCGACCTGCGGGTCGACAGGCCCCTCGGGCGCTCCGTGCTGCTCGACTGGACGCCCTCGACCGACGCGGTCGCGGTGATCGAGTACCACATCACCGTCGAGGTCCCCGGCCGGGAGCCGGTCGTCGTCACCGGGCCGCCCGCCCTCGTGGGCCGTCTGACGCCCGGCACCGACTACGAGGCGACCGTCGTCGCCATGAACATCCGCGGCCTGTTCTCCGAGCCCACCACGATCACGTTCAACTCCGGTGCGGCCTCGGGGGAACGGCCCGCCTGGGACATCCCGGTGATGCCGTTCATCGACTACGCCGGCGGCAACACCGTCTCCGGCGACTGGCACATCAACGAGATCACGCCCATCGCCCAGGCCACCGGCGTCCGGGGCGTGTCGCTCGGCTTCATCACGGTGGCGAACGACCAGATGGAGCCGTGCTGGGGCAGCATCCCCACCTACGACGCCATCAACGGCAAGCACAACGCGGAGGACGTCCGCGCCTTCAAGGAGCTGGGCGGGCACCCGGTCGTCTCCATCGGCGGCTGGACCAACCACATCGCGGAATACGTGTACACGGACGTGGAGAAGGTCTACGGCTGGTACTCGTCCATCCTCGACGCGTACGAGATCGACCGCATCGACTTCGACATCGAGGGCGCGGCCCAGAAGGACAAGGCGTTCCTCGCCCGGCACATCGCCATCGTCCTGAAGCTCCTGGACGCCCGCCCGCAGCTCCGCATCTCCTACACCCTGCCCGTCGACGCCGGGCGCGAACGCCGTCCCATCGACGTGTACGGGCCCGACGACCCGAACTGCCCGCCGGACCTCGTCGCCGGGTTCAACACCGACGGCCAGGCCTTCATCGGCATGCTCGCCGACGCGGGCATCCTCCCGTCGCTGTTCAACGGGATGACCATGACCATGGGCAACCCCACCCGCCCCCAGGGCACGGAGGCCGTCATCGCGACGCGCTTCATGCACCGCACGGTCAAGCAGGCCTACCCGCACCTCACGGACGCCGAGGTCTGGGCCCGGCTGGGCGCCTGTCCGATGTACGGCATCAACGACGGCGGCGAGCGCTTCCACGAGCAGGACATGCACGACCTCGTCGCCCACGCCCGTGACGTCCGGCTGGGCTCCATCGGCGGCTGGGACGCCCAGCGCGACTGGAACTCCAACCGCGCGACGACGAAGTGCGGCGTCGACACGGGCGACATCTCCCAGTGCACGTGGGAGCCCCAGACGCCCGGCACGTATCTGAAGATCGAGGCGTCGTACCAGAACTGACGCCCAAGGGGCCTGATCCGGGAGGCGGGTCCGGGGGCTGAGCCCCCGGACCCGTGTGCTCACCCGGCCAGCCCTGCCAGCCCCTCCAGTCCTGCCGGGAGCCCGGGCCCGCCGTCGCCGTATATGACGCCGAGGCGCTGGGTCGCGCGCGTCAGGGCGACGTACAGGTCGCTCGTCCCGAACTCGCCCGGCTCGACGACGATCACCGAGTCGAACTCCAGGCCCTTGGCCTGGCGCGGGTCGAGGAGGACCACGGGGTTGGTCAGGTCCGGGTTCGCGCCCGCCGACGCCGTCGGCAGGGCGGCGCGCAGGGCCGCGTGGTGCCGGTGCTGGGCGATGACCGCGAGGCGGCCCATCTCGCGGGCCGTCTCGGAGACGACCGCCTCGGCCACCGCGTCCGCCAGGTCCGCCGGGTCCGCCGCCGCGCCGGCGCCGCCGACGAAGCACGTCCACGGCCCTTCCCCCGTGGCCCGTACCGAGCTCGGCGGCTCGAAGGACGGATTCGCGGAACGGACGACACCGGCCGCGACCTCCATGATCTCGGCGGGCGTACGGTAGTTGACGCCCAGCCGGACGTGCTCCCAGCGGTCGCCCACGTACGGGGTGAGGATGGCGTCCCAGGCGCCGCAGCCGCCCGGTTCGGCGGTCTGGGCCGGGTCGCCGACCAGGGTCATGGAGCGGGTGGGGCAGCGGCGCATCAGCATGCGCCAGGCCATGGCGGACAGCTCCTGGGCCTCGTCGACGATGATGTGGCCGAACGCCCAGGTCCGGTCGGCGGCGGCGCGTTCGGCGGCGCTGCGGTGGTCGGCCTCCTCGTGGCGCTCGGCGAGGCGTTCCGCGTCGATGAGGTCGTGCGCGGCGAGGACCTCGGAGTCCTCGTCCTCGCGGTCCTCGAACTCCTGGGTGCGGGAGCCGTAGGAGAGGTCCAGGACGCCCTGGGCGTAGCGGACGCGCTCCTGTCGCGCGGCCTCGGCGGCGGCGCGTTCGGCGGAGTCGTCCTCGCCGAGGATTTCGGCGGCCTCGTCGAGAAGGGGGATGTCCGCCGGGGTCCAGGGGCCGCCGGCGCGCCGGATCGCCGCCGCGTCCTCCTCGGGGAGGTGGGTGGGGTCGGTGAGGTAGTCGCCGACGAACCCCTGCGGGGTGAGCGCCGGCCACAGGTCGTCGATGGCGGCGTGGACGTCGCGGTTGGCGGCGACGGCCTTGCCGAGCTGGGCGATGTCGTCCGGGCCGAGGAGGCTGGGACCGCCGTAGGGGTCGGCGCCGATGCGGTCGGCGATCTGGGCGGTGAGGGCGTCGATGACGCGGAAGGCGAAATAGGGGCGGGCGAGGTTGTGCGGCAGCCTGGTCTCCCGTGCCAGGCGCCGGGCCTCGGTGGCGATGTCCGTGTCGAGGACGAGCTCGCCGTCGTCGTGCTCGATGACGACGGGCGCGCCGGGCTCGGGCACGGTCTGCCGGTCGCGGACGTACGCCGCCAGGGCGGCGGCCATGCCGGCGGCGCCCTTGACCTCGGCGGCCCGGGCGGTGTCGGTGCCGGTGGCGCGGACGCCCGGGAAGAGTTCGGCGGGCGTGGCGAGGAGGACGCCGGTCTCGCCGAGCGCGGGCAGCACCTCGCCGATGTAGCCGAGGAAGGCCGGGTTGGGCCCGACGATCAGTACGGCGCGGCGGGCGAGCCGCTCGCGGTGGGCGTAGAGGAGGTACGCGGCCCGGTGGAGGGCGACGACGGTCTTGCCCGTGCCGGGGCCGCCCTCGACGACGAGGACGCCCTGGTGCGGGGCGCGGATGATGCGGTCCTGCTCGGCCTGGATGGTCTGCACGATGTCGTGCATCCGGCCGGTGCGGGCGGCGTCGAGCGCGGCGAGGAGGACGGCGTCCGCGTCGCTGCCCTCGTGGCCGGTACGGGCGGTGTCGGTGAGATCGAGGATCTCGTCGTGGAGGGCGGTGACCTTGTGGTTCTCGGTGGTGATGTGACGCCTGCGGCGGAGGCCCATGGGGGTGTGGCCGGTGGCGAGGTAGAACGGGCGGGCGACCTCGGCCCGCCAGTCGATCACCAGGGGCGTACGGTCCTCGTCGGCGGCGCGGATGCCGATGCGGCCGATGTGGTGGTCGGCGCCGTCGCGGAACAGCAGCCGTCCGAAGCACAGCCCGTGCTCCCCGGCGTTGAACGCGGCGAGCAGCCCGGACTGCTCGGCCACCATGACATCGCGCTCCTGCCGCGCCTGGAAGGTGGTGCCGTCCATCGCCAGGGCGCCCTTGACCGCCGCCTCGGCGCCGGAGCGCAGCTCGGCGAGCCGGTCGTAAAGCAGATCGATGAATTCCTGCTCATTGCGCATGCCCGTGTTTGACAATTCCACTCCCGCACGGATATGATGGCCTCATAAAGCTTCCCCATGCGTTGACTTGAGCAATGCATGGAAACAATCAATATACGCAGAGAAATGCCCCGGGCGTCAATACGCTCCGGGGCTTTGTTGTATTTCGGGGCTCATTCGGGGCTCAGCCGTCCGCCGGTTCCTCGTCCGTCGCCAGTCGCGCGTGCCGCTCCACGTCGTAGCGCACGCCGGAGTAGAGCAGCCGCTGCCGTTCGCGCCCCTCGACGGCGAAACCGGCGGCCGTGGCGACCCGGCAGGAGGCGATGTTGTCGATGCGGTGCCCCAATTCCAGCCGGAACAGCCCCAGGTCGTCGAAGGCCCACCGGCACACCGCCCGGCAGGCCGCCGTGGCGGCTCCCCGGCCCCGCGCGGATCTCGTCGTCCAGTAGGAGACCCAGCCCGTGGCGTGCCGGCGGTCGACCGCGCTCACCGTGACGTCCCCGAGCGCGGCGCGCGGATCCGCCCGCTCGACGACGGCGAACGAGTACGCCGCGTCCTCCTCCCACTGCCCGGCCCGCCGCCGGATCCAGCGCAGCGCCTCGTCGGCCGTGTCGACCGGCTGGGGCGCCTGCCATCGCATCAGCGGCTCCGCGTGGGCCTCCAGCAGGGCCGCGGCGTCCCGCGCCGCCCACGGCCGCAGCAGGAACAGGCCGCCCGGTACCGCTATCTCCTCGCGCATGCGGCGAGTCTGCGTCACGGACTTATGTCCGTACAACTCCTGTCCCGTTAGCGTGCGTTCGGGTGCGCGAGGGAAAGAGGTTCGCGTGACCGGTTTCGTGAGCGAAGAGTTCGAGGGGCTCCAGGCGCAGGTCCTGGGGCTGGCCGGGCGTGAGGTGTCGTCCCGGGAGGTCGTGAAGCGTTCGCTGCGGCGGATCGAGGCGGCCCAGGGGACGCTCAACGCCTTCCGGGTCGTCCGGGCCGAGGCCGCGTTGCGGGAGGCCGACGAGGCCGACCGGCGGCTCGCGGCGGGGGAGCGGCTGCCCCTGCTCGGCGTGCCCGTCGCCGTCAAGGACGACATGGACGTGGCGGGCGAGCCGACCGCCTTCGGCTGCCCGGGGGACTTCCCGCCGAGACGGGCGGACAGCGAGGCCGTCCGGCGATTACGGGCCGCCGGCGCGGTGATCGTCGGCAAGACGAACACCCCCGAGCTGGGGCAGTGGCCCGTCACGGACGGGCCCGCCTTCGGGGTGACCCGCAACCCCTGGAGCCCCAAGCACACCCCCGGCGGCTCGTCCGGCGGCTCCGCCGCGGCCGTCGCCGCCGGGCTGGTGCCGGCGGCCCTCGGCTCGGACGGCGCCGGGTCCATCCGGATCCCGGCCGCCTGGACCCATCTCGTCGGCATCAAGCCCCAGCGCGGGCGGATCTCCACCTGGCCGGAGCGCGAGGCGTTCCGGGGCATCACCTGCTTCGGGCCGCTGGCCCGCACCGTCGCCGACGCGGCGCTGCTGCTGGCGGCGGCGAGCGGCCCCCACGACGGCGACATCCACCGGCCGCCCGCCGTCGACGTGGTAGCGGCGGCCACGCACGAACCCCGCCGCCGGCTGAGGATCGCGCTGTCACTGCGGCCCGCCTTCGCGGCCGTGCGCAACGCCCTCGACCCCGCCGTGCGGACGGCGACCCTGCGCATGGCCGAGACTCTGGAGGCGCTGGGCCACGAGGTCGTGGAGGAGAACCCGCGCTACGGCCCCATCGGCTTCGCCTTCGTGCCGCGCTCGATGGCCGGCGTGCGCGACTGGACCGCGCGCGTGCCCGACCGGACGCTCCTGGACGGCCGTACGCGCGTCAACGCGCGCGGCGGGCTGCTGCTCGGCGGCGAGGTGCTGCGGGCGGCACGGGCGGCGGAGGCGCCGCTGCGGCGGCGCATCGGGGAGATGTTCTGGCGCTTCGACGCCGTGCTCACGCCCACCACGGCCGTGCCGCCGCTGCGCACGGGCGCGCTGGCGGGCCTCGGCAGCCGGGAGACCAACTCCCGGATGATCGCGGCCTGTCCGTACGCCTGGCCCTGGAACGTCCTCGGCTGGCCCGCCGTGAGCGTCCCGTCCGGCTTCACCGAGGACGGGCTGCCGCTGGGGGCACAACTGCTGGGACCGTCGAACAGCGAGCCGCTGCTGATCTCACTGGCCGCGCAACTGGAGGCGGACCTCCGCTGGCACGAGGTGTGGCCGGAGGGGCTGCCCGCTTAAGGGGCGCGAGGCAGTGTCGATATGCGGCTACCGCCGCGCGGGCGCGACAAGTCACGACGCGCCCGCGGATGACGTACGCGACACGCCCTGGTCAGGGAGCCAGAATGTCCAGCTCCGCCATCGCACCCGTGGCGATCTCACGGGTCAGCGCCTCCGCCCGCTCCGCGTCCCGCGCGCGCACGGCCTCGGCGACGCGGACGTGGAGGGTGACGGCGGCCGGGTCGGGGTCGGTGAACATCACGTGGTGGTGGGTGCGGCCGGTGAGGACCTCCGCGACCACGTCGCCCAGCCGCGCGAACATCTCGTTGCCGGACGCGCGCAGGATCACCCGGTGGAAGGCGATGTCGTGCACGAGATAGGCGTCCAGTTGCTGGCCGCGCGAGGTGGCGACCATGCCCAGGGCGTGCTCGGTGAGCTCGGCGCACTGCTCGGGGGTGGCCAGCAGGGCGGCCAGCCCGGCGGCGGCGGGCTCGATCGCCGAGCGCAGCACGGTCAGTGAGCGCAGCTGGCGCGGCCGGTCGGGGCCCGCCAGGCGCCAGCGGATGACGCGCGGGTCGTAGACGTTCCACTCGTCGGCGGGCAGGACGGTCACGCCGACGCGGCGCCGGGAGGCGACGAGGTTCATGGACTCCAGGACGCGTATCACCTCGCGGACGACCGAGCGCGAGACGTCGAAGCGCTCCTCCAGCTCGTCCGTGCGCAGCACGCTGCCCGCCGGATACTCGCCCGCCGTGATGGCGGGCCCGAGGGAGTCCAGCACGCGCGCGTGCAGCCCCTGGCCCCCCTGCCCCTGTTTGTCCATGGGATCAGCCTAAGGGCGGCCACGGCATGGATTAAGTATGACGTTTTAGTCACGAGGTCTTGAATACGTCGTACTCAATGAGCTTCAGTGAACCCTCAACAACCGATGTCGACGGAGACAGCGAGGTAGGCGTGATGGTCGTCGTGGTGATGGGCGTCGCCGGTACGGGCAAGACCACGGTCGGCCCCCTGGTGGCGGAGGCGCTGGGCGTCCCCTACGCCGAGGGCGACGACTTCCACCCGGCCGCCAACATCGCCAAGATGTCCGCCGGCACCCCGCTGGACGACGACGACCGCGCCCCCTGGCTCGACGCCATCGGCGACTGGGCCCGCGACCGCGCCGGGGCGGGTGCCGGGGGCGTCGTCAGCTGCTCCGCGCTCAAGCGCGTCTACCGCGACCGGCTGCGTGCCGCCGCGCCCGGGCTCGTCTTCCTCCACCTCACCGGCGACCGCGAGCTGATCGCCGGGCGGATGGCCGCCCGCAAGGGCCACTTCATGACCACCCGGCTGCTGGACTCCCAGTACGCCACCCTCGAACCGCTCCAGGCCGACGAAGCGGGCATCGCCGTAGATGTCACGCCCGAGGCGGCCGTCATCGCCGAGCGGGCGGTCGCCGCGCTGCGGCAGCTGTAAGCCCCTCCTTTCCCCCCTCCTTCCCCCCTTTAGGAAGCCCCGTGAGCACTCTCAGCGTCGAGATGCTGGCCGCGGCAGCACCCACCGCACCGATCACGTCGGCGGGTCACGCACAGCTGGGCATCGCCGTCCTCGTCGGCATCGCCGTCATCGTCCTCCTCATCAGCCGCTTCAAGCTCCACGCGTTCCTGTCCCTGACCGTCGGCTCGCTCGTCCTGGGCGCGGTCGCGGGCGCCCCGCTCGACAAGGTCATCACCAGCTTCACCACCGGCCTCGGCTCGACCGTCGCCGGAGTCGGCGTCCTCATCGCCCTCGGCTCGATCCTCGGCAAGCTGCTCGCCGACTCCGGCGGCGCCGACCAGATCGTCGACACGATCCTGGCGAGGGCGGGCCGCAGCTCCATGCCGTGGGCGATCGTGCTGATCGCGGGCGTCATAGGCCTTCCGCTGTTCTTCGAGGTCGGGATCGTGCTGCTGATCCCGGTCGTCCTGCTCGTCGCCAAGCGCGGCGGCCACAACCTGATGCGCATCGGCATCCCGGCCCTCGCCGGCCTGTCCGTCATGCACGGCCTGGTCCCCCCGCACCCCGGCCCGCTCGCCGCCATCGACGCCATCGGCGCCAACCTCGGCGTGACTCTCGCGCTGGGTGTCCTCATCGCCATCCCCACCGCGATCATCGCCGGCCCGCTCTTCTCCCGCTTCGCGGCCCGCTGGGTCGACGTCACCCCACCCGAGAAGCTCATCCCGCAGCGCCCGTCGGAGGAGCTGGAACGCCGCCCCGGCTTCGGGATCACCGTCGCCACGGTGCTGCTCCCGGTCGTGCTGATGCTGGCCAAGGCGCTCGTGGACGTGGTGGTCGACGACCCGAAGGCTCCTGCGCAGCGGGTGGCCGACGTCATCGGCTCGCCGCTGATCGCCCTGCTGGCGGCCGTCCTGGTGGGCATGTTCACGCTGGGCCGCGCGGCCGGCTTCGGCAAGGAGCGGCTGGCGGGGACGGTGGAGAAGTCCCTCGTTCCGATCGCCGGAATCCTGCTGATCGTGGGCGCGGGAGGCGGATTCAAGCAGACGCTGATCGACGTCGGCGTCGGCCGCATGATCCTCGACATCTCCAAGGACTGGTCGGTCTCCGCGCTCCTGCTGGCCTGGCTGATCGCGGTCGGTATCCGCCTCGCGACCGGCTCGGCGACCGTCGCCACCATCTCGGCGGCGGGGCTCGTGGCCCCGCTCGCCGCCGACATGAGCACGACGCACGCGGCGCTGCTGGTCCTGGCCGTGGGCGCGGGTTCGCTGTTCTTCTCCCACGTGAACGACGCGGGGTTCTGGATGGTGAAGGAGTACTTCGGGATGAGCGTCGGGCAGACGCTCAAGACGTGGTCTCTGATGGAGACGGTGATCTCGGTGGTGGGGCTGGGCTTTGTGATGCTCCTGTCGCTGGTGCTCTGACGGGTGGACCCCGGCCCCTGGAGGGGGGCGCCGCCTTGTCGTCAGGCAGCGTGCCCCTCCACGCGTAGGCCCTGTCGGCCGGGATTTTCGCTGTCATGCGGCCGGCTACACCCCTACGTACCGGGGGCGGCGCCGGGTGAGGTTCAACGCGGCGGCGCGGTCGGCCCGGTGGCCGACGAGGAAGGTCCTGGCCGTCGCGACGGCTACGGCCAGGCCGGGGGGCCGTAGGGCCCCGTACGACGTGAAGCGGCGGACGCCGCATCCGTTGCAGCGGGCCTCACCGGCCCGCTGATCCCACCCGGCCCGGTGCGCGCACCTCATCGCGGCCACGCGGGCAGGACGTGCGCCTCACGGAAGTGACTGCGCACGGCGACCATCGCGTCGACGGCCGCCTCGGTGTGTTCGCCGCCGTATTCGCCGGCGGCCCGCCGGGCCGTCTCGAGCCGCACGCACTCGGCGCAGCCGACGGGCGACGCGCTCGGCGCGGCAGCGCTCGCGCGCAGGCCCGCCGCCTCCCGTTCCGCCCTCGTCGCGAGCCGCAGTGCACCGGCGGGCGCCTCCCACTCCCGGCCGCCTCCGGGCCGCCTGATCTGTACGCGCGGGCCGACGTTGCCCATCACTTGGGCGAGCGTCGCGCTACGCGTGTCCACCACGTATGCGCCTTCGCGGTAGGTCACGGAATCTCCCCTTCGAGTTGACCTTTACGCAGAGCGGTTCCAGCGTTGCGCGCCGGAGCTACGCTCAACAGGGGTCGGCTGTTGTCCCAGCCACGAGACAACAAAGGGGAGTTGGGATCGTGGAACACCTGTCTGGCGATGAAGACTCTGCGCGAGCCACGCTTGCCATCGAGCTTCGGCGCCTCCGGGAGGAGTCCGGCAAGTCGCTCGCGCAGCTCTCGGAGGACACCTCGTACGACCGCACGTACCTGCATCGTCTGGAGACGGGGGAGCGGCTTTCCCAGCGCCCGGTGATGGAAGCGCTGGACGCCGTTTACGGAACGGGGCGTCTGCTGACCCGCCTGTGGAGGCTGGCACAGCAGGAATCGTTCAAGGACAAGTACAAGGACTTCATGCAGTACGAGGCCAGGGCCGTCATCATGCACAAGTACATGATGACGATTCCCGGGCTGTTGCAGACATAGGACTACGCCCGGATGGCGTTGTCCACGGCGCCGCCGCCCGTCGGTACTGACGAGCTGGAGAATCAGGTCGCCGCTCGGATCGGCAGGCAAGAACTCTTGCTTCGGGATCCGGCGCCGAACGTCCGGATCATCCTCGACGAAAGCGTGCTGCGACGGCTTCCCGCCGATTCGAAGATGTGGCAGGACCAGCTGACGCACATCGTGCACACGTCCACATTGCCGAACATGACGATCCAAGTGCTGCCGTTCAAGGCCGGGGTGCACTATCTGATGGGTGGATCGCTCTCGCTGCTGTGGCTGCCTGACGGCCACGCGGTCGCCTACCTTGAAGGCGCCAAGTCCGCGCGCTTGACGGACGATCCGCAGGAAGTTGCCCAGTTGCGCCTGGCTTACGATCGGGTTCGTGACATGGCGCTCTCTCCCATGGACTCGTTGACGTTCATCAAGCACCTGGAGGACGGCACATCATGAAGACTGCCCTCGACCTGGCCCCGGCCGAATGGCGAAAGAGCACCTATTGCGACGGAGGCGACGGGAACTGCCTCGAAGTCGCTGACAACATACCCGGCGCTGTCCCCGTCCGGGACAGCAAATACCCCCACGGGCCCGCCCTCCTCTTCCCCGCTACGGCATGGAAAACCTTCATCGCCACGCTGACGTGATGCAGGATCCCGCTGGCGCAAGCCGCCCTTGGCGCAAGTCCAGCCACAGCGGACCCGGCAACGGCGACTGCCTACAGGTCGCCAACCCCCACCGCACCACCGTCCACATCCGTGACTCCAAGACGGCCCCCGACGGACCCGCCCTGTCCATCCCCACCCAGGCATGGGAAACCTTCATCGCCGCCCTGCGATAACGCCGCATCCCGCTGTGTCCCAGGTCACCTGACCTCCCCACCCCCACCCGTCACATTCCTTCCGCCGCATCCGTCAGTGCATTGACGAAGCAATCCGGAAGGAAGTCACCATGACCGACAAGACCCTGACCCCCACCTCCCGCATGTCGAACCCCCTCGACCTGATCCCCGAGATCGCCGAGGTGTCCGCGGCCCTGTTCAAGGCCACCGGAAACGGTTCGGTGCCCCGCACCACGTTCGCGCTGATGCACCTGCGCGCCGGGCAGATCGTGGGCAACACGTACCTCACCGTCTTCCACTCCAACACCCTCCGCTCCGCAGGCGAGTCCGAGGAGCGGATCACCGCCGTGGCGTCCTGGCGGGACGCGCCGTACTTCACGGATGCCGAACGCGCCGCGCTCGCCCTCGTCGAGGGCGTACTGCTGCCGAACCGCCACGGCGAGCGGGTGACCGACGGGGTGTACGCCGAGGCGGCCCGGCACTACGACGCGAAGGCGCTCGCGACGCTCATGGTCGCGATCGGCCAGGTCAACTTCTTCATCCCGTTCGCCCTCATCGGGCGCCCCCTCCCCGGCAAGGCGCCGGCCGAGCAGTGGACCTGAGCGGACCCTAGGGGTAACCCGGTCCCCGAACTGGGTGATTCACCGGAGGTGGTGGGACCGGGGTCCCGACAATCATGGGCCGTATGGCAATCACGAACCGCAAGGCCCTCGCCCTCGCCGCCTGCGCCGGGGTCGCCGCCACTCTGGCGGTCACCCCCGCGCAGGCGGCTCCCGCAGTCGCGGCGAAGCCGTCCGCCCTCGCCTGGGCGCCCTGCGCCGACGCCCCTGCGCAGGAGTGCGCCGATCTGTCCGTACCGCTCGACTACCGGGAGCCCAAGGGCCGTTCGGTCAGCGTCGCCGTCTCCCGGCTCCGTAGTGACCGGCCCGAGGTCAGACGGGGCGTGCTGCTGGTCGTCCCCGGTGGGCCCGGCGATTCGGGCAGGGGGAAGCTGGCCATAGTGGGCGAGAGGTTACGGGCGGAGACGCGCGGCGCGTACGACATCGTGTCGTTCGATCCGCGCGGGGTCGGTGGGAGCACACGGGCCGACTGCGGGCTCGACCGGGACGATCTCGAGGTCACCCGCCTTCGCCCCTGGCCCGCGCCCGACGGTGACATCAGCGGGAGCGTCGCCGTGGCCCGCCGTGTCGCCGAGAGATGTGCCCGCAACGGCGGGGAGCTGATCCGGTCCTTCTCCACCCTCAATGAAGTCCGTGACATCGAGCGGCTCCGCCAGGCTCTCGGAGAGCGGAAGCTCTCGGCCTGGGCCACCTCGTACGGAACGTACGTGGGCGCCGTCTACGCGCAGAAGTACCCGGACCGCGTCGACCGGATGGTGCTCGACAGCATCGTGGACCCGGATCCGTCCCGCGTCGAGCGGGGCTGGTTCGCGAACATGTCGGGGGCGGTGGAGGACAGGTTCCCGGACTTCGCCAAGTGGGCCGCGGACCCGGCCCGTGACGCCCGGCACCGCGTCGCCGAACGGCCCGAGGACGTGAGACCGTTGTTCCTGGCGCTCGCGGAGCGGCTGGACCGGGTGCCGGAGCGGGGCCCGGACGGCAAGGAGCGGCTCACCGGGAACCGGCTGCGGGCCCGGCTCCAGTCGGCCCTCTACGGCGACAGCGCCTTCCCCGGGCTCGCCGAGCTGATCGTCTCGGCCCGTGACGTGGGCGACGCCCCTCCGCCCGCCGTGGAACCGATGTCCGTGTCGTCCGCCGACGCCGCCGTCCACATCGGCGTCATCTGCAACGACGTGCGCTGGCCCCGGTCGGTCGCCTCGTACGAGCGCGACGTCGCCGCCGACCGGCTCCGGTACCCGCTGACGGCCGGGATGCCCGCCAACGTCATGCCGTGCGCGTTCTGGAAGAACGACACGGCGGAGAAGCCGGTGCGAATAACGGACGAGGGCCCCTCGAACATCCTCATGGTGCAGAACCTCCGCGACCCCGCCACACCGCACCGGGGAGCGCTGAGGATGCGGGAGGCCCTCGGTGACCGTGCCCGGATGGTCAGCGTCGACTCCGGCGGTCACGGCGCGTACCTCCGCAACGGGAACGCCTGCGGCGACCGGACGGTCACCGCTTTCCTCACCACGGGCGAGCGGCCGGAACGGGACGCCGCCCGGGGCCGTCGCCCGCGCGTCACCCTGCCAGCGCCGCCAGGTACGCGGCCACGTCCCCCGCGTCGTCCGTCGCCATGCCCACGTACCCGTCCGGGCGGATCACGAAGTACCCCGACCCGTAGGCCTCCTTGACGTGCCCGTCCACGTCCACCGGGCGGAACACGCGAACCCACTCCGGCACGGTGAACTCCGCGTCCCCCAGCGCCAGGACCGTGGCGTGCGGGCCCTGGAAGACGTCGAAGAGGCGGACCCGCGCCCCGGAGGCGGGGTCCTCGCACGGTGCGTCCGGGGCGCGGTAGCCCGCGCGCAGGGCGCCCTCGGGGAGGTCGTGGCGCAGCTCGCGGGTGAGCGGGCTGTCCGGGTAGCCGACGTGGAGCTGGAGGGTCTCCTCGCCGCGCTTGGGCAGGGTGTTGTCGTCCTCGTGGTGGATGCGGGTGCTCAGGCCCAGGACGTCGGCCGCGACGCCCATCCGCTCGGTCGCGTAGGTGTCGAGGAGGGAGTCGGCCGCCCCGCGCCGCAGGACCGCGTCGAGCTTCCAGCCGAGGTTGTAGGCGTCCTGGATGCTGGTGTTGAGGCCCTGGCCGCCGGCCGGGGAGTGGACGTGGGCGGCGTCGCCGGCGAGGAAGACGCGCCCTGTGCGGAATCGTTCCGCCATGGCCATGCGCGGCCGGAACGCCGACGTCCAGTGGACCGCGCCCGCCTTCAGGTCGCTCCGGCCCGTCCGCTCCTCGATCAGGCGCTGGAGGGCTTCCGTGGTGCCGTCGCGCTCGGGGTCCGGCTGGGCGTCGGGGCCCTCGTAGCGGGCGACGAGCTGGAAGGTCTCGACGCCCTCCAGCGGGCGCAGCATCAGCCGGCCGCCCGGGGCGTCCGTCCAGACGTGCCAGTGGGTGCGCTCCAGCCCGTCGACGACGACGTCGGCGAGGAGGGAGACGCGCTCGTCGACGGGCTCCCCGGCGAAGCCGACGCCCAGTGCCCGGCGCACACTGCTGCGGCCGCCGTCGGCGCCGACCAGATAGCGGGCCCGTACAGTCTCGGTCGTGCCGTCCGGCCCGGTGAGCGTGGCCGTGACGCCGTCGGCGTCCTGTTCGAAGCCGGTCAGCTCGGTCCCGAAGTCCACGTGGCCGCCGAGCTCTTCGAGCCGCGCGGCGAGGATCTCCACCGTGCGCCACTGGGGCAGCATCATGATCTCGCCGTACGGAACGGCCGGCGTGGGCTCGGCGCGGACGGTCATGACCCACTCGCGGGCCTGCCCGTCGCCGCCCCACAGCATCAGCGGCGGGCACGGGCCGCCCGCGGCCCGCATGGCCCCGAGCACGCCCAGGTCCTCGAAGACCTCCAGCGAGCGCGGCTGGAGGCCCGCCCCGCGCGAGCCGGGGAAGCCCCGGTCGGCGCGGTCGACGACGCGGTGGCTTATGCCGCGCCGGGCCAGGTCGGCGGCGAGGACCAGGCCCGTCGGCCCGGCGCCCGCGATCAGGACGTCCGTGTGCGTGGTCACGTCGGTGGTGGTCAACGTGATCCCCCCTCTTCCTTAACGTTGTTAAGTTCGGAACGCTCCCCAGCGTGCACTTAACGTTGTTAAGGTGTCAAGGTGGCAACTCGAATTGACAGAAACCAGGTCGCTGTGACCGCGCTCCGCCTGCTGAACGAGGTGGGCCTCGAAGGCCTCACCCTGCGCAGGATCGCCAAGGAGCTGGACGTCCAGGCCCCGGCGCTCTACTGGCACTTCAAGAACAAGCAGGAACTGCTCGACGAGATGGCGACGGAGATGTTCCGCCGCATGGGCACCGCCTTCTGCGCCGTCGACTCCTCCGGCTGGCAGGTGTTCATGTCCGGCGCGGCCCACGTCATCCGGGACTCCGTGCTCGGCTACCGCGACGGCGCCAAGGTCTTCAGCGGCACGCGCTTCCGGGGCGACGACTACGCCGGTCCCGTGGACGAGATGATGCGGACGCTGGTGGACGCCGGGTTCACGCTGCCGGCCGCCGCACGCGCCTGGTTCACCGTCCAGTGCTACACGCTCGGGCACGTGATCGAGGAACAGTCCGTGTACCCGTTCCCCGGCGGCGAGCGCGACCCCTACTACGAGCAGGCCGCGCGCGCCCAGCGCCTGGAAGGCCATCCGCTCACCGCCGACGCGGGGCAGGTGTTCTTCAACGACCTCGACACCGGCTTCGACACCGGCCTGCGCGCGGTCATCGCCGGCATCGAGGCCACGCTGCTACCCGCGCTGCCCGCCGAGTGACGCGCCGCCGTCCAGCGCCTTGCGCACCATGGGAGTGAACCGCCGCTCCACGAACCGGTGCAGCGCCCACGCCAGCACCAGCATCACCAGCAGCGTCAGCGCGAACGTCGCGTACGACGGGATGCCCAGCCCCCGGTGCAGCCCGCCGATCACCACCCACCCCAGGTGCTCGTGCACCAGGTAGAACGGGTACGTGAGCGCGCCCGCGAACGGCAGCCAGCGCCATGTCGCCCACCCCGTCCTGCCCGTGGCCACCGCCGCGACGGCCGCGTACCCGAGGGCGAGGACGGCGATGACGACGTAGGCGGAGCGGGTGGAGAAGTAGTGGGGGTTCGGCGGGTGGACGAGGCCCGCCACCGCGTAGTGCTGGCCGAGCAGGAAGCTCACGCCGACGATGCCCCAGGCCAGCGCGTCATTGCCGAAGCGGTGGACCAGATAGAGGCCGATGCCGCCGATGAAGAACGCCGAGTGCTCCGGCATGAACACCACGCGCAGGAACTCGACGTGCGAGGCGGAGGTGATCACCGTCATCAGCGTCCACACCGCGCAGAACAGCACCACCCGCCGCCGCGAGGCCCCGGGCAGTACGACGAACAGCGCGAACAGCGCGTAGAAGCGCAGCTCCGCCCAGAGCGTCCAGCACACCCCCAGCACCCGGTCGGCGCCGACGGGCTGCTGGAGCATGCTGAGATTGACGAGCGTGTCGCTGGGGGAGACCGTCCTGTACGTCACCCACGGCAGTGCGAACACCAGCGTGACCAGGACGATCGCGGCCCAGTAGGCGGGGTAGAGCCGGGCGGCGCGCGAGGCGAAGAAGGACCGCAGGGGCCGGCCCCAGCCGCTCATGCAGATCACGAACCCGCTGATGACGAAGAAGATCTGCACCCCGAGACAGCCGTAGGCGAACGCCGCGGACAGGTGCGGGAACTCATGGCGGGGCGAGGCGCCCCAGGCCCGGCTGACGTCGCCGTCCCGCCCGCCGTAGTGGTACAGCGCCACCATCAGGGCGGCGACGAGCCGCAGCCCGTCCAGGGCGTACAGCCGCCCCGACGACCGGGCGCGGGCCTTCTCCACACGGGGCGCGGGCAGAGAAGGGGCGGACGTGGGGCTTGTGACCGTCATGCGGGAGTCGCTTTCTTCGGCCTCGTCAGCCGTCGCTTCATGGCCCGCGCCCGGCGGGCGGCCTTCCGGACGGTGGGATTGCGGGGGAGGAAGGCGAGTTGGGAGG
>NZ_JAILXP010000108.1 GCF_020740895.1 Streptomyces sp. UNOB3_S3 | reverse complement strand
CGCACGGACCGCCCGGCACGGCGGCGCCACGACGCTGTGGCGGATGCGGACGACCGTGCGCGACGAGCCCGGCAGCCTGGCCGCCCTCGGCCTGGCCCTCGCGGACCTCGGCGTCGACATACTGTCCCTCCAGACCCACCCGCTGGGCGACGGCACCGTCGACGAACTGCTGCTGCGCGCCCCCGCCACCCTGAGCCCCGCCGAGCTCACCGGGGCCGCCGCCGAGGGCGGCGGCCGGGACACCTGGCTGGAGCGGGCCGACGCCCACGACCTGGTGGACGCCCCCACCCGGGTCCTCCACCTCGCCACCCGCACCGCCCTGGACGCCGCCGAACTGCCGCTCGCCCTGCGCAGGCTGCTGGGCCGCTGCACCATCCGCTCGATACCCGCCGCCCGCTCCGGCGCCACCGGCGAGCCCGTACCCGACGACGGGGTGTGGGAGGGGACGACGATGCGACTGCGCGACCCCTCCGGCGGCACCATCACCGTCGACCGCCCGTATCTGCCCTTCACCCCGACCGAGTTCGCCCGCGCCCGCGCGCTGGTCGAGCTCGACGCCCGCCTGGGCCCGCGCCCGGCGCAGCCGGGCGACGTGCTGACGCTCCCCGAGGGCGGCGAGATCACCATCCGGCGGGCCGGCACGGGCGACCTGGCCGCCGCCCGGGAGATGCACGAGCGCTGCTCCCCGGCGACGCTCTCCCAGCGCTACCACGGCCCCGTCGGGCACGCCGACCACTACCTCCACCACCTGCTGAGCCCCCGCTTCGGCCGCACCCTGGCCGCGTACTCCTCCACCGGACGGCTGGTGGCGCTGGGGCATCTGCTGTGGGACGGCGACGAGACCGAGGTGGCGCTGCTCGTCGAGGACGCCTGGCAGCGGCGCGGGGTCGGCGGCGAACTGCTGGGCCGGCTGGTGGCCATGGCCGCCGAGGCGGGCTGCGGACGCGTCTACGCCGTCACCGCCCCCTCCAACACCGGGGTCGTCGCCGCCATGCGCGCCCTCGAACTGCCCCTGGACTACCAGATCGAGGAGGGCACGCTCGTCATCACCGCCCGCGTCGACGCCCTGTCCCCGGCCGCGCCCGGCCACCCCCTGACCGTACGCCGCGCCACGGGCCGCTGACCGGCGGCCCGCAGGCGGGGAAAAAACGGTGACGCGGCGGTACCGCGCGTACGAGGATGGGCGCATGCCGAACACCACCAGCGCCCCCCTGCCCCGTCAGGTCGCCGACGCCTACGTCACCGCGTTCACCGAGCTCGATCCGATCATCGGCACCTTCCTGGGGGTGAAGGACAGCTCCCGGCGGCTGCCGGACTTCTCCCCGGCGGGGCAGCGGGCCGTCGCCGACCTCGCCCGCGCCACCCTGGAGGCGCTGGCCGAGGCCGAGGCGCGGCCGGGCGGGGACAGCGACGGCGAGCGGCGCTGCGCCCGGCTGCTGCGCGAGCGGCTGACCGCCGAACTCGCCGTGCACGACACGGGGGAGCACCTGCGCACGGTCAGCAATATGCACTCGCCGCTGCACATGGTGCGCGAGGTGTTCACGCTCATGCCGCTCGACGGCACGGACGACTGGTCGGCCGTCGCCGAGCGGCTGCGCGCCGTGCCGGCGGCCCTGGAGGGCTATCGCGCGTCCCTCGCGGAGGGACTGTCGCGGGGCCTGCTCGGCGGCCCCCTCCAGGTGACCACGGTGCTGGGGCAGTTGAAGGACTGGATCGGCACGGGCGCGGGCTGGTTCGGCGACTTCGTCGCCGACGGGCCGGAGGAACTGCGCGCCGAGCTGGCGGAGTCGGCGCTCGTCGCCACGGGCGGCCTCGTCGCGCTGCGCGACTGGCTGCGGGACGTCTACGCCCCGGCCGTCGAGGGCGCGCCGGACGTCGTGGGCCGCGAGCGGTACGCCCGCTGGTCCCGCTACTGGAACGGCACCGACCTCGACCTCGACGAGGCGTACGCCTACGGCTGGTCCGAATTCCACCGCATACTCGGCGAGATGCGCGTGGAGGCGGAGAAGATCCTGCCGGGCGCGAGCACCCCGTGGGAGGCGCTGGCCCACCTCGACGCGCACGGCACCCACATCGAGGGCGTCGAGGAGGTGCGGGTCTGGCTCCAGGAGCTGATGGACGAGGCGATCGAGGCGCTGGACGGCACCCACTTCGAACTGGCCGAGCGCGTCAAGCGCGTCGAGTCCCGCATCGCCCCGCCGGGCGGCGCGGCGGCGCCGTACTACAGCCAGCCGTCCGAGGACTTCTCCCGCCCGGGCCGCACCTGGCTGCCCACCATGGGCGAGACCCGCTTCCCGGTGTACGACCTGGTGTCGACCTGGTACCACGAGGGCGTGCCCGGTCACCACCTCCAGCTGGCGCAGTGGGTGCACGTCGCGGACCGGCTCTCCCGCTACCAGGCCACGGTCGGCCTCGTCAGCGCCAACTGCGAGGGCTGGGCGCTCTACGCGGAGCGGCTGATGGACGAGCTGGGCTTCCTCACCGACCCCGAGCGCCGGCTGGGCTATCTGGACGCCCAGATGATGCGGGCCACGCGGGTGATCGTCGACATCGGCATGCACCTGGAGCTGGAGATCCCCGGGCACTCCCCCTTCCACCCCGGTGAGCGCTGGACGCCGGAGCTGGCGCGGGAGTTCTTCGGCATGCACAGCGGCCGCCCGGCGGACTTCGTCGACAGCGAGCTGGTCCGGTACCAGGGGATGCCGGCGCAGGCGATCGGCTACAAGCTCGGCGAGCGCGCCTGGCTCACCGGTCGGGAGGCGGCCCGCGCGGCCCACGGCGCGGCCTTCGACGCCAAGGCCTGGCACATGGCGGCGCTGTCCCTGGGCTCGCTGGGCCTGGACGATCTGGTGACGGAGCTGTCGGCGCTCTGAGGCGCGTACGGCTGCCGTGCCCGCGCCCGCGCGCCGGGTGCGGCAGCCGTCGCCGTCCGGCGCCGTCCGTGACCGGACGGCGGAACCGGCCGGCCCGGTGCACACCGGCCGGCCCCGGTGAAACCATTGCCTCGCCGGGGATTCCCCTGCTAGACATCGTGTATGACCGGCTATTCCCCTGACGCCACCGACTGGCGCATACTCGATGCCCTCCAGAGCAACGGCCGGTCCGGCTACGCCGAGTTGGCCCGTGCGGTGGAGATGTCCGCCAGCGCCGTGACCGAGCGGGTCCGCCGGCTGGAGGAGGCGGGCGTCATCGAGGGCTACACCGCCGTGGTGGACCCCGAGCGGCTCGGCCTGCCGGTGCTGGCGTTCGTCCGGCTCCGCTACCCCAACGGCGGCGACGAGCCCTTCCACGAGCTGCTGGAGGCGACGCCCGAGATCCTGGAGGCGCACCACGTCACCGGCGACGACTGCTTCGTGCTGAAGGTCGCCGCCCGTTCCATGCGCCACCTGGAGGAGGTGGCGTGCCGGATCGGCGGGCTCGGCGCGGTGACCACGAGCGTGGTGTACTCCTCGCCGCTGCCCCGCCGCGCGCTCAGCCGGGGGTAGCCGCCGTCCGCTGCCGGACGGAGGAGCCCGACCGCTCCTTGACGATGCGCAGTTGCGCGGGGACGCGCTGTCTGAGATCGGCGACGTGGCTGACGATGCCGACCGTGCGGTCGCGCTCGCGCAGCGAGTCCAGGACGTCGAGGACCTCGTCGAGGGTCTGCTCGTCGAGGCTGCCGAAGCCCTCGTCGATGAAGAGGGTGTCCAGGCGGACGCCGCCCGCCTCCTCCGTGACCACGTCGGCGAGGCCGAGGGCGAGGGCGAGCGAGGCGAAGAAGGTCTCCCCGCCGGAGAGCGTGGCGGTGTCCCGCTCGCTGCCCGTCCAGGCGTCGACGACGTGCAGGCCGAGGCCCGAGCGGCCGCGGCCGGAGGTCCGGGCGTCGGAGTGGACGAGCGTGTAGCGCCCGCCCGACATCCGCCGCAGCCGGGCCGTCGCCGCGGCGGCCACCTGCTCCAGCCGGGCGGCCAGGACGTACGACTCCAGGCGCATCTTGCGCTCGTTGCGGGCGGAGGTGCCGGCGGCGAGCGAGGCGAGCTCGGCCACCCGGTGGTACTCCGCGCGCAGCGGGGCCAGGCGGCGGGCGTCGGCGACGGCCTCGGCGGAGAGCCGGTCCAGTTCGTCGCAGCGGGTCCGGGCGGCGGCCTCCTCGGCGGAGGCGTGGCGCAGCAGCCGGGTCGCGGCGTCGGCGGCCGCGCGGGCCGCCTCCGGGTCGGCGGGCGGCAGCGCGGCGGCTCCGGCCGGGCCGGGGTCGGCCAGTTCGGCCGCGACGGCCGCCTCCTCGCGCCGCCACGCCTCCTCCCGTCCCTCGAGTTCCCGGCGCGCGGCGGCGCTCAGCAGCGCCTCCGCGGCCTGGGCGGGGGTGCCGAAACCGGCGCGGTAGGCGGCGTCGGCGAGCCGGTCGTCGGCCTCCTTGAGCCGGTCCGCCGTGCGGGCCGTCTCCCGCGCGGCCTCGGCGGCGCCGGCGACGAGGCCCAGCCGGCGTTCGAGGAGCGCGGCGCGGTGGGCGACGCTCTCGGCGCCGTCCCGGGCGCGGTCCAGCTCGCGGGTCAGCGCGCGGAGTTCCGCGTCGAGGCCGTCCCGGCGCGTGGCGTGGGCGGCGAGGCGCAGCCGGGCCTCCTCCTGTCCGGCGCGGCGCCGCTCGTGCTCGCGCTCGGCGCTGTCCTGGGCCTGGCGGGCGTGGTGGAGGTCCTCGGCGGCGGCGCGGGCTTCCGCGTGGGCGCGGGCGAGGTCGTCGACGAGGGCGGTGAGAGCGGCGACGGTGGCCTCGCCCGCGTCGGCGGTGGCCACGGCCAGTTCCTCGCGCAGGGGCCGCAGCGCCTGGTCCGCCGCGTCGCGGGCCTTGTCGGCGCGCCCGCTCGCGGCCAGCGCGGCCTCCTCGGCCGCGCGGTCCACCTGCCCGGCGTCGGCGCGGGCCGGGCCGGGGTGCTCGGTGGCGCCGCACACGGCGCAGGGCGCGCCGGGCTCGAGCACGGCCGCGAGCTCGGCGGCGATGCCGCGCAGCCTGCGCTCCTTGAGGTCGAGCCAGTGCTCGTGGGCGGCGACGGCATCCTCGCGGGCGCGCAGCAGCCGGGCCTCGGCGGTGGCCGCCTCATGGGCGAGCCCGTCGCGGCGGCGGGCGGCGGCGAGCCGCTGCCGTTCGGTCTCCAGGCGGGTGGCGAGCCGCTCGGCCTGCCCGGCGGCCTCCTGTGCCTCGTCGACGCGCCGCTGGTGGTCCCGGCGGGCGGCGTCCCAGCCGGCGAGCCAGTCGGCGGCCTCGGCGAGGACGGCCTCGTCGGCGTCGGCGGCCCGCTCCAGGCCCGCGGTCTCGGCGGCGATCGCGGCGGCGCGGTCCTCGGCCCGGCGGGCGGCGGCGAGACCGCCGAGCTCCTCGCGCAGGGCGTGTTCCAGGGCGCCCAGTTCCTCGGCGCCGGCCTCGCGCCGCCCGTCGGGGAGCGGCGTCCTGGCCCGGTGCTCGGCCTCGGCGGCGGCCTGGTGCCCGGCCTCGGCCCGTTCGCGCGCCTCCAGCGCGGGCGCGACGACCTCGGCCGCCCGTCCCCGCGCCAGCCGCTCGCGCACCGCGTCCCGCTCTTCCCGCCTCTCCTCCAGGACGGCGGCGCGCCGTGACGCGTCCGCGCGGCGCCGCTGCGCGCGGTCCAGATCCCGTGCCTCGTCGGCACGGTGCCGCGCGAGGTGATGCCCGTGCTCGGCGGCCCGGGCCGCGGCACCGGCGATGTCCCGCCGCTCCCGCGCGTGCGTCCGCGCGAGGGCGGCCCACTCCAGCACGGCCTCGGCGAGCCCGGCGTCCCCGGGTACGAGCGGCACGCCGGGCGCCGTGCCCCGCCCGGCGCGGGGCGCGGGCACGCGGCCGTCGCGGCGGGGCGCGGGCGTCGCCGGGTGCGGTGTCCCCACCTCCGGCAGGGACGGGTCCGCCGCCGCCTGCCGCATCCGGTGGCCGAGGGCGAGGAGGCGTTCGTCGCCCGCGCGCACCCGCGCCTCCGCCGCGCGGCGGAGTTCCGCGAGGTGTTCCTCCACCGCGGCGAAGCGGCCGGTGTCGAAGAGGCGGCCCAGCAGCCGGGCGCGGGCGCCGTCCTCGGCGCGCAGGAAGCGGGCGAAGTCGCCCTGCGGCAGCAGGACGACCTGGCAGAACTGCTCGCGGCTCATGCCGAGCAGCCGGGTGATCTCCTCGCCGATCTCGTCGTGGGAGCGGCTGAGCGCCTTCCACTCCGTGGCCCCGGCGGGCAGTTCGCGCAGCGCGCTGTAGGCCTTCTCGCGTGTGACGCCGGTGCCGCGCTTCTTGGGGCGGGGCTGCTCGGGGCGCCGGGTGATCTCCAGGCGCCGTTCGCCGGCGGTGAGTTCGAGGACGACCTCGGTGGGGGTGCCGGGGTCGGCGTGGTCGCTGCGCAGGGTGAGGCCGGTGCCCTGCCGGGCGCCGGGCACACCGCCGTAGAGCGCGTAGCAGACCGCGTCGAGGACGGACGTCTTGCCCGCGCCGGTGGGCCCGTGGAGGAGGAACAGCCCCGCGCCGGCGAGCTCGTCGAAGTCGATGTCCTGGGTACCGCCGAAGGGCCCGAACGCGGTCAGGGTGAGCCGGTGGAGCCTCATGGGGTCACCTCGCGGGCGGCCTCGTCCAGGCGTACGGCGTCGAGTGCGGCGGTCAGCACGGCGCGCTCGGCCGCGTCGGGTCCGTCGCCGCCGCGTACGTGTGCCACGAAGTCCTCGGCGATCTGGTGGTCGGTGCGGCCGCGCAGCCGCGAGGCGTAGGAGGCGAGGGGGTCCTCGGGGGCCCGGTCGGGTTCGAAGACCAGGCTGAGTGTGTGGGGGAAGCGGTGGGTGAGCCGGGCCATGGGCTCGTGGGGGCGTTCCGGGTCGGTGAGGGTGGCCTCGACCCAGGCGTCCTCGTGCCGTTCGAGCGCCGGGTCGGCGAGGAGTTCCTCCAGCCGGCCGCGGATCCGGGCGAGGGGGCGCGGCGCGGGGCAGTCGAGCCGCTCGGCGGTGACGGAGCCGTCCCCGTCGAGGTCGACCAGCCACATGGTCTTGCGGTGGTTCGCCTCGGAGAAGGAGTAGGCGAGCGGGGAGCCGGAGTAGCGGACGCGGTCGGTGACGGCCTGGCTGCCGTGGAGGTGGCCGAGGGCGGTGTAGTGGACGCCGTCGAAGACCTCGGCGGGGACGGCGGCGACGCCGCCGACGGTGATGTCGCGCTCGCTGTCGCTGGTGGTTCCCCCGGCGACGAAGGCGTGGGCGAGGACGACGGCGCGGGTGCCGTCGGGCCGCCCGGCGAGGTCGGCCCGCACCCGGTCCATGGCGGCCTGGAGCACGGCCGTGTGCCCGGCCCGCTCGGCGCCCAGCCGCTCGCGGACGAGGGCGGGCTCGAGGTAGGGCAGGCCGTAGAAGGCGACGTCGCCGTGGGCGTCGGAGAGGAGGACGGGGGTGCCGCAGCCGTCGGGGTCGGTGCGCAGGTGTATCCCGGCGCGCTCGATGAGTCCGGCGCCGACGCCCAGGCGGCGGGGCGAGTCGTGGTTGCCGGAGATCATCACGGTGGGGACGGCGAGTTCGGCGAGCCGGTGGAGGGCTTCGTCGAAGAGCTCGACGGCGGCGAGCGGGGGCACGGCCCGGTCGTAGATGTCACCGGCGACGAGCACGGCGTCGACGTGGTGCTCGCGGACGGTCCGCACGAGGTGGTCGATGAAGGCGCGCTGGGCCTCCAGGAGGTTCACACGGTGGAAGGACCGTCCGAGGTGCCAGTCCGAGGTGTGCAGCAGTCTCACAGGACGGCTCCGGCCCGCATCGTCTCGTCCCCTCCGCTGTCTTCTCCCGTACCGGTGTGCGCACGTGTCGCACCCGCTCCGGACGGCACTCTGTCCAGTTCCGTCCCCCAGTTTCGCATCCGGGCGGCGGCCGGGCGGCACGATCGGCCGAATGCGGCCGGCGCCGAATGCCGGACGCGGCCGGCGGTCCGCCGTGCGGTCAGACGTCGCCGTAGGCCTCCCCGCCCAGTTCCAGGCGGGCCGTGCCCGCCGTGGCGTCGGCGAGCCAGGAGCGGAAGGCGTCGACGTCCGCCTCGGGCAGCCCGATCTCGATGCTGACGCCCGTGCCGTAGGTCACGTTCCGCACCTCGCGGCCGGTGGCGCGCAGTTCGTTCTCCAGCTTTCCGGCGCGCTGGTGGTCGACGGTGACGGTGGCCAGCCGGAAGCGGCGCCGGGTGATGGTGCCCAGGGTGTCGAGGGCCTCGCCGACCACGCCGCCGTAGGCGCGGATGAGCCCGCCGGCGCCGAGCTTGATGCCGCCGAAGTAGCGGGTGACGACCGCGACGACATAGCGGGTCTCGCGCCGGACGAGCATCTGGAGCATGGGCACGCCCGCGGTGCCGCCGGGCTCGCCGTCGTCGCTGGCCTTCTGGACGGAGCCGTCGGCGCCGATGACGTAGGCCCAGCAGTTGTGGCGCGCGGTGGGGTGCTCCTTGCGGATCCGGGCGATGAAGGCCTGTGCCTCCTCCTCGGTCGCGGCGGGCGCGAGCGCGCAGATGAAGCGCGACTTGTTGATTTCGATCTCGTGCACGCCCTCGCGCGCGACCGTCCGGTATTCGTCGTGCATCCCGTAAGCCTAAGTCGTCCCCGGATCCGGTCCGGATCTTGGCCGGATCTTGTGGGTGATCCCGGGAATGGTGGGATGGGGAAGCTCGTTGGAGCGGGCATGTACGCAGAACCGGGGATCATCCGGAAGATCATCGAGGGGACCGGCCCCACCTGGGCGGTGGTCGGTCTGTCAGCCAATGAGCGGCGCGCGGCGTTCGGCGTGGCCGAATTCCTCCAGCGCCACGGCAAGCGCGTCGTGCCCGTGCATCCCAAGGCCGAGACGGTGCACGGCGAGCGGGGGTACGCCTCGCTCTCGGACATCCCCTTCGACGTCGACGTCGTGGACGTCTTCGTCCGCTCGGAGTTCGCGGGCGCGGTCGCGGACGAGGCGGTCGCGGTGGGCGCGAAGGCGGTCTGGTTCCAGCTGGGCGTGATCGACGAGGACGCGTACGAGCGGACGCGCTCGGCGGGCCTGCCGATGGTCATGGACCGCTGCCCGGCGATCGAGATCCCCCGCCTGCGCTGAGCGCTCCGCTGGAGGTCGAGTCCGCCCGGCGGGCCGTGCGCTAGCGTCGGTCCATGATCGTTCCGCGTATGGCCCGCCCCGAGGACGCCGCCGAGATCGTCCGGCTGCGTCGTGTGATGTTCGCCGCGATGGACGGCCGGGACTCCCCCGGCCCGTGGGAGGCGACGGCCGAGCGGGTGGCGCGGCGGCAGCTCGCGGAGCCGGGACGGCCGGGGCTCGTGGGGTTCGTCGTGGACGGCGATCCGGCGGAAGGCGCGCCGCATCTGGCGTCGTGCGCGGTCGGCCGGGTCGAGGAACGGCTGCCCGCCCCGGGGCATCCGACGGGCCTGTTCGGCTTCGTCTTCAACGTGTGCACCGACGACCGCCACCGGGGGCGGGGTCTCGCCCGGGCGACGACGGAGGCGCTGCTCGACTGGTTCGCCGAGCGGGGCGTCACCCGCGTCGATCTCCACGCGACGGAGGACGCCGAGCGCCTCTACCGCGCCCTCGGCTTCGGCGAGCATTCGCTGGCGCTGTCGCTCGACGTGTCGCGGCGACCGGCCGGGGTCAGCCGGCGAGGCCGTCCAGGACCGTGACCCCCGGCAGCGACGCGATGGCCTTGCCGGGCACGATGAGCTTGCCGCGGCGGCTGCCGCTGCCGATGAGCACGTACGGGCTGTCGGCGACGGCGGCGTCCACCAGCACCGGCCAGCCGGCGGGCAGCCCGATCGGGGTGATGCCGCCGTACTCCATGCCGGTCTCGGCGAGGGCGGTGTCCATGGCCGCGAACGAGACCTTGCGCGCGCCGAGATGGCGGCGCACGACGCCGTTGACGTCGGCGCGGGTGTGGCCGGGGACGACGCAGGCGGCGAGCGAGCTCTCGCCGCCGCGCTTCGCCGCGACGATCACGCAGTTCGCGGACTTCTCCAGCAGCCACTGCCCGTAGTGCGCCACGAGGACGGCGGTGTCGGCCTTTTCCGCCTCCGTGTCGACGTGGAGCAGCTCCTCGGCGGGCACCGGGCCGCCCCAGCCCCGGATCGCCTCCGCCACGGGCGGGACCAGCAGCCCCAGTCGCTCGGCGGCGGGCCGGGCGTCGTCGAATGCCTCCATGGGCGTCGGGTTCTCGCTCATGATCGTCACCGTAACAGCCGGGCCGCCGGTGGTGCCGGGGCGTCTCAGCGGGCGGGCGGCACGGCCACCGCCATGGTCATCTCGACCGGTACGGAGCCGTCGTTGCGGTAGGTGTGCGGCACGTTCGCCTCGAAGGTGGCCGAGCTGCCGGCCGGCACCCGGTGCTCCGTTCCGTCGACGACGAGGGTGAGCTCGCCGGCGGTGACCCGCAGCAGCTCGACCGTGCCCGGCGGGTGGGCGTCCGAGGCGCTGCTGTCGCCGGGCACGATGTGCCACTCCCACAGCTCCAGCGGGCCGCGCGCCTCGGTGCCGACGAGGAGCGAGGTGTGGCTGCCGGCCTCGGTGGACCACATCCGCACCACCTGCTCCGGGGGGACGACCCGGACGCGCGCGCCCTGCTCGTAGTCGAGGAGGGTGGTGATGCTGACGCCGAGCGCGTCGGCGAGCTTGACCGTGGTGCCGACGCTGGGGTTGGTCCGGGCCTGCTCGATCTGGATGATCATGCCGCGGCTGACTCCGGAGCGGGCCGCCAGGGCGTCGAGGGTGAAGTTGCGCTCGCCACGCCAGCGCTTGAGGTTACGGGCGAGCGACTGCGTGAGCTGGTCGAGGTCCGTCACGATCGATCCCGTCCAATATATTTTTCGCCAAAGTTTACTGCAATGAACTACGGTGTTCCGGACTCCACTGTTCACCACACTGTACTGCGAGGTCCTTCCCATGACACCGCTCTTCGCCCTGGCCACCAGCCTCATGTGGGGGCTGGCCGACTTCGGCGGTGGGCTGCTCACCCGGCGCATGCCCGCCCTGACCGTGGTCCTGGTCTCGCAGCTGCTGGCCGTGGCCGCGCTGGGCTCGGTCGTCGTCGCCACCGGCGGCTGGTCCGAGGCCGGACCCCAGCTCTGGTACGCGGTCGCGGCCGGCGTGGTCGGCCCGGCGGCGATGCTCGCCTTCTACCGCGCCCTGGCCCTCGGCCCGATGGGCGTCGTCTCCCCGCTGGGCGCGCTCGGCGGCGTCGCGGTGCCGCTCGCCGTCGGGCTCGTCCTGGGCGAGCGCCCGGGCCTGCTCCAGTTCGCGGGCATCGCCGTCGCCGTCGCCGGCGTCGTCCTGGCCAGCGGCCCGGGACTCGGCGGCGCGCCCGTGCAGCGCCAGACCCTGGTGCTCACGCTCGTCGCCGCCTTCGGCTTCGGCTCCGTGATGGCGCTGATAGCCGAGGCCTCGCACAACCTCACCGGGCTCTTCCTCGCCCTGTTCGTCCAGCGCCTGTGCAATGTGGTCGTGGGCGCCGGCGCCCTCTACGCCTCCGTCCGCCGGGGCGCCCCCGCCCTGCCGGAGGACGGCTGGCAGGGCATCCGCGCGGCGCTGCCCGCGCTGGCCTTCGTCGGCCTGTCCGACGTGGCCGCCAACGGCACGTACAGCATCGCGGCCAACAACGGCCCGGTGACCGTCGCGGCCGTCCTCGCTTCCCTCTACCCGGTGGTCACCGCGCTGGCCGCCCGGGGCTTCCTGAGCGAGCGGCTGCGCGGGGTGCAGGCCGCGGGCGCGGGGCTGGCGCTCGTCGGAACGGTCCTGCTGGCGACGGGCTGACGCCGCCTCCTCCCCCGGCGGCGGCTCCGGGGCACCCTCGGACAAATCAACCAAACTGTTGATACCTATAGTGGCGCGGGTGTCTTCGCGAATAAGCAGCAGAACGAAGTTCGCCGCGTGGCGCCGGCCACGGGCGGCCCTGTGGGCCGCGGCGGGTGCGGTGGCCCTCGGATTCCTCATCGCGCTGGAGATCGCCGCGCGTCACTACGCGGGCGTGCCGGGGCCGATCACCAACCAGGCGCGAGAGGTGATATTCGACCCCAAACCGGGGCCGCTGTACGCCGGCATGGCGTTGATGATGGTGGTGCTCACCTGGCGGCAACGGTTCATCGCGGCCGGAGTCGCGGTCGGCATCGATATCGTCTTCGTGCTGGTGCGGTGGGCGGTCGACGCCAAGGTGGCCGACGGCCACTACTTCGGCAACGGCGCGCTGTGGGTGATGCTGGGCTGCGCGGTCATCGCCGTCACACGCCGCACCGGCCGGGAGCGCGTCCTGCTGCTGAAGGGCGTCGGGCTGGGCCTGCTGCTCGTGGCCGGCCGCAAGACCGGCGACACCTGGCTGCTCATCACGTCGAAGACCCGCCCGACCGTGCTCGACCCCTACGTGGCGACCGCCGATCACGCGCTGGGCAACCCGTCGTGGGTGGCGGGCCGGATCCTCGAGGCCTCCGGCCCGGTCGTCACCCACACCCTCGACCTGGTCTACGCCCAGCTCGCGGTGGCCGCGGTCGCCGTCGCGCTGTACCAGCTGCGCAACGTGGCGACCGAGCGCCGCTTCCCAAGCCACCATCTGGTGCGCACGTTCCTGGTGATCGGTCTCCTCGGGCCGGGCATCTACATGATCTTCCCGGTGGTCGGGCCGATCTTCGCCTACGGTCCGGGCACCTCCGGCACCGGCGGTGTGCAGTGGGCGGTGGCCGACCTGTGGCCGCACACGCCGCCGGCGATCGGCATCCCCCACCCGGTGCCGTACGACGGCATCACCCCGCGCAACTGCATGCCCAGCCTCCACACGGCGTGGGCCACCGCGATCTTCATCCATTCCCGCAAGGGCCCGCGCTTCCTGCGCTACGCGGGGACGTTCTGGCTGGTCGCCACGCTCAGCGCGACGCTGGGCTTCGGCTACCACTACGGCGCGGACCTCATCGCCGGTGTGGTGTTCACGCTCACGATCGAGACGGCTCTGCGCGCGCTCGACCGCGGCTGGGACCGCTCGGCAACCCGGCTGGTCGCTCATGGCGCGGCGGTCTTCACCGCGCTCCTGCTGTCCTACCGCTATCTGCCGGTGGAGATGGCCGAACATCCGTGGGTGGCCGGGCCGCTCCTCCTCCTGGCGATGGCCACGGTGATCTACGGCTATGTGCGGACCACCCGGCGGTGGGAGCCGAAGGCCGCGCCCCTGCGGCTGCCGGAACGCCAACCCGAACTGGTCTGAGCCGCGCCTCGGCAAAGATCGTGGTTTTCCACGATGCTCAGGTCCCACGAGCTTCGGCAGAGTGAGAGCCGCTGGTCTCCCGCCGGATCCGGGCCACGTGTCCGGGTCCGGCACATTCCGCGATCCACAACGCTCATCAGGACTGGAGTGGTCATGAAGATGATCAAGGCGCTCGTGAAGAAGTTCAAGAAGGACGAGGACCTCGCCCAGCACGCCTGGGTGCTGCACGTGATCTGACGCACCGCCGTCGGTGGGGGGCGGCGGCACGGCCGCCGCCTCCGCCGACGCCGCGAAGTGCCCCATCTCATCGCCGTGCCCATGGAGGCGGGATTCTCGTGAAAGAAACGGCGCCGGCAGCGGTGCGCGACCGTTCCGTCGTGTTCGCCCCGCGGATCCAGGACCTGCTGGCCCGGGAGGAGAAGGTGTTCCGGATCGACGCGACCACGGTCGGCGTCTCCGACCCCCACCTGATCGCCGGCATCGTCGCGGCGCGCCCCGTGCTGTCGACGGAGCGCTCCGTCTACAAGCCCGCCGCGGGAGCCGACATCCACCACGACAGCGCGACACGAACGATCCGCGCGCTGGGGCAGGACGTCATGGCGGGCATCCGGACTCCGCCGCCCCCGGCGCGCGGGCTGTCCGGCGCCTGGCCCTACGCCGCCACCTCCTACCTCCGCCGGTGGCTCTTCTCGTCCGACCCCCTGCCGGTCTCCCTGCTGTCGAAACGCGGCGTCACGCGCTCCGACGCGCTCTCCCGGATCGTCGACCGCGCCGTCACCGTCTGGGCGGGATCCGGCGCCGACGGCAGGTCCACCGCGCTGGCCGGGCAGATCCGCGACGCCTCCGGCACCCGGGACAGAAGACAGGCCGTCGCGCTGTACCGGCGGTCGACGGCCACCCTCTGCGACGGCGTGGCCGCGCTGGCCGGCAACGCCCTGTGGCTCATGGGGCCCGCGCGGGAAGAGGAAGGACCCCACCCCGACCTCACCGCGGTCCTGTGGGAGACGCTGCGACTGCTCCCGCCCGCGTGGATGCTGTACCGCAAGGGCGGGGACGCGTACACCGGACTGCACCCCGAGATCCGTCCCGACGACAATGTCGCGCTCTTCCCGCTCCTGATGCACCGTCACCCGGACTACTGGTCCGGCCCGCTGGAGTTCCGGCCCGAGCGGTGGTCCGCGGTGGCGGACCCGGAGAAGACGCCCGCGTTCATGCCGTTCGGGTTCGACGGAGCCCGCTGCTGGGCCAAACACCTGGTCGTCCCCCTGGCCGAGCGCCTGCTGACCGTCGCCCTCGACAACCGGCTCGCCGTTCGCGGCCCGTGGCACGAGGCACCCGTCCCCCTGCGCTCCCTGCTCTCCGTGCGGTTCGAGGCGGAAGCCGGGGCGTGACCCGACAGACTCCACGGAAAAACACGGGAAGCACACGGGGAACCACCATGGAATCGCCCACGCTGGCCGGATGGGTCGGCCACGTCGAGGACTTCGCCGCCCGCCGGTGGCAGCGCGAGCCCGCCGTCTTCACACCCGGAACGCTCGCCTCGCCGTTCGGCCTCGACGAACTGGACGCCGCCTTCGACGGAGGGCTGCTGCGCACCCCCTACCTGGAGATGGTCCGCTCCGACAAGGTCGTCGTCCCGCCCGAGGCCTTCACCACGTCACGCGTGGTCAACGGCACGACGCACCACGGCTTCGCCGACCGCGCGAAGGTCGTCGCACTCCTGCGCTCCGGGGCGACGCTGCTCCTGCGCCGCGTCGACCAGTGGCACCGCCCGACGGCCGATCTGGTGGCGCGGCTGTCCGAGGAGATCGACCGGCGCGTGGAGGCGTTCTTCTTCCTCACGCCCGCCGGCGGCCAGGGTCTCGCGGTGCACCGTGACGACGCCGACGTGTTCGTCCTCCAGGTGGCCGGACGCAAGACCTGGTACGTCCACGACGCGCCGGCGGTGGCGGACTGGTCACCGGGAGAGCTTCCGGACGGCGAACGCTCCCCACGGCTCCTCCACCGCGTCCTCGAACCCGGCGACGTGCTCTACGTCCCGCGCGGCTTCGCGCACCGCGCGGTGGGCGCCGCCGGACTGTCCGCCCACTTGTCGCTGACGATCCGCGACATCTCCCTCCAGGACCTGCGCACGGCCCTGGAACGGCTGTTGTCCGAAGGGCTGGACCTCCCGGCGCGCCCCCTGGGCGAGGCCGCGATCACCGACGCCTGCGCCACGCTGCTCGGTCACGCCCGGGCGCGGCTCGACGCGATCGGGCCGGAGGACCTGCGGCCCGCCGCACGGGCCGCGCGGACCCGGCGACCGGACGCGCCGCCGGTGACGGAGACGTTCGCCGGGACGGCCCGCGACTGGGAGACCGGTGCACCCGGCACCAGGCGCGCCGGACCGGCGTCCGTCAGTGGCGCGTGGCGCAGGCTGCGCGACGCGGCACGCACCGCGCGCTGACGCGGCGGCCGCGACGTTCCCGGCCGCCACGTGCGCGTCACGCTTCGCGTCACACCTCGCGGTGGGCCTTCGCCAGCTCCAGGTACATCGTCGCGTTGAGCCGGATGTGCTCGCGCTCCTCCTCGGTCAGCTCCCGGCGCACCTTCGCGGGCACGCCCGCGACCAGCGAGCCGGGCGGCACCCGCATGCCCTGGGGTACGAGCGCCTGCGCGGCGACCAGTGAGCCGGCGCCGATCACGGCGCCGTTGAGCACGGTGGCGCCCATGCCGATCAGCACGTCGTCCTCGACGGTGCAGCCGTGGAGCACGGCGTTGTGCCCGACCGTGACCCGCTCGCCGACGCGCACCGGGAAGCCGGGGTCGACGTGCACGGTGCAGTTGTCCTGGATGTTGCTGTCGGCGCCCAGCTCGATGGGGCCGCAGTCGGCGCGCAGCACGGCGTGGTACCAGACGCTCGACCCGGCCGCGAGGGTGACGTCGCCGAGCACGACGGAGGTCGGGGCCGTAAAGGCCTCCGGGTCGACCACGGGCTCCTTGCCCGCCACCGCCTTGACCAGTGCCCGTTCCGTCATCGCCCTGACCCCTCCCTCGGTTCACTCCATGCGCTTGCGTCCCAGACGGTATCGCCTTGTCGCCGCAGGGCAAGGACGATGGACCGAATGCGTCACCCATGAATAATTTTCTGGTGATTTGTACAGCCTCGTAGAGCCACAACGGATCACGAAGCTGGAGGACGCATGCCGAGTTCGCCCCCACCCCCCGTCATCGTGCTGATGGACGGCGACCCACTGCGCAGGAGCGCGCTCGCCGAGACGATCACCGGCTGGTACGAGCGGGACTTCCAGGTCCTGGAGCTGGGCTCCGGCGAGTCGGCCGGCCTCGCCGGCCTGGCCGGGGACGGCGCACGGGTGGCGCTGGTGGCCGAGGTGGGCGAGGACACCGCGGGGCTCGCCCGGACCGCCGAGGCGGCCAAGGTCCCGGACGCGGCCGGCCTGGTGTCCCTGGTGCCCGACGGGCAGACGATGGCGGTGGCCGACGGCGGCGGCCCGGCGAGGGCCGGCTTCGTCGAGGAGGACGGCCTGGTCACGGCGCACCTCCGGCTCGTCGACAACCTGCTGTACGACTGGTGGCTCAATGCTCCGGCGGACCTGCGGAAGCTGTTCGGGTCCGTCGATATCTCGGGGAACATCAAGGCGAAGGGAGCCTTCAGGATCCGGGAATTCCTCACCGGCTCCGGCGTCGTCTTCCGCTGGCCCAAGGACTCCCAGGGCAAGGACATCGAGGTCACGGTGACCCTCACGGGGAAGCCTCCCGTGAAGCTCACGAACCCGACGCTCGCCCAGCTGGCGAAAGCGCTCGGGCTCCTGAACACCTCGCTGAAGGAGTGGTACGACCTGGTGATCGTCGGCGGCGGGCCCGCCGGGCTGTCGACGGCCGTCTACGCCGGTGCCGAGGGGCTCTCCACCCTCGTCATCGAGGACGACGTCCCCGGCGGCCAGGCCGGCACATCGTCGAAGATCTGGAACTACCTCGGCTTCCCGGGCGGTGTCCCCGGGCACACCCTCGCGACATCCGCCTTGAGGCAGATCAAGGAATTCAAGGTGGACTGGCATCCGCTCGCCGTCGCGAAGGCCCTCCACGTCACCACCGACCACACCGCGCTGATCCCCCACGAGGTCGAGCTCTCCGACGGCAAACGGATCAAGGCCGGCGCGGTCGTCATCGCCACCGGTATGACCTGGCGGCGGCTGGACGCGAGCACCGGCGCCGCCGCGCTGGAGGGCGCCGGCGTCTACTACCACGCCCTGATGACGGACCTCGACTACATCGAGGGCAAGGAGATCGCCATGGTCGGCGGGGGCAACTCCGTCGGGCAGGCCGCGGTCCACTTCGCGCAGAAGGCCAAGAAGGTCACACTGATCGTCCGGTCCGACCTCAGGAACATGTCCCAGTACCTGGTCGACACGATCGAGCGCCTGAAGAAGGCCGGGAAGATCGAGGTACTGCTGAAGACCGAGGTCAAGAAGTGCGTGCCGTCGAAGACGAATAAGAACGAGCTGGAGTCGGTGAAGACCGGGCCCACCGGTAGCAAGCCCGCCGACCGCACGCTCACCACCGAGTGGCTCTACGTGCTGATCGGCGGGGTCCCGAACACCAAGTGGCTGGGCAAGGCGGTCCAGCTCGCCTCCAACAAGACCGTCCTGACCGGCCATCACATCCCCGGCGGGCAGCAACGCCCGTCCACCGGGACCAGCGTCCCCGGGGTCTACGCCGTCGGGGACGTCCAGTACGCGGCGCCGCCCCGCGTCGGCGGGGCGGTGGGCCGGGGCGCCGCCTGCGTCGCCGAGCTGTTCGCCTACATCAAGGAGCAGCCGTACCTCTTCCCGACCTACGCCGGGAAGGACAAGAAGGACGGAAAGAAGGGCAACGGCTGATCCCTCCGGAACGGCCGAGGGCCCCCGGCACGCTGCCGGGGGCCCTCGACGGAGACGCTCGTCACGGAACGCGTCACTCCGCGGTGACGGCCTCGGGCTCGGCGGGCTGCCCGGCCTTGCCCTCGCTCTCGCGCGCGGTCTTCTTGGCCTTCATCCGCATCACCACGAAGGACCCCAGGCCGAAGAGCAGCGCGGCCACCAGCCCCAGCCAGGAGAACTTCCCGATCCACTCCTCGGCGACCTTGCCGACGGTGTAGATCAGCGCGACCGTGCCGCCGGCCCAGACGATGCCGCCGAGGACGTTGGCGATGAGGAACTTCCAGTACGGCATCTTCAGCACACCGGCGAGCGGGCCGGCGAAGATCCGCAGCAGGGCGATGAAGCGGCCGACGAAGACGGCCCACATGCCCCACTTGGTGAACGCCTTCTCGGCGGTGGCCACGTGCTGCGGGCCGAAGTGCTTGGGGAACTTGCGGCCCAGCCAGTCCAGCAGCGGCTTGCCGCCCTTGCGGCCGATCAGATAGCCGATGGAGTCGCCGATGATCGCACCCGCGATGGCGCACCCGCCGAGCACGTACGGGTTGATGTGGTCCTGCGAGGCGGCGAGCAGCGTGGCGCTGACGAGCACGATCTCACCGGGCAGCGGGATGCCCAGGCTCTCCAGCCCGATCACTCCGCCTACCAGGAGGTAGACGGCGATGGCCGGAACTGTCTCGAGCCATTCCTGGATGTGCAACGCCGGATCCTCCCCGGTTGACGACCCGCTTGTGCGCGGTCCGATGTGTACGACCTGACTCCGGCGCGCCATGTCGCGCGCGCCGGAAGCCTACCTGGAGGAGAAGACTCGGATCCGGGCCCGCTGGTTGAGGCGGGACGGTCACATCTTCGCCACACCGCTTTCCCCGGCCCGCCCGGCTCAAGCGGCCTCCCGGGCCGTGTCGGCGTCGAGCGCGGCGCTGAGCCAGGCGTGGGCGGAGCCCGCGGTGGGCTCGGGCGGGCCGGAGGGCGGGCTGATCAGCTCGGCGACGAGCCCCCAGTAGTGGTCGATCCGCGGGTCCGCCGCGAGCTGGCCGCCGAGCAGCCTGCGGAAGGCCGGGGTGTCAGGCGTGCCACGGGCGTGGGCGTAGGCGGAGACGAAGCAGTCGAGCGCCTCGCCGGGCCGCGCCGGGCGTCCCGCCCGCAGCTCCGCCGAGGCCAGCGCGTACGCCTCGATCAGCCCGTCGTAGAGGACGGCCGGGCGGTAGCCCTCCTCGGGCCGGTGCACGGCGGGCCGGTTGTCCGCGCCGCCGCAGTCGCCGGAGACGAAGGCGTGCAGCCGGGCGAAGGCCAGCACCTGGGCCGGGGTGGGGTCCTCGGG
>NZ_JAILXP010000107.1 GCF_020740895.1 Streptomyces sp. UNOB3_S3 | reverse complement strand
GTGGTGGGCCAGGCGGCGGGCATAGGTGGCGGTGGGGCGCACGGCGAGCTGGTCCTCGTGCCCGGCGCCGGACAGGACGCCCGCCAGGCGGCGCAGCGTGCCCTCGTCGAGCGTTTCGGGCAGGTCGACGAGGCCACCCCAGCGCTCGGGGTGTTCGAAGGCGGCGACGCGGCCGAGGCCCCAGAGGGCGGCCTGCGCGGGGTCGCCCGCGGGATCGGTGCGGGCGACGGCGACGGCGGCGCGGGTGACGCACCACAGCGGGGCGTCGATACGGGCGTCGCCGAGCGCCTGGACGGCCGTCGCGGTGAGCGGCAGTGCGGCGAGTCCGGCGGGGACGCCGGTGACCGAGTCGCCGGGGGCGAGGGCCAGCAGGGACAGGACGCCCGTGAACCCGGCTCCGTCCGGGGTGAGTTCGCGCAGGCGCTCGGTGAGGTCGGCGCGGTCGGGGGTGGTGACGTCGAGGCGTACGGTCCCGGCGCCGAGGCCGTTCGCGAGCGCGTCGGCCCAGGCCCGGTCGGCCTCGGGCGTGTCGGTCCCGGGGGTGTCGCCGGGGGTCAGCAGCAGCCAGGTGCCCGTCGGGTGTGTCGTGGGGGCCTTGGTGAGGGGCTTCCAGGTGGCGCGGTAGCGCCAGCCGTCGACGGTGGAGTGCTCGCGGCGCTTGCGGCGCCAGGAGGACAGGGCGGGCACGACGGCCGTGAGGGTGGCGTCGTCGAGCTCCAGGGAGGAGCCCAGGGCGGTCAGGTCGGCGCGTTCCACGGCCGACCAGAACTCGGCGTCCACCGCGTCGGGCGTGCCCGCCGGGGCGGGGACGGCCGGCAGGGCGGTGGTGTCGGGCCAGTAGCGCTGCCGCTGGAAGGCGTAGGTGGGCAGGTCGACGCGCCGGGCGGGGGCGTCGAGGACGGCCGCCCAGTCGGGGCGCACGCCGTGGACGTGGAGCCGGGCGAGGGCTGTGGTCAGGGCGTGGGTCTCGGTGTGGTCGCGGCGCAGCGCGGGCACGGCGAGGGCGGGCGAGCCGGCGTCGAGGGTCTCGCGGACGGCGCCGGAGAGGACGCCGTCGGGGCCGAGTTCGAGGTGGGCGGTGACTCCCGCGGCGTCGAGGCGGCGTACGGCGTCGGCGAAGCGGACGGTGCGGCGGACCTGCCCGGCCCAGTAGGCGGGCGAGGCGGCCTCGTCGGGGTTGAGGAGTTCGCCGGTGACGGTGGAGACGAGGGGGATGGCGGGCGGCTGGAAGTCGAGTCCGGCCGCGACGCGCGTGAAGTCGTCCAGCATCGCGTCCATGCGGGGCGAGTGGAAGGCGTGGCTGACGCGCAGGCGCTTGGTCCTGCGGCCGAGGCCCGCGAAGTGCTCCTCGATCGCGCGGACCGCGTCGTCGTCGCCGGCGACGACGACGGAGGCGGGGGTGTTGACGGCGGCGAGGGAGACGCGGTCGTCCTGCCCGTCGAGCAGCGGCAGCACCTCCTCCTCGCTCGCCTGGAGCGAGCACATGGCGCCGCCCTCGGGCAGGGCGGCCATCAGCCGGCCGCGTGCCGCGACGAGCGTGCAGGCGTCCTCCAGGGAGAGCACGCCCGCGACGTGGGCGGCGGCGAGTTCGCCGATGGAGTGCCCGGCGACGTAGTCGGGGCGCAGGCCCCAGGACTCGGCGAGCCGGAACAGGGCGACCTCGAGAGCGAAGAGGGCGGGCTGGGTGTACGCGGTGTCGTCGAGCAGGGCGGCCTCGGCGGTGCCCGCCTCGGCGAGGAGGATCTCGCGCAGGGGGCGGTCGAGTTCGAGGTCGAAGCGGGCGAGGACGGCGTCGAGCGCCTCGGCGAAGACGGGGTGGCGGTCGTGGAGCTCGCGTCCGGTGCCGGGGCGCTGGCTGCCCTGGCCGGTGAAGAGGAACGCGAGGCGGCCGCGCCCGGCCCGGCCGGTGAGCAGGGCGCCGTCGGGGGTGCCGTCCCGGAGGGCGGCGAGGGCCCGGCGGAGGGTGTCGGGGTCGTCGGCGACGACGGCCGCGCGGTGATCGAGGGCGGCCCGGGAGGTGGCGAGCGCGTGGGCGAGGTCGGCGAGCGGCAGGGCGGGCCTCTCGTCGAGGAGGGTCAGCAGGCGTCCGGCCTGGGCGCGCAGGCCTTCGTCGGTGCGGCCGGAGAGCACCAGCGGCACGGTCGTGGGACCGGTCCCGTCGACCTCGGCCGGCCCCTGCGGCTCGTCCTCGACGGGCAGTTCGAGGACGGTGTGGACGTTGGTGCCGCTGAGGCCGAAGGAGGAGACGCCGGCGCGGCGCGGGCGCCCGGTGGCGGGCCACTCCCGGTCCTCGGTGAGCAGCTGGATGCCGCCCGAGGTCCAGTCGACGTGGGTCGAGGGCCGGTCGATGTGGAGGGTGCGGGGGACGGTGCCGTGGCGCATGGCCATGACCATCTTGATGACGCTGGCGACGCCGGACGCCATCTGGGTGTGGCCGATGTTGGACTTCACGGAGCCGAGGAGCAGCGGCCGGTCGGCGGGGCGCTCCTGGCCGTAGGTGGCGAGGAGGGCCTGGGCCTCGATGGGGTCGCCGAGTTTGGTGCCGGTGCCGTGGCCGTCGACGACGTCGACGTCCGCGGCGGCGACGCCCGCGTTGGCGAGGGCCTGGGCGATGACGCGCTGCTGGGACGGGCCGTTGGGCGCGGTCAGGCCGTTGGAGGCGCCGTCCTGGTTGACGGCGGAGCCCCGGATGACGGCGAGGACCTGGTGGCCGTTCTTGCGGGCGTCGGAGAGGCGCTCGACGAGGACGAGGCCGACGCCCTCGGCGAGGCTCATGCCGTCGGCGGCCTCCGCGTAGGCCTTGCAGCGGCCGTCGGCGGCCATGGCGCGCTGGCGGCTGAAACCGACGAACGCGCTGGGGGTGGCCATGACGCTGACGCCGCCGGCGAGGGCGAGGGTGCTCTCGCCGTTGCGCAGCGACTGGCAGGCCAGGTGCAGGGCCACCAGGGAGGAGGAGCAGGCGGTGTCGAGGGTGACGGCCGGGCCCTCGAAGCCGAAGGTGTAGGACAGCCGGCCGGACAGGACGCTGGAGATGGTGCCGGTGATCAGGTGGCCCTCGTTGCCCTCGGGGGACGCCGGGCTGCTGTAGTCCTGGTAGCTGGCGCCGATGAAGGTGCCGGTGCGGCTGCCGCGCAGGGTGGCGGGGTCGATGCCGGAGCGCTCCATGGCCTCCCAGGCGGTCTCCAGCAGCAGGCGCTGCTGCGGGTCCATCGCGATGGCCTCGCGCGGGGAGATGCCGAAGAAGGAGGCGTCGAAGTCGGCGACGTCGTGGAGGAAGCCGCCGCGCGTGGAGTAGGTGCGGCCGGGGCGGTCGGGGTCGGGGTCGTAGAGGCCCTCGGCGTCCCAGCCGCGGTCGACGGGGAATTCGGTGATGGCGTCGCCGCCCGCGGCGACGAGGTCCCACAGCTGTTCCGGGGTGCCGACGCCGCCGGGGTAGCGGCAGCTCATGCCGACGATGGCGATGGGCTCGTCGTCGGCGGCCGCCCGGACGACGGCGGCCGTCTCGGTGCGGGAGCCCGCGACGCGGGTGCGGAGGAACGTGACGAGCGCGAGCGGGGTCGGGTAGTCGAAGACCATGGTGCTGGGCAGGGTGAGCCCGGTGACGTTCGACAGCCGGTTGCGCAGGTCGACGGCGGTCAGCGAGTCGAAGCCGACCTCGCGGAAGGCGCGCTGCTCGGAGAGGACGTCGGGCGAGGCGTGGCCGAGGACGGTGGCGGCCTCGCCGCGCACCAGGTCCAGCAGCACCCGGTCCTGCTCGACGGCGGGCAGGGCGAGGAGCCGGGCGGTGAACTCGCTGTCGCCGGTGGCGGACGCGGTGTTCTCCTGCGTCAGCTCCCGGACCTCGGGCACGTCCTCGAAGAGGTCGGTGGGCCGGCCGGAGGTGAAGACGGGGTGGTAGCGCTCCCAGTCGACGTCGGCGACGCACAGGACGGTCTCGTCGTCGTCGAGGGCCCGGCGCAGGCCGGTGAGGGCCGCGCGCGGGTCCATGAACTCCAGGCCGCTGCGGCGGATGGCGCCGGGGTCGACGCGGCCGAGCTTGAGGTCGTCGGCCCAGATGCCCCAGGAGATGGCGGTGGCGGTGGCGCCCCGGGCGCGGCGGTGCTCGGCGAGCGCGTTGAGGTAGGCGTTGCCCGCGACGTAGGCGGCGTGCCGGCCGCTGCCCCACATGCCGGCGGTGGAGGAGTAGAGGACGAACGCGTCGAGCTCGTCGTCGTCGAGGAGTTCGTCGAGGTGGCGGGCGCCTGACACCTTGGCGTCGACGACCTTGGCGAAGGCCTCCAGGCTCGTCTCCTCGATGGAGGCGAGCTCGATGGTGACGGCGGTGTGGACGACGGTGCGCACGGTGTGCCCGTCGGCCTTGAGGCCGTCGAGCATCGCGGCGACGGCGTCGCGGTCCGTCAGGTCGCAGGCGACGACGGAGGCGTCGCAGCCGGCGTCGGTCAGCTCCTGGACGAGCTCGGCGGCGCCGGGCGCCTCCGGGCCCCGGCGGCTGGTGAGGACGACGCGTTCGGCGCCCTGCTCGGCCAGCCAGCGGGCCAGGTGCGGGGCGAGGGTGCCCGTGCCGCCGGTGACCAGGGTGGTGCCGCGCGGCGTCCAGGCGCGGGCGGGGGCCGCCCCGGCCGTGGCGCGCGCGACGCGGCGGACGAGGACGCCGGAGGCGCGGACGGCCAGCTGGTCCTCGCCGGTGCGGCCGGTGAGGACGGCGGCGAGCCGTTCCCCGGCGCGCCGGTCGAGGGTCTCGGGCAGGTCGACGAGACCGCCCCAGCGCTGGGGGTGTTCGAGGGCGGCGGTCCAGCCCAGGCCCAGGATCTGGGCCTGGACGGGGTGGGTGAGCCGGTCGGAGCGGCCGGTGGCGACCGCGCCCCGGGTCAGGCACCACAGGGGCGCGTCGATCCCGGCGTCGCCGAGGGCCTGGAGGAGGGTGACGGTCAGGGCGAGCCCGGACGTGAGCGCGGGGTGGCCGGGGGCGGGCTCCTCGGCGGCGGCGAGCAGCGACACCACGCCCGTCAGGCCGGTGGCGTCCTCAAGGCCGGCCAGGCGCTCGGTGAGGGTGGCGCGGTCGAGGCAGGCGTCGTCGAGGACGAGCGTGCGGACGTCGGCGCCGTGCGCGGCGAGCGCGTCGGTGACGTCGTCGCCGGGCAGGCCCTGCGCGGTGACGACGAGCCAGGTCCCGGTGAGCGCGGCCGTGGGCAGGCCGGTCAGCGGCTTCCAGGTGGCGCGGTAGCGCCAGGAGTCGACGGTGGACTCCTCGCGGCGGCGCTTGCGCCAGGTCGCGAGGGCGGGCAGCACGGGGGCCAGGGCGGCCCCGTCCAGGCGCAGTCCGGCGGCGAGGGCGTCGACGTCCTCGTCCTCGACGGCCGCCCAGAAGGCGCTGTCCGCCGGGTCCGCCCCGTCGCCCGCGCGCTGCTGCTCGCGGATCGCCCACAGGTGTTCGCGCTGGAAGGCGTACGTGGGCAGCTCGATACGGCGGGCGCCGCTCCCGGCGAGGGCGGGCGCCCAGTCGGCGCGGACGCCCCGGACGTACGCCTCGGCGAGGGAGGTCAGGAACCGGTCGGCGCCGCCCTGGTCGCGGCGGAGGGTGCCGAGGACGACGGCGCGGGCGCCGGTGTCCTCGGCGGTCTCCTGGACGGCCATGGCCAGCACGGGGTGGGAGCTGACCTCGACGAACACCCCGTGCCCGGCGCCCAGGAGGCTGCGGACGGCGGGGTCGAAGCGCACGGTCCGGCGCAGGTTGCGGTACCAGTAGGCGGCGTCGAGGGGGGTCTCCTCGGTCAGCCAGTCGCCGGTGACGGTGGAGAGGAAGGGTACCTCGGGGGCGTTCGGGCGGACGGGGGCGAGCACGTCGAGGAGCTCGTCCTCCAGCAGCTCCACCTGGGCGGAGTGCGAGCCGTAGTCGACGGCGATGCGCTTGGCGCGGACGTCCTCGGCGAGGAGGCCCTCCATGAGGGCGTCGAGCGGCGCGGCGGGGCCGGCGACCACGACGGAGCGCGGGCCGTTGACGGCGGCGACGGACAGTTCGCCGCCGAGGGCGGCCAGGCGTTCCTCGACGTCGGCGGCGGGCAGCGGCACGGAGACCATGCCGCCGGTGCCCGCGAGGATCCGGCCGATGGCCTGGCTGCGCAGGGCCACGACGCGGGCGGCGTCGGTCAGGGAGAGCGCGCCGGAGACGGCGGCCGCGGCGATCTCGCCCTGCGAGTGGCCGACGACGGCGTCGGGGACGACGCCGTGGGCGCGCCACAGCTCGGCGAGGGAGACCATCACCGCCCAGGAGGCGGGCTGGACGACGTCGACGCGGTCCAGGGACGGGGCGCCCTCGGCCTGCCGGAGGACGTCGAGGAGCGACCAGTCGGTGAACTCCGACAGGGCGGCGGCGCACTCGGCGAGCCGCTCGGCGAAGACCGGGGACTCCTCCAGCAGCCGGGCGCCCATGCCGGCCCACTGGGAGCCCTGGCCGGGGAAGACGAACACGGTCCTGCCGTCGGCGTCGGCGACGCCCGAGGCGGCGCCGGTCGCCGACCGGCCCTCGGCGAGGGCGCGCAGCGCGGCCGCCGGGTCCTGGCCGGGGCCGGCGAGGACGACGGCGCGCTGGTCGAACACGGCGCGGGAGGTCAGCAGGCTGTGGGCGACGTCGGCGGGCCGGGCCTCGACGAGCCCGGGGTGGTCGGCGAGCCGGGCGGCCTGGCCGCGCAGCGCGCCCGGGGTGCGGGCGGAGAGCACCCACGGCACGACGGCGGGGGCCTCCGGGGCCTCCTCCGGCACCTCGGTGCGGGGGGCCTCTTCGAGGATCGTGTGGGCGTTGGTGCCGCTGATGCCGAAGGAGGACACGGCGCAGCGGCGGACGCGCTCGCCGCGCGCCCAGTCGGCGCCCGCGTCGAGGAGGGAGACCGTGCCGGGGCTCCAGTCGACGTGGGTGGTCGGCTCGTCGGCGTGGAGGGTGCGGGGCAGGACACCGTTGCGCAGCGCCATGACCATCTTGATGATGCCGGCGACGCCGGCGGCGGACTGGGTGTGGCCGATGTTGGACTTCACCGAGCCGAGCAGCAGCGGCCGCTCGGCCGGCCGGTCCTTTCCGTACGTCGCGTGGAGGGCCTGGGCCTCGATGGGGTCGCCGAGGGCGGTGCCGGTGCCGTGCGCCTCGACGGCGTCGACGTCGGCGGCCTTCAGGCCCGCGTTGGCGAGGGCCTGGCGGATGACGCGCTGCTGGGACGGGCCGTTGGGGGCGGTGAGGCCGTTGGAGGCGCCGTCCTGGTTGATGGCCGAGCCTCGGATGACGGCGAGGATCTCGTGGCCGTTCTTCCGGGCGTCGGAGAGGCGTTCCAGGACGAGCACGCCGACGCCCTCGGCGAGGGTCATGCCGTCGGCGGCCTCCGAGAAGGCCTTGCAGCGGCCGTCGCCCGCGAGGGCGCGCTGCTTGCTGAAGGCGATGAAGGGGGCGGGGGTGGTCATGACGGTCGCGCCGCCCGCGAGGGCGAGGCTGCTCTCGCCGTTGCGCAGCGACTGGCAGGCCAGGTGGAGGGCCACCAGCGACGAGGAGCAGGCGGTGTCGACGGTGACCGCGGGGCCTTCGAGGCCGAAGAGGTAGGCGAGGCGGCCGGAGAGGACGCTGGGGCTGGTGCCGGTGACGGCGTGTCCGGCGGCGGCGCCGTCGTCGAGCCCGAGGCCGTACTCCTGGTAGGTGGAGCCGATGAACGTGCCGGTGGCGCTGCCGTGGACGGTCGCCGGGTCGATGCCGGCCTGCTCGAACGCCTCCCAGGTGGTCTCCAGCAGCAGGCGCTGCTGCGGGTCCATGGACACGGCCTCGCGCGGCGAGATGCCGAAGAAGCCCGCGTCGAACTCGCCCGCGTCGTGGAGGAAGCCGCCCTGGGTGGAGTAGGTGGTGCCGGGGTGGTCGGGGTCGGGGTGGTGGAGGCCGGTGTCCCAGCCGCGGTTGACGGGGAACTCGGAGATGGCGTCGACGCCGCCCTCGATCAGCTCCCAGAACTGCTGGGCGGAGCGGACGCCGCCGGGGAAACGGCAGCTCATGCCGACGATGGCGACGGGCTCGTCGAAGCCCCCGGCGGGCGCGGCGGCCGGGGCGGCCGCGGCCTGCCCGGCGCCCAGGAGTTCGCCGCGCAGGAAGCGGGCGAGCGCGAGGGGCGTCGGGTAGTCGAAGGCCATGGTGGCGGGCAGGGCGAGGCCGGTGACGCCGGCCAGGCGCTTGCGCAGCTCGACGGCGGTCAGCGAGTCGAAGCCGGCGTCGCGGAAGGCGCGGCGCCCGTCGACGGCCTCGGCGGAGGCGTGGCCGAGGACGACGGCGGCCTCGGCGCGCACCAGGTCGGTGAGCAGCCGTTCCTGCGCGGCCTCGTCCAGGCCGCTCAGCCGCCCGGCGAACTCGGGCGCACTGTCAGCGGCGGCCCGTGCCGGGGCGGACAGGACGCGGACGTCGGGGAGTTCATCGAAGAGGACGCTGGGGCGGACGGAGGTGAAGACGGGGTGGTAGCGCTCCCAGTCGATGTCGGCGACGGTCACCGTGACGTCCTGCTGGACGACGGCGCGGCGCAGTTCGGCGAGGGCGGCGGCGGGGGCCAGGAAGCGCAGGCCGCTCTGCCGGAGGCGGTCGGCGACGGCCTCGTGGGTGGCCATGCCGGCCTCGGCCCAGGGGCCCCAGGCGAGGGAGGTGGCGGGCAGGCCGCGGGCCCACCGGTTCTCGGCGAGGGCGTCGAGGTAGGCGTTGGCGGCGCCGTAGGCGCTCTGCCCGGCGCTGCCCCACACTCCGGCGACGGAGGAGAAGAGGACGAAGAAGTCCAGGTCGTGGTCGGCGAGCAGGGCGTCCAGGTGGGCGGCGCCCAGGAGTTTGGCGGCCATGAGGGCGGTGGCGTCGGCCAGGGAGGTGTCCGCCAGGGGTGCGGCCTGGCCGACGCCGGCGGCGTGCACGACGCCGGTCAGGGGGTGCTCGTCCGGGATGCCCGCGAGCAGGCCGGCGAGCGCGTCGCGGTCGGCGATGTCGCAGGCGGCGAGGGTGACGCGGGCGCCCAGCTCCTCCAGTTCGGCGCGCAGGGCGTCGGCGCCGGGGGCGTCGGGGCCGCGGCGGCTGGTGAGCAGGAGGTGCTCGGCGCCGCTGCGGGCGAGCCAGCGGGCGACGTCGGCGCCGAGCGCGCCGGTGCCGCCGGTGACGAGGACGGTGCCCTCGGCGGTGAAGGCGTCGGCGGGGGGCAGGTCGGCGGCAGGGCGGCGGACGAGCCGCCGGCCGAGCGTGCCGCCGGCGCGCAGGGCCAGTTGGTCCTCGCCGCCGCGCGCGGCGAGCGCGCTGACGAGCTGCTGGACGACGGGCGCGTCCAGGACGGGCGGCAGGTCGATCGTGCCGGTCCAGCGGCGCGGGTCCTCCAGGGCGGCCACCCGGCCCAGGCCCCAGGAGGCGGCCTGGAGGGGGGCGGCGAGCGGGTCGTCGGGGCCGGTGGTGACGGCACCCCGGGTGAGGGTCCACACGGGCGCGGTCAGGGCGGCGTCGCCCAGCGCCTGGGTGAGGACGACGCCCAGGGCGAGGCCCGTGGGCAGCCCGTCGCCGAGGGGGCGGCCGGGCCGGTCGGCCAGCGGCAGGAGGGAGAGGACGCCGGCGAGGTCGCCGGACTCCCGCAGGCGGCCGGCGAGGGCCTCGCGGTCCTCCCCCGCCGGGTCGAGGTCGAGGCGCTCGAACTGGGCGCCGTGGCCGCGCAGCGCGTCCACGATCTCGTCGGTGTCCACGCCGTCGGTGGTGACGACCAGCCAGGTGCCGTCCAGGACGGGGGCGGCGGACGCCTGGACGGGCCGCCACTCGACGCGGTAGCGCGTGGCGTCGAGCAGCGCCTTCTCCTGGCGCTGCTGGCGCCAGGACGACAGGGCGGGCAGCAGGGTGTAGAGGGAGGCGTGCTGTTCGTCGCGCAGGCCCAGGAGCCCGGCGATCCCGGCGGCGTCGCCGCGCTCGACGGCGCCCCACAGCTCGGCGTCGGCCGGGTCGGCGGGCGCGGCGGCCGGGAGGGCGCCGGGGGCGGTCCCGGGCCAGTAGCGCTCGCGCTGGAAGGCGTACGTGGGCAGGTCCACGGCCGGGGCGGCGGGCGCGGTGGTGCCGGTGAGGACGGCGGTCCAGTCCACGGCGGTGCCGCGGACGTGGAGGCGGGCCAGGGCGGTCGTGGCGGCCCGCTCCTCGTCCCGGCCGGCGCGCAGCAGCGGGACGACGTCGACGCCGGTGTCCGTCTCGTCGCCCAGGACGTCCTGGGCGAGGGCGGCCAGCACCCCGTCGGGGCCGACCTCCAGGAAGGTGGCCGCGCCCAGGGTGCGGGCGGCGCGGACGCCGTCGGCGAAGCGGACGGTCTCGCGGACGTGGCGGACCCAGTGGTCCGGGGAGCACAGCTCCTCGGCGGTCGCGGGACGGCCGGTCAGGTTGGAGACGACGGTGACGGCCGGGGCGCTGTAGGCGATCTCCTCGGCGACCCGCCGGAAGTCCGCCAGCATCGGTTCCATGAGCGGCGAGTGGAAGGCATGGCTCACCCGCAGTCGCCGGGTCTTGCGCCCCAGCGCGGCGAAGTGCGCGGCGATCTCCTCGGCGGCGGCCTCGTCACCGGCGATCACGACGGCGTCGGGGCCGTTGACGGCGGCGAGGGACAGCTCGTGCTCGCGCCCGGCGAGCAGCGCGGCGACCTCGTCCTCGGTGGCCCGCAGCGAGACCATCGCACCGCCCTCGGGCAGGGCCTCCATCAGGCGGGCGCGGGCGGCGACGAGCTTGCAGGCGTCCGCCAGGGAGAACACCCCGGCGGCGTGCGCCGCCGCGATCTCGCCGACGGAGTGGCCGAGGAGGACCTGCGGGCGTACGCCCCAGGAGCGCAGCAGCCGGTGGAGGGCGACCTCGAGGGCGAACAGGGCGGGCTGGGTCCAGCCGGTGCGCTCCAGCAGCTCCGCCTCGGGGCTGCCCTCCTCGGCGAAGAGGACGTCCCGCAGCGGGCGGTCCAGGTGCGGGTCGAGGGCGGCGGTGACCTCGTCCAGGGCCTCGGCGAAGACGGGGAAGCGGGCGTACAGCTCGCGGCCGGCGCTGGGGCGCTGGCTGCCCTGCCCGGAGAACAGCAGGGCGAGTTCGCCGGCGGAGCCGGTCTCGCCCTCGACGAGGGCGGCGTCGGGCCGGTCGGCGGCGAGCGCGGCGAGCGCGCGCAGCAGCTCGTCCCGGTCGCCGACGACGACGGCGCGCCGGTCGAAGGCGGAGCGGGTCGTGGCGAGCGCGAGGGCGGTAGCGGCCGGGTCGAGAGCGGGGTCGGCCTCGGCGAAGGCGTACAGGCGCGCGGCCTGTTCGCGCAGCGCGGCGCGGCTCCTGGCGGAGAGCGTCCACGGCACCACGGCCGGGTCGACGGCGGGGGCGCTCGATGCGGCCCCCGGCGCGGCGGGCGGCTCTTCGAGGATGACGTGGGCGTTGGTGCCGCTGATGCCGAAGGACGACACGCCGGCGCGGCGGGCCCGGCCCGCGTCGGGCCAGGCCGTCTCCTCGGCGAGCAGCCGGACGGCGCCGGCCTCCCAGTCGACGTGCGAGGACGGCGCGTCGGCGTACAGGGTGCGGGGCAGCACGCCGTGGCGCATGGCCATGACCATCTTGATGATTCCGGCGACGCCCGCGGCGGCCTGGGTGTGGCCGATGTTGGACTTCACCGAGCCGAGCAGCAGCGGCCGGTCCGCGTCGCGGTCCTGGCCGTACGTGGCCAGCAGCGCCTGGGCCTCGATGGGGTCGCCGAGGGTGGTGCCGGTGCCGTGGCCCTCGACGGCGTCGACGTCGGCGGTGGTCAGGCCGGCGCCGGCCAGGGCCTGGTGGATGACGCGCTGCTGGGACGGCCCGTTGGGGGCGGTCAGGCCGTTGGAGGCGCCGTCCTGGTTGACGGCCGAGCCGCGGACGACCGCGAGGACGCGGTGGCCGTTGCGGCGGGCGTCGGAGAGCCGCTCCAGGACGAGCATGCCCACGCCTTCGGACCAGCCGACGCCGTCGGCCGCGTCCGAGTAGGCCTTGCTGCGGCCGTCCGGGGAGAGGCCGCGCTGGCGGGAGAACTCGATGAGGGACGTCGGCGTGGACATCACCGTCACACCGCCGGCGAGCGCCAGCGAGCACTCCCCCGCGCGCAGCGCCTGCATGGCCCAGTGCATGGCCACCAGCGAGGACGAGCAGGCCGTGTCGACGGTGACGGCCGGGCCCTCCAGGCCCAGGACGTAGGAAACGCGGCCGGAGGCGATGCTGGGCGAGGTGCCGCTGCCCTGGAAGCCCTCGAACCGCTCGTCGGCGAGGTGGGCCGCGTAGTCGTTGTACATGACGCCCGCGAACACGCCGGTGCGGCTGCCGCGCAGCGACACCGGGTCGATCCCGGAGCGCTCGATCGCCTCCCAGGACGCCTCCAGGAGCAGCCGCTGCTGGGAGTCGGTGGCCAGCGCCTCGCGGGGGCTCATGCCGAAGAACGCGGGGTCGAACTCGGCGGCGTCGTGGAGGAAGCCGCCGAAGCGGGTGTAGGTGGTGCCGAGGTGGTCGGGGTCCGGGTGGTAGAGGGCGTCGAGGTCCCAGCCTCGGTCGGTGGGCAGGCCCGAGATCGCGTCGGTGCCCTCGCGCACCAGCCGCCACAGGTCCTCGGGCGAGGCGACGCCGCCCGGGTAACGGCAGCTCATGCCCACGATGACGATGGGGTCGTGGTCGGCGGCGGCCCTGGGGGCGGCCTCCGGGGCGGCGGTGTCCGCGCCCATGAGCTCGGCGAGGACGTGCCCGGCCAGCGCGGTGACGGTCGGGTAGTCGAAGACGACCGTGGCGGCGGTGCGCAGCCCGGTGACGGCGCCGAGGCGGTTGCGCATCTCGACGGCCGTGAGCGAGTCGAAGCCCAGCTCCTGGAACGGGCGGTCCACATCGACGTCCTGGGCGCCGTCGTGCCCGAGCACGGCGGCCACCTGTGTGCGGACGAGGTCGCGCACCAGCGCGGCGCGGCCCTCCTCGTCGAGGACGGACAGCCGCTGGACGAGGCCCACGGCGGTCTCCGCGCCGGAGACCGCGGAGCGGCGCACGGGGGTGCGGATCAGGCCGCGCAGCAGCGGCGGCACGTCGCCCTGGAGGCGGAGCACGGACAGGTCGAGACGGACGGGCAGGAGGACGGGCGTACGGGAGGAGAGCGCGGCGTCGAAGAGCGCGACACCCTGCTCCTCGGTGAGCGCGGGCGTGCCCCGGCGGGCCATCCGCTCCAGCTCGGTGCCGGACAGGCCGCCGGTCATGCCGGCGGCGGGCGCCCAGGGGCCCCAGGCCAGGGACAGGGCGGGCAGGCCCTGGGCGTGGCGGAGCCGGGCGACGGCGTCGAGGAAGGCGTTGGCGGCGGCGTAGTTGCCCTGGCCGGGCGCGCCGACGGTGCCGGAGAGGGAGGAGAAGACGACGAAGGCGGCGAGGCCGAGGTCCTTGGTCGCCTCGTGGAGGTTCCAGACGGCGTCGGCCTTGGGCCGCAGGACCGTGGCGAGGCGCTCGGGGGTCAGCGACTCGATGACGCCGTCGTCGAGGGCGCCGGCACTGTGCACGACGGCGGTGACGGGGTGTTCGGCGGGGACGGCGGCCAGCAGGTGTGCGACGGCGGCCGCGTCGGCGAGGTCGCAGGCCTCCAGGGTGATGTGGGCGCCGAGTTCCGTCAGTTCGGCGCGGAGCTCTTCGGCGCCGGGGGCGTCGGCGCCCCGGCGGCTGACGAGCAGCAGCCGGGTGACGCCGCGTTCGGCGACCAGGTGCCGGGCGAGGACGCGGCCCAGGCCGCCGGTGGCGCCGGTGAGGAGGACGGTGCCGTCGGGGTGCCAGGCGTTCTCCCGCGCGCGGGGCGCCTGGGCGCGGGCGAGCCGGGCGCCGAGGACGGTGCCGGCGCGGACGGCGGCCTGGGGCTCGGTGACGCCGAGGGCGCCGTCGGGGAGGGTGCCGTCGGACTCGGCGGGGTCGAGATCGAGGAGCCCGAAGCGGCCCGGGTGCTCGGTCTGGGCGGAACGCACCAGGCCCCAGACGGCGGCGGCCGCCGGGTCGACGGTCTCCTGCCCGTCGGTGGCGACCGCGCCCCGGGTGACGAACACCAGCCGGGACTGCTCGTACCGCTCGTCCGCGAGCCATGTCTGAAGCAGCGTCAGGGCGGTCGCGGTGAGGGTGTGGGCGGCGGCCGCCGCGGCGTCGGGGTCGCCCACGACGGGGACGAGGACGAGCGCGGGGACGTCGGCGGCGGCGTCCAGCGAGGCGAGAGGCGTGGCGCCCGCGGCGTCGGCGAGCCCGAAGGTGTCCGGCCCGAGGACGGCGACGGACGCGGGCGCGGCGCCCGCCCGGTCCCGCAGCGGGGACCAGCGCAGCTCGAACAGCGCGTCGCGGACGATGGGCGCGGCGGTGGCCGACTGCTCGTCGGGCAGGGCGCGCAGGACGAGCGAGCCGACGGAGGCGACGGGGGCGCCCGTGGTGTCGGTGACGGCGAGGGAGACGGCGTCGTCCCCGGCCCGGGACAGCCGGACGCGGACCGTGGTCGCGCCGGAGGCGTGGAGGGAGACGTCCTGCCAGGAGAAGGGCAGGCCGCCGCGCCCGTGCTCGCCGAGGCCGAGGAAGGCCGAGGCGTGCAGGGCGGCGTCGAGCAGCGCGGGGTGGATGCCGAAGGAGCCGGCGTCGGCCGCGGAGTCCTCGGGCAGGGCGACTTCGGCGCAGATGTCGTCGCCCGCGCGCCACGCGGCGCGCAGGCCCTGGAACAGCGGGCCGTAGCCGAAGCCGGTGGCGGCCAGTTCGTCGTAGAAGCCGTCGAGGTCCAGCGGCTGGGCGCCGGCGGGCGGCCAGGCGGCGGTGCCGGGGGCGGCCCGGTGCTCGTCGGGGGCGAGGACGCCACTCGCGTGCTGGGTCCAGGGCAGTTCCTCGGCGCCGTCGGGGCGCGAGTGGAGGCTCAGTTCGCGGCGGCCGGTGGCGTCGGGGCTGCCGACCCACACCTGGACCTGGACGCCGCCCTGCTCGGGCAGGACCAGGGGCGCGGCCAGGGTGAGTTCCTCGACGCGCGCGCAGCCGACCTCGTCGCCCGCGCGGACGGCGAGCTCCAGGAAGGCGGTGCCGGGCAGCAGCACGGTGCCGCGTACGGCGTGCTCGGTCAGCCAGGGGTGGGACTGGAGGGAGAGCCGGCCGGTGAGCAGCAGTCCGTCGGAGTTGGCGATGGTCACGGCCGCGGCGAGCAGCGGGTGGTGGGCGGCGCCGAGCCCGGCGGCGCGGACGTCCCCGCTCTGGGTGACGCCCTTGGGCCAGTAACGGCGGCGCTGGAAGGCGTAGGTGGGCAGGTCGACGCGGCGGGCGCCGGTGCCGGTGAAGTAGCCCTCCCAGCGCAGGGGCACGCCCCGGACGTGGAGTTCGGCGGCGGCCGCGGTCACGGCCCGGGTCTCGGGGCGGCCGGCGCGCAGCAGCGCGACGGTGGCGGGCGCGGTGCCCTCGGCCCGCTCGTCGGCGTCGAGGCAGTCGCGGGCCATGGCGGACAGGACGCCGTCGGGGCCGAGTTCGAGGTGGGTGCCGGTGCCGTGGGCGTCGAGCCAGGCGATCGTGTCGGCGAAGCGGACGGTGTCGCGCGCGTGGCCGGCCCAGTAGTCGGGCGAGGTGAGCTGGTCGACGGTGGCGAGCGCGCCGGTGACGGAGGAGACGACGGGGATCACCGGCGCCTGGGGGTCGAGGCCGGCGACGACGGTGCGGAACTCCTCCAGCATCGGCCGCATCAGCGGCGAGTGGAAGGCGTGCGAGACGCGGAGTTCCTTGGCCTTGCGGCCCTGTGCGGTGAAGTGCTCGGCGACGGCGGCGACGGCGGCCGCCTCGCCCGCGACGACGACGGCGCGGGGACCGTTGACGGCGGCGAGGGAGACGCGTCCGCTCCGGTCGGCCAGCAGCGGCAGGACCTCGTCCTCGCTCGCCTGGAGGGAGACCATCGCGCCGCCGGCGGGCAGGGCCTGCATCAGGCGGCCGCGCGCGAGGACCAGGGTCGCGGCGTCGGCCAGCGAGAACACCCCGGCGACGTGGGCGGCGGCGATCTCGCCGACGGAGTGCCCGGCGAGGAAGTCGGGCTTGAGGCCCCAGGACTCGGCCAGCCGGAACAGCGCGACCTCAAGGGCGAAGAGGGCGGGCTGCGCGTAGCCGGTCCGGTCGAGGAGCTCGGCCTCGGGGGTGCCCTTGGCGGCGAAGAAGAGGGTGCGCAGGGGCCGGTCCAGGCCGGGGTCGAGGTGGGTGAGGACCTCGTCGAGGGCCTGGGCGAAGACGGGGAAACGGGTGTAGAGCTCGCGGCCCATGCCGGGGCGCTGGGCGCCCTGGCCGGTGAAGAGGAAGGCCAGCTTGCCGCGGCCGCCCTGGGTGGCGCCCTGGGTGAGGGCGGCGGCCGGTTCGCCGGCGGCCAGCGCGGTGAGCGCGGCGACGGCCTCGTCGCGGTCGGCGGCGATCACCACGGCGCGGTGCTCGAAGCCGGAGCGGGAGGTGGCGAGGGAGTGGGCGACGTCGGCGGGGTCGAGGGCGGGGTCGGTGGCGAGGAAGGCGAGGAGCCGGCCGGCCTGGGCGCGCAGGGCCTCGCGGGTCCGCCCGGAGACGAGCCAGGGCAGGACGTCGAGGTCGACGCGGCTCTCCACGGCCTCTTCGGCGTGCTCCGGCGCCTCTTCGAGGATCGTGTGGGCGTTGGTGCCGCTGAGGCCGAAGGAGGAGACGCCCGCGCGGCGCGGCCGGTCGCTCTTGGGCCAGGGGGTGGCCTCGGTGAGGAGCCGTACGGCGCCCTCCGTCCAGTCGACGTGGGAGGACGGGGCGTCGACGTGGAGGGTCTCGGGCAGCAGGCCGTGGCGCATGGCCATGACCATCTTGATGACGCCGGCCATGCCGGCGGCCGCCTGGGTGTGGCTGATGTTGGACTTGACCGACCCGAGCAGCAGCGGCCGGTCCTCGGGGCGGCCCTGGCCGTAGGTGGCCAGGAGGGCCTGGGCCTCGACGGGGTCGCCGAGGGTGGTGCCCGTGCCGTGCGCCTCGACGACGTCGATCTCGTCGGCGGAGAGGCGGGCGCTGGTCAGGGCCTGCTCGATGACGCGCTGCTGGGAGGGCCCGTTGGGGGCGGTCAGGCCGTTGGAGGCGCCGTCCTGGTTGACGGCGGAGCCCCGGATGACGGCGAGGACCTGGTGCCCGTTGCGGCGGGCCTCGGACAGCCGCTCCAGGACGAGCACGCCGACGCCCTCGGACCAGCCGGTGCCGGCGGCGGAGTCGGCGAAGGAGCGGCAGCGGCCGTCGGCGGCGAGCCCGCCCTGGCGGCTGAACTCCACGAAGGTGGTGGGGCTGGACATCACCGTGACGCCTGCGGCCAGCGCCAGGGAGCACTCGCCCTGGCGCAGGGAGTGGGCGGCCAGGTGCAGTGCCACCAGGGACGACGAGCAGGCGGTGTCCACGGTCACCGCGGGCCCGACGGCCCCGAAGAAGTAGGACAGCCGGCCCGAGAGGATGCTGGTGGCGTTGCCCGTGAGGGTGAAGCCCTGGACGTCGTCGTCGGGGCCGACGCGGTAGTCCTGGGGCATGGCCCCGACGAACACGCCGGTCCGGGTGCCCCGGACCGACGCCGGGTCGATGCCCGCCCGTTCGAAGGCCTCCCAGGAGGACTCCAGCAGCACCCGCTGCTGGGGGTCCATGGAGAGGGCCTCGCGCGGCGAGATGCCGAAGAAACCGGCGTCGAACCGGGCCGCGTCGTGCAGGAAGCCGCCGAAGAACTCCTCGGAGCCGTCGGTCATCAGCTCCCAGCCGCGGTCGCCGGGGAAGCCCGTGATGCCGTCCTCGCCGGCCACGAGCATGGACCAGAGCTCCTCGGGGCTGCTCACGCCCCCGGGGAAGCGGCAGCTCATGCCCACGATCGCGATGGGCTCGCGGGCGGCCGCCTCCAGTTCGCCCACCCGCTGCCGCGTGCGCTTGAGATCCGCGCTCGCCCGCTTGAGGTAGTCCCGGAGCTTCTGTTCCTTGTCCATTGTCAACTCAACCCATCTCAAGACCGGCGGACAGCAGAGGAATTCGCTGTGGGCATCCGGCACTCGGGATGGCTGATCCACAGTCGACGTGAGTCATCTGGGCGCCCCGCACCGACGGGGCGCCTGCTCGACTTCCCGCACGCCACGCGCTCAGTGTCGGCGGGCGTGGCCATGGAATTCCCTAGAGTCGGGCAGTCCGCTCGGCTCGGTCCGCTCCGGGGCAGTGCGACGGGTGTGAGCAGGGGTGTTGCCGATGAGTCTCGGCGGGGCTACCAGTTCGCCGCGGTGAGCAGCTCGCCGTACTCGCGCTCGCGGGTGGCCTGGCGGAGGTCGGACTCGACCATCATCCGCATCAGTTCGGGGAAGTCCACCGAGGGTTCCCAGCCCAGCCGTTCGCCGGCCTTGCCGTGGTCGGCGCAGAGCGTCTCGACCTCGGCGGGCCGCACGAGGGCCGGGTCGACGACGACGTGCTCCTCCCAGTCCAGGCCCACGCACTCGAAGGCGATCCGCGCCGCCTCGCGCACGGAGTGCATCTGCCCGGTGCCGACGACGTAGTCGCCGGGCTGGTCCTGCTGGAGCATCAGGTGCATGGCGCGCACGTAGTCCCCGGCGAAGCCCCAGTCGCGTACGGCGTCGAGGTTGCCGAGCGGCAGCTTCTCCTGGAGCCCGAGCTTGATCTGGGCGACGGCCAGCGAGATCTTCCGGGTGACGAACTCGGCACCGCGGCGCGGCGATTCGTGGTTGAAGAGGATGCCAGAGACGCCGTACATCCCGAAGGACTCGCGGTAGTTCTGGGTGATGTAGTGCCCGTAGGTCTTGGCGACGCCGTAGGGGCTGCGGGGGTGGAAGGAGGTCCGCTCGTTCTGCGGGCTCTCGACGACCTTGCCGAACATCTCCGAGGAGGACGCCTGGTAGAACCGGATCTGCCCGGACCCGTCCGCGCTCCCGGACGCCCCGCTCAGCCCGCTGACCATCCTGATCGCCTCGAGCATCCGCAGCACCCCGGTGCCGTTGACCTCGGTGACGAGCTCGGCCTGCTGCCAGGACATGGGCACGAAGGAGATCGCGCCGAGGTTGTAGACCTCGTCGGGCTGGACGAGATCCACGGCGGCCACCAGGCTGGCCTGGTCCATCAGGTCCCCGTGGACGAACTGGAGGTCCGGGATCAGCTTGCTCACCCGGTCCTTCCGGGGATTGGCCTGCCCCCGGTTGAGCCCCCAGACCTGGTACCCCATGGAGAGCAGGTGCTCGGCCAGGTACGAACCGTCCTGCCCGGTGATTCCGGTTATCAGCGCGCGCTTGGACATACAGTCCCCTTTCGCAGTGCTCGGCAGGGTCACCGAATCACGCATGGGGCTAAGGAATTTCCGAGACTTCGGGGGCGCGGTCGCTGGTTGTGGGCAATCGTCCCGCCCCCGCCCACGCCCGGTTGTGGGCAATCGTCCCGCAGGGCTGGGGGCACCTCCCAGCGGTAGCTGGGGG
>NZ_JAILXP010000106.1 GCF_020740895.1 Streptomyces sp. UNOB3_S3 | reverse complement strand
GTGCTGTACGGGTCCGGGGCGTGCAGCGGCGCGGCGGGGGTGTCGTCCGGGCCCGCGAGCGGCTGCGGCGGGACGCCCTCCGGTGTGCGCCTGCGGTGCCACCAGTGCGGCTTGGGCGCGGACGCCCGCGCCTTCCCCTCGTCCATTCCTCTCCCCACCGTTCGTCGCGGAGGCGCGCATGCGGAAACACGCGCGCCCCACAGACGATTACACCAGGTCCCCGGCCATGTGCGGAGGGGGGAGGCCGCCGGGATCCCGCCCGCGATCAGCGCGGTGGCGCCACCGGGGCCGAGGGTGCCGGCGGCTTGGCCTGTGGCTGCGCCGCGAGGGTCGCGGGCTTGCGCACCATCGGCGGCAACAGCCGCGCGCCGGAGGGGCGCAGCAGGGTGACGCCCGCGGCCAGCGGGGCCGCGAACGTCGCCGACAGCTCCTGCGCCGCCGGCTGCGTCCGGCCCAGGTCGCGCTGGTCCAGGGGCACGCCCTGCACCGACCCGAGGGAGCTGGTGGCCGCGCTGTTGCCGTCGCCGCGGGCCTGCCGCGACGCCACGGGCGTCTCCAGCGGCTGCGCCCCGGCCAGGGCTATCGCGGCCAGCGAGACCGCCCCAGCAGCCGCGAAGGCGAACCGTCGGCCGCGCGAGCCGCTGCCCTGCCCGACCGGGTGGGTGCGGAAGCCCCGGTCACGCGGCTGGGGGCCGACCGCCGGAAGCAGGCCGAAGGCCTCCGCCCCGGCGCCGAAGGCGGCTCTTCCCACGGCCGGGATGCCGTCCGCGCCCTCGTCACCGGACGGCGCGGGCGGGCCGCCCGGCCCGCCCGTGGTGCCACCGCCCGGCAGGCCTTGCAGCCGGGCGAGCAGCGAGTCGGAGAGCGGTGGCGGCGCGGCCTCCGCGAACACGTTTTTGAGCCGACGCTGCGCGTCGGCTTCCGCTTTGCATGTCCAGCAGGTGGCGAGGTGCGCCAGCACCCGCTCCCGCGAATCGTGCCCCAACTCCCCGTCGACGAGGGCAGCGAGGCGGTCGCCGAGATGGTGCTCGGCGGGGGACTGACCGCCGGAGGTGGTCACGCGATCCCGACCTCCCCACTGAGAGGCGCGCCGGAGGCCAGACCCGCCACCGCGCGCTGCTCGGCCCGGGCGGCGGGCGAGCGGTGCTGGAGCGCCTTGCGGAGGTGGGAGCGGCCGCGGTGGATACGGCTGCGCACGGTGCCGAGCTTGACGCCGAGGGTCGCGGCGATCTCCTCGTAGGAGAGCCCCTCGATGTCGCACAGGACGACCGCGGCGCGGAACTCCGGCGCGAGGGTGTCCAGCGCCTGCTGGACGTCCGCGTCGAAGTGGGTGTCGTTGAAGTGCTGCTGCGGGGACGGCTCACGGCTGGGGAGCCGCTCGGCGGCGTCCTCGCCCAGCGCGTCGAAGCGGATGCGCTGACGGCGCCGGACCATGTCGAGGAACAGGTTCGTGGTGATGCGGTGGAGCCAGCCCTCGAACGTCCCCGGGGTGTACGTGGACAGGGAGCGGAAGACCCGGACGAAGACCTCCTGGGTGAGGTCCTCGGCGTCGTGCTGGTTTCCGGTGAGGCGGTAGGCGAGACGGTAGACCCGTGCGCTGTGCGTGCTGACGATCTCCTCCCAGCTGGGAGGAGTCCACGCCTGCGTGTCCGCGTCGGTGGCGAAAGTCGCGGTGGTCGCGGTACGGGCGGCGTTGGAACGGTCAGCGGTGTAGGTCACGGATTTCGGCTCGGGAGCGGACCTGCGGAGGCGCCTGAGCACTCCCCGGCGGTCGCCACCCGCAGCCGCACCTCCCCTGTCGGCTCTGGTGGTGTCCAGTGGAGCCCCTACCATATCCACCTCGCCCGTTAGCTCCGGATAAGCATTTTTGACCCGGATTTTGGTCTTGATCCGTTGTCATCCGTGACGAACGGCCCGCGCCGGTGGTTCCCGCCGGTCCCCGCCCCTTCCGTCGGCGTCCCGTACTCGTCAACGCCCGGTCCCATCTGCGGGTTCCCGTGGGCAGCGGATACAGTCACGGTTGCGTCGACTACGGGGACAGGAGAGGGCCATTACCGGCAACCAGCAGACGAGCTGGGCGTTCGCCGAGGTGTTCGTCGCCGAGGACGAGGCACTGCGCTGGGCCCGGGACCGGGCCTACGAGGCAGGGCTCACCTCGGTGTCGAACGGCACCGGTGGGGCGCTGCGCCTGCTCGCCGCCGCTGTGGACGCCAAGGCCGTCGCCGAGATCGGCACCGGCACCGGGGTCTCCGGCATCCACCTGCTGCACGGCATGCGGCCGGACGGGGTGCTGACCACCGTGGACAGCGATCCGGAGTGCCAGCAGTTCGCCCGTCAGGCCTTCCGCGCCGCGGGCTTCGCCGGCAACCGGGCGCGCTTCATCCCCGGCCGGGCCCTGGAGGTGCTGCCCCGGCTCGCGGACGGCGGATACGACCTGGTCTTCTGCGACGGTGACCGGATGGAGTCCCTCGACTACCTAGCCGAATCGTTGCGCCTGCTGCGCCCGGGCGGGCTGGTCTGCTTCGAGGGCGTCTTCGCGGACGGCCGTACGGTCGACTCGGCCGTGCCGCCCGCCGAGGTGCAGCGGCTGCGCGAACTGCTGCGGGCCGTCCGGGAGTCCACCGCGCTCGTGCCGTCCCTGCTGCCGGTGGGCGACGGGCTGCTGTGCGCCGTCAAGCGCGGCTGACCGCGAGGGTACGACAGGGCCGGGATACGACGGGGCCGGAGGCACCGGCGGCCGGTGGGCCGCCGGAGGCGGGCCGGTGCCGGAAGCGGATACGCCACCGCCCCGGAGCCGGGACGAAGCCGGGCGGCCGGGGCGGTGGGAGAGAATCGTGGGCCCTGTGGCCCATGAGGCCTGGGCGTCAGACGACGACCTTCTCGAGGGCCTCACCGAGAGCCTTGGCCTCGTCGGGGGTCAGCTCGACGACGAGACGACCGCCGCCTTCGAGCGGAACCCGCATGACGATGCCCCGCCCCTCCTTGGTCACCTCGAGCGGGCCGTCGCCCGTCCGCGGCTTCATGGCCGCCATGCTCGTTCCCCTTCCTGAAACCAGCTCATCGTCAGCCGACGGCCCCGGGAAGGGCACGCGTCACCGGCATCGAACACATTGCTTCCAGGCCATTATCCCGCATCGCGCGACCCAATGACCAACATCAGTCGGCATCCCTTCGGCAACGCGCTGCCGCAAAACCACTCAATTCGGGGATCGCACGGTATTCCTGCGTAGCTCTCACGGCCGTCACGATGGCTGATTCTTTGACGCAGGTCACATATCCGGTCCCGATGATCTCCGGCATCCTGGGCACGCATCCGCGCACTAGCGCCGCAGCCGACCCAGGGAGGGACCGCACCATGGCGGACACCGTGCTCTACGAGGTGACCGACGGGCTCGCGACGATCACACTGAATCGTCCCGACGCCATGAACGCGCTGAACACCGAGACGAAGGCCGCCCTCCGGGACACCCTGCGCCAGGCCGGCGACGACCCCGCCGTCCGGGCGGTGCTGCTGACCGCCACCGGGCGGGCCTTCTGCGTGGGCCAGGACCTCAAGGAGCACGTGGCCTCGCTGGCCGCCGACCGCGAGCACGGCACCCGGTCGGCGATGGACACCGTCAAGGACCACTACAACCCCATCGTCACCGCCATCACCCGGATGCCCAAGCCGGTCGTGGCCGGGGTAAACGGCGTGGCGGCGGGCGCCGGCGCGGGCTTCGCCTTCGCGGCGGACTATCGCGTGGTCGCCGACTCGGCCTCCTTCAACACCTCCTTCGCCGGGGTCGCGCTCACCGCCGACTCGGGCGTCTCCTGGACCCTCCCCCGCCTCGTCGGCCATGGCCGCGCCGCCGATCTGCTGCTCTTCCCGCGCAATGTGAGCGCCCAGGAGGCGTACGAGCTGGGCATCGCGAACCGGGTCGTCCCGGCGGCCGAGCTGGCCGCCGCGGCGGCGGAGGTCGCCCGCCGGCTGGCCGACGGGCCGACGGCGGCGTACGCGGCGATCAAGGCGTCGCTCGCCCACGGGGCCGCGCACGGCCTGGAGGAGACGCTGGCCAAGGAGGAGGAGCTGCAGCGCGCGGCGGCCACGACGGAGGACCACGGGATCGCCGTGGCGGCGTTCCTGGCGAAGGAGCGCCCGCGCTTCGTGGGCCGGTAGGAGCCTGCAGGAAGCCGGTAGGAGCCGGTGGAGGCCCTGGGGAGGGGGCTCAGCCCGTTCGGGTGTGACAGCCCGCCAGGTGGTCGTTCACCAGGCCGCACGCCTGCATCAGCGCGTACGCCGTCGTGGGCCCCACGAAGCGGAAGCCGTGCTTCTTGAGGGCCTTGGCCAGTGCTGTCGACTCCGGGGTGACCGGCAGGACGTCGGCCATCGAACGCGGCGCGGGCCGGTTGGCGGGGTCGGGGGCGTGGGACCACACCAGGGCGTCCAGCTCCCCCGGCGCCAGCTCCGCGGCGGCGCGCGCGTTGGCCAGCGTCGCCGCGATCTTGGCGCGGTTGCGGATGATGCCCGGGTCGGCCAGCAGCCGTTCGGCGTCCTCCTCCGTGAAGGCCGCCACCTTCTCGATGGAGAAGCCCGCGAACGCGGCCCGGAACCCCTCGCGGCGCCGCAGGATCGTCAGCCACGACAGGCCCGACTGGAAGGCCTCCAGCGTTATCCGCTCGAACAGGGCGTCGTCGCCGTGGACCGGGAGGCCCCATTCGGTGTCGTGGTAGACGCGGTAGTCCGCGAGGGACTCCGCCTCCAGCCCCCACGGGCAACGGGCCAGGCCGTCCGGCCCGATGACCACTCCAGCGCCGCTCATGACGCCTTCCCCTTCCCCTGGCTGTCCTGCGGCTCCTGCTTCCCGGGCCGCTCCTGCTCGTGCTCCTCCGCGCCGCTCTCGCGCTCCAGCAGCCCCTGCACCCCTATCGCCGCCGCCTGTGCCCCGGCGAGCGCCGCCTCCAGCTCGGCGATGCGGGCGTCGCGCTCGGCGAGCTCCGCGCCGAGCCGGTCCAGGGCGTCGTCGGTCTCGGCCATGCGGTAGCCGCGCAGGGCCAGGGGCAGGCGCAGCGCCTCGACGTCGGCCCGGCCCAGCGCCCGGCCGGCGGGCAGGGGCCAGGCCATCCGGTCGTGGGCGGCCTCGGGCAGGGCGTCCCCACCGCCGCCGTCACCGCCTCCCCCGGCGACGGCGAGCGTGACCGCGGCGACCACCACGACCAGCGCGATGAGCAAGAACCAGAACACGGCCGTCCCCTCGTTACGTCCACAGGTCGTCACATCCACCGGCCGGCGTCGGCCAAACCGTCGACTCCGATCGTGCCATGCCGCACTGACAGTTAAGGTCGCTGGCGGACCAGGGAGAGGAAGAACCGAAAATGCTGCGGCTTGGACGACGCGAGTTCGACACCCACGAACCGGTGATCATGGCGATCGTCAACCGGACCCCGGACTCCTTCTACGACCAGGGCGCCACGTTCCGCGACGAGCCGGCGCTCGCCCGGGTGGAGCAGGCCGTGGCCGAGGGCGCCGCCATCATCGACATCGGCGGGGTCAAGGCGGGCCCCGGCGCCGAGGTGACGGCCGAGGAGGAGGCCCGGCGCACGGTCGGGTTCGTCGCGGAGGTCCGGCGGCGCCACCCGGACGTGGTCATCAGCGTCGACACCTGGCGGCACGACGTGGGCGAGGCGGTCTGCGAGGCCGGGGCGGACGTGCTGAACGACGCGTGGGGCGGTGTGGACCCCAAGCTGGCCGAGGTGGCCGCCCGTTACGGCGCGGGCCTGGTGTGCACCCACGCGGGCGGTGTGGAGCCGCGGACGCGGCCGCACCGCGTCGAGTACGACGACGTGATGGCGGACATCCTGCGGGTGACGCTGGGGCTGGCGGAGCGGGCCGTGGAGCTGGGCGTGCGGCGCGACGGCATCATGATCGATCCGGGGCACGACTTCGGCAAGAACACCCGTCACTCGCTGGAGGCCACCCGCCGGCTGGGCGAGATGGCGGACACGATTCCCCGAGCTCTCGGCTTCGCTCGAGCAGGGGATACCCCATTGCCGGTGCTCGTCTCGCTGTCCAACAAGGACTTCGTGGGCGAGACGCTGGACCGGCCGGTGAAGGAGCGGGTCATCGGGACGCTGGCGACGACGGCGGTGTCCGCCTGGCTCGGCGCGCAGGTGTACCGCGTGCACGAGGTCGCGGAGACGAAGCAGGTGCTCGACATGGTGGCGGCCATCGCCGGCCACCGCGCGCCCGCGGTGGCCCGGCGAGGGCTGGCGTAGGCCGGGCCCGTCAGGTGCCGGCCTCCTTCGTCACCACCCCGATCGCCTCCTCGACGTCGTCGGTGATGTGGAAGAGCTGGACGTCCGCGGGGCTCATCTTGCCCTGGGGGACGAGCGTGTGCTCCAGCCAGTCCACCAGGCCCTGCCAGTAGTCGGTCCCGAAGAGGACGATGGGGAAGCGGGTGACCTTCTTCGTCTGGACGAGCGTGAGGGCCTCGAAGAGCTCGTCGAGGGTGCCCAGCCCGCCGGGCAGGACCACGAAGCCGCTCGCGTACTTCACGAACATCGTCTTGCGGACGAAGAAGTACCGGAAGTCGACGCCCAGGTTCACATAGGGGTTGAGGCCCTGTTCGAAGGGCAGCTCGATGCCGAGGCCGACGGAGATCCCGCCGGCCTCCATCGCGCCCCTGTTGGCGGCCTCCATCGCCCCGGGCCCGCCGCCGGTGATGACGGCGAAGCCCGCCTCGACGAGGCCGCGCCCGATGGCCACCCCGGCCTCGTACTCCGGTGAGCCGGGCTTCGTACGGGCCGAGCCGAACACGCTGATCGCCGGTGGCAGTTCGGCGAGCGCGCCGAAGCCCTCGACGAACTCGGACTGGATGCGCAGGACGCGGAAGGGGTCCTCGTGGACCCAGTCCGCCGTCCCCCGGGTGTCCAGCAGATGCTGGTCCGTGGTGCCCGCCTGCATCTGGCCGTGCCGGCGGACGACCGGCCCCCGGCGCTGTTCCCGTCGCCCGCGCGACGCCTCGGGACTGCCCATGCCGTGCTCCCTCCGCCGCGGGCCGCAGAACCCGCGGATCGTCGGTCTCGTTGCTGTTCAGGGTAGGCCGTGGGCGCCGGGGCGCCGCCCCCCGGACGTGCGGATCAAGCCGTCAGCCAGGCCCGCAGCCGCTCCTCGCACCGGGCGATCTTCGCGGTGTCCACGTGCTCGTCCCGCTTGTGGGCGTAGAGGGGGTCGCCGGGGCCGTAGTTGACGGCGGGCACGCCGAGGGCGCTGAAGCGGGCCACGTCCGTCCAGCCGAACTTGGGCCGTGCCGTGCCGCCGACCGCCGCCATGAAGGCCACGGCCGCCGGGTGGTCGAGGCCCGGGCGGGCGCCGCCGGAGCTGTCGTCGACGACGAACTCGGCGACGCCGCAGTCCGCGAAGACCTCGTGGACGTGCGCGAGCGCCTCCTCCGGGGTGCGGTCGGGGGCGTAGCGGAAGTTCACCGTCACGGTGCACTCGTCGGGGATGACGTTGTTGGCGACGCCGCCCTCGATCCGTACCGCGTTGAGGCCCTCGTGGTACTCGAGCCCGTCGACGACGGGGCGGCGCGGCTCGTAGGCGGCGAGGCGGGCGAGGATGGGGGCGGCGGCGTGGACGGCGTTGGAGCCCATCCAGCTCCGCGCCGAGTGGGCCCGCTCGCCCGTCGTGCGCAGCAGGACGCGCAGGGTGCCCTGGCAGCCGCCCTCGACCTCGCCCTCGGAGGGCTCCAGGAGGATGGCGAAGTCGCCCGCCAGCCAGTCGGGGTGGGCTTCGGCGACGTGGCCGAGGCCGTTGAGGTGGGCGGCGACCTCCTCGTTGTCGTAGAAGACGAAGGTGAGGTCGCGGTTGGGCTCGGGGACGGTCGCGGCGACGCGCAGCTGCACGGCGACGCCGGACTTCATGTCGCTGGTGCCGCAGCCCCACAGGATGCCGTTCTCGTCGAGGCGGGAGGGCACGTTGTCCGCGATGGGCACGGTGTCGATGTGGCCGGCGAGGACGACCCGCTCGGCGCGGCCCAGGTTCGTGCGCGCCACGACGTTGTTGCCGTGCCGGTCGACGGTCAGGTGCGGGAGCTTGCGCAGCTCGGTCTCGATGGCGTCGGCGAGTGCCTTCTCGTCACCGCTCTCGGAACGGAAGTCGACGAGCCGGGCGGTGAGGGCGGCGGCGTCGAGGGACAGGTCCAGTGCGGGATGATCCATGCGGCGAGCCTAACGCGACGCCCGGTACGGTCCGGAGGGGCCGCCGGGCGGTCTCTCAAGTAACGTGGCCCGCATGTCCGGGATCATCGTCACCCGCCGTGGCCGCCTGCTGCGCACCGTGGCCGCCTGCGCCGTGCTGCTGGCGCTGGTCGGCTATCTGGTGGCGCAGCTGATCACCGGTGGTCCGGGGGCACCGCGCTGCACGATGCGGGCGAACGGGCAGACGTACTCCCTCTCGCCCGAGCAGGCGGTCAACGCGGCGACGATCTCCGCCGTGGGGTCGGCGCGCGGGCTGCCGGAGCGGGCCGTGACGATCGCGCTGGCCACGGCGATGCAGGAGTCGGGGCTGCGCAACATCCATCACGGTGACCGCGATTCGCTGGGGCTGTTCCAGCAGCGGCCGACCCAGGGCTGGGGCACGGCGGCGCAGATCACGGACCCGGTCTACGCGGCGGGGAAGTTCTACGACCATCTGGTGGAGGTGCCGGGCTACTCGCGGCTGCCGCTGACGGTGGCGGCGCAGAAGGTGCAGCGCAGCGGTTTCCCGCAGGCGTACGCCAAGCACGAGCCGGACGCGTCGCTGCTGTCGTCGGGGCTGACGGGCCGTGCGGTGGCCTCGTTCAGCTGTACGAAGAGCCCGAGCGACGGCAAGGCCGGGGATCCGGTGGCGGTGCGGGCGAAGCTGAGCCGTGAGTTCGGCGTGGAGGTGACCCCCTCTGTCACCGGGGACGGCCGGGCCGGGGTGGCCGGCGGCCGCACGGTGACCGTGCCGGTGCGTCCGGGGCCGGACGACGAGACGCCGGGGCGGCGCGGCTGGGCGGTGGCGTCCTGGGCGGTGGCGCACGCGGCGGAACTGCGGATCGAGCGGATCTCCTTCGGCGGCCGGGAGTGGTCGGCGGAGAATTCGGCGGACGGCTGGCGGAAATCGGCGGAAGAAGCGGGCGGCACCGATGTGCCGGCGGTTCGGATCACGACCGTTCAGTAGTACGACCATCCCCTCGCCGGGAGTACGTGCGGCATACGCGGGTTGCCGGGTCGGCGGGAATCCGCACGCGTTCTCGACTTGCCCCCAACTTCCTTGTGACTAAAGGCTTTTCGGGCTTCCGTATCGATTGACAACCTGCCCGGTATGGCGGGTTTTCACCGGGCCCGATAATGCGACGCATTACCCAGTCTTTACCTTGTTCCACCGCAACCTTCCCCGGGCTCACGCGGTAGTCACTGCGTCCGCACGCCGGACAGCAACCGACCTCCCACTCCGTCAAAGGAGCAACATGTCCCTCCCCCTCACGCGCCGGATCGCCCGGGTGGCCCTGCTCGTCGCAGCGGGTGCCGCTCCCGTCGTCGGCGCGGCCGGATCTGCGAGCGCCGCGGACCTCACCAAGGCCACGGATCTGGCCCCGGTGAGCGCGCTGGACACCTCGACCGTGAGCAAGACCGCCGGTGCCACGTCCCAGCAGGCCGGCACCATGGCGACGGGCGTCGGGCAGAAGGCCGTCGGCACGGCCGTTCCGGTGGCGTCCCACGCGGTGCACAAGGCCGGCAGCGAGACCGTTCCCGCCGCCAACAAGGCCGCGGGCAACCTCGTGGGCGGCGCCGCCACGGCCGTCGGCGGCACGGCGCAGGGCGTGACCAAGGGCGGCGTCCCGCAGCTGCCCGGCGTCGGCGGCTGATCCGTCCGACGGACGCGGCGGCATCACGCGAACAGCAGCGGCACCGAGGGGCCCGGGAGCGAAAGCTCCCGGGCCCCTCGTCGTGCGTGCCGCGCGCGGCGTGCGTAGGCGCTACTCGGCCAGACGACGGACCGCCGCCTCCACCCGCTCATCGGTGGCGGTGAACGCGATCCGTACGAAGCGCTCGCCCGCCGGACCGTAGAAGTCACCCGGCGCGACGAGGATGCCGCGCTTGGAGAGCTCGCCGACCGTCTCCCAGCACGACTCGTCGCGCGTGGCCCACAGGTACAGCGAGGCCTCGCTGTGCTCGATCCGGAAGCCCGCTGCCTCGAAGGCGGCGCGCAGCGCGTCCCGGCGGCGGGCGTAGCGCTCCCGCTGCTCGGCGACGTGCGCGGAGTCGCCCAGGGCCGCGACGGTGGCGGCCTGGACCGGGGCGGCGACCATCATCCCGCCGTGCTTGCGGATCTGGAGCAGCTCACCGAGGACGGCCGGGTCGCCCGCGATGAACGCGGCGCGGTAGCCGGCGAGATTGGAGCGCTTGGAGAGCGAGTGGACGGCGACGATCCCCTCGTACGAGCCGCCGCAGACGTCCGGGTGGAGCACGGAGACGGGGTCGGCCTCCCAGCCCAGCTCCAGGTAGCACTCGTCGCTGAAGACCAGCACACCGTGCTCGCGGGCCCAGGCCACCGCGCGGCGCAGCTCCTCCTTGGACAGGACGCGGCCGGTGGGGTTGGACGGCGAGTTCAGCCACAGCAGCTTCAGGCCGGCCGGGTCGAGCTCCGTAGGGTCGTCGTAGACGACGGGCTCGGCGCCCACGAGCCGCGCGCCGACCTCGTAGGTCGGGTAGGCGAGGCGGGGGTAGGCGACCTTGTCGCCGGGGCCGAGGCCGAGCTGGGTCGGCAGCCAGGCCACCAGCTCCTTGGAGCCGACGACCGGCAGCACATTGGCGTGCGTCAGGCCCCGGGCGCCCAGGCGGCGCTCCACCCAGCCGGTCAGCGCGTCGCGCAGCGCGGCCGTGCCCCACACCGTGGGATAGCCGGGGCTGTCGGCCGCGTCGGCCAGCGCCCGCTGGACCACGGCGGGCACCGGGTCGACCGGGGTGCCCACCGACAGGTCCACGATGCCGTCGGGGTGGGCGGCCGCGGTGGCCTTGTAGGGCTCGAGCCGGTCCCAGGGGAAGACGGGGAGACGGGAAGAGACTGCGCTCACGGTGCTCGCTGCTCGCTCTCGTGCGCTAGGGGTGGCCGGTGGGGGAGAAAGTGCGGCGGCCCCGTACGGCGGTGGCCGTACGGGGCCGCGGCGGAACCGCTGTGGGTCAGTGCTCCGGGTTGATGTCCGCGGGCAGAGACGCGATGAAGGGGTGGTCGCGCTCGATCAGGCCCAGCTTGGAGGCGCCACCGGGCGAACCGAGCTCGTCGAAGAACTCGACGTTCGCCTTGTAGTAGTCCTTCCACTCCTCCGGCGTGTCGTCCTCGTAGAAGATCGCCTCGACGGGGCAGACCGGCTCACAGGCACCACAGTCGACGCATTCGTCCGGGTGGATGTACAAGGACCGGGAGCCCTCGTAGATGCAGTCGACGGGGCACTCCTCGATGCACGCCTTGTCCTTCACGTCGACACAAGGCTGCGCGATGACGTAGGTCACGCTGTCGTTCCTCCTCGGTAGGGCTCATCTCGCGCGGGAGCGCGGCGTCGTCGATGCCCACACCTAGTATCTCCCTCCCCGGGCACATGACGAACAAGAGGGGCGGGCGGAGCTGTGGAATTCACCACGGGCGGAAGACTGGAGGTCCGGATCTCCACGGCAGATGTGGGAAAAAGGGTCTCCGTACGACGGCTGAACGACTCCGGGAGTTCGGAGCGTTTCACCGACGCGGTGGGGGTGCTGACCTCCTGGAGCGACGGTGTGCTGCGAATCACACGACGCACCGGGGAGATCGTGGAGGTCCCCGAGTCCTCCCTGGTCGCCGGCAAGGTCGTCCCCACGGCCCCCGCCCGGCGCCGGGGCCCCGCCGCCGGGCTGCGCGAGCTCCAAGAGGTCGCGGCGCGCGGCTGGCCCGCCCGCGAGACCGCCCGGCTGGGCGGCTGGACGCTGCGCGCCGCGGGCGGCTTCACCACCCGGGCCAACTCCGCCCTGCCCCTCGGCGACCCCGGGCTGCCCCTGCCGGAGGCCCTGGACCGGGTGGCCGCCTGGTACGCGGAGCGTGACCTGCCGGCGTACCTCCAGGTCGCCACGGGCCACCCGGACGCGGACGAGCGGCTGGACGCGGAGCTCGCCCGGCACGGCTGGACGGCCGAGCGGCACGCCGTGACCCGGACGGCCGCGCTGGCGCCCGTCGCCGACGCCGTGGCCCCCGGCACGGGTGACGTCCGGCTGACCCGCGAGCCGGACGCGGCCTGGCTCACCGCCTACGGGCGGAGCGGCGCGGACCCGGCGGACGCGCGGGCCGTGCTGGGCGGCGGGCCGTCGGTGTGGTTCGCGACCGTGCCGGGAGCCGCCGGGGAGCGCCCGGCGGCCGTGGCGCGCTGTGTCGTCGACGGCCGGTGGGCCGGGTTCGCGGCGCTGGACGTGGCCCCGGAGCGGCGCCGGGAGGGGCTGGGCACCCTCGTCATGGCCCGGCTGGCCCAGGAGGCGCTGCGCGAAGGGGCCTCGGCGGCGTACCTCCAGGTCGAGACGGACAACGCGGCCGCGGCCGCGCTCTATGACGAGCTCGGCTTCACCACCCACCACGCCTACCACTACCGTCGCGGCCCTCAACGCTGACACGGTCGCACCATGGACAGTGGCGGTGGCTGCGCCACCGCCCCGAGGGGTACGAGGCACGCATGTACGACGACACCACCGCCCGGCGCCGCCGCTTCGCCGGAGCCGCCCGGGACGACCGGCCCGACCTGACGCTGCTGTGCCTGCTGATCGCCGCGGAGGCCGAGGCCGTGGCGGGCGGGGAGCCGGGCGAGGAGGCGGCCGAGGAAGCGGCCGACGCCGCGCAGATGGAGCTGGACCGGCTCGCCGGGTCGCTGCCCGCGCTGGGCCGCGGGGCGGCCCCGGCCCGCTGGGCGGACGCCCTGGCCACGGTCCTCGGCGAGCGCTGCGGCTTCCACGGCTCGCCCGTGGACTACCGGCGGCTGGAGTCCTCGCTCCTGCCCGAGGTGCTCCGGCGGCGACGCGGGCTGCCGATCCTGCTGTCCGTGGTGTGGATGGAGGTCGCCCGCCGGGCGGGCGCGCCCGTGTACGGGGTGGCGCTCCCCGGCCACTTCGTCGTCGGCCTCGGCGACCCGCTGGGCGAGCATGTGCTCGTCGACCCCTTCGACGGCGGCCGGGTCCTCTCCGAGGAGGACGCGGGGCTGCTGGTCGCGGGCGCCACGGGCACGCCCCTGACACCGTCGATGTTCTCCCCGGCCGCGCCCCAGGAGATCGTGCTGCGCGTCCTGAACAACATCCGCGCCTGGGCCGCGGCGCGCCCCGAGCGCAGCGACGTCCAGCTGTGGGCCGTCGAGCTGTCCCTCCTCCTGCCCAGCCACCCGGCCAGGCTCCGCTACGAGCGGGCCGAGCTCCTCGTCGAGCGCGGCGACTTCGCGCGGGGCGCGCGGGAGCTGGAGGAGTACGCGGAGGTCCTCGCGGCGGTAGAGCCGGAGGCCGCGGAGACGGTCCGCCACCAGGCGCTGGCCGCGCGGGCGATGCTCAACTGATCGCGGGGTGCCGCGTCACAGCCACCCCTTGTCCCGCGCGATGCGGACAGCCTCCGCACGGTTGCGGGCGCCCGTCTTCTGGATGGCCGTCGAAAGATAATTCCGCACCGTCCCGTGCGAAAGATGCAGCTTCCGCGCCAGCTCCGCGTTGGTCGAGCCGTCGGCGGACGCGGTGAGGACCGCGCGCTCCCGGTCGGTCAGCGGGTTCGCCCCCTCGGCGAGCGCGGCCGCCGCCAGCGTCGGGTCGATGACGCGCTCGCCGCGCAGCACCCGCCGCAGCGCGTCCGCCAGCTGGGCCGCCGGGGCGTCCTTCACCAGGAACGCGTCGGCGCCGGACTCCATCGCCCGGCGCAGATAGCCGGGCCGCCCGAAGGTCGTCAGGATGACGACCTTGAGCCCCGGAAGTTCCCGGCGCAGCAGCGCCGCCGCGTCGAGCCCGGTCATCCCGGGCATCTCGATGTCCAGCAGCGCCACGTCGAGGGACGTGGCACGAGCCGCGTCCAGTACCTCGTCGCCCCGGGCCACCTGCGCGACGACCTCGATGTCGTCCTCCAGGCCGAGGAGCGCGGCCAGCGCCTCCCTGACCATCGACTGGTCCTCGGCGAGGAGGACACGAATATTCCCGGGCGGCTGTGCTGAATTCACAGCGACAGGGTAGAGGTCAGACGGCCACCCGGCGCGAGAGCGGTACGCACGCCCGCAGCAGGAACCCGCCGCGCGGGCCCGTGCCGGTCTCCAGCCGGCCGTCGGCGAGGGCGAGCCGTTCGTCCAGGCCGGTCAGCCCGTTCCCGTAACCGCGCCCCGGCCCGCGGCCGTTGTCGGTGACGGTCAGGCACATGTCGTCGCCCGCCTCCGTGAGCGTCACCTCGCAGCGCGTGGCACCGCTGTGCCGGACGACGTTGGTCACCGCCTCGCGCAGCGCCCACGCCAGGGCGCCCTCCTCGTCGGGCGGCAGATCGGGGTGGCCGGCCGCGGCCCGGGTCAGGTCGGCGGCGATGCCGGCGGCGGCCAGGGCGGTACGGGCCCCGGCGAGCTCGGCCTCCAGGGTGGGGCGGCGAAAGCCGCTCACCGCCTCCCGGACGTCCACCAGCGCCTGCCGGCTCACCCGCTCGATGTCGGCGACCTGCCGGGCCGCCTCCTCCGGCTTGTCCGGGAGCATCCGCCCGGCCAGCTCGCTCTTGAGCGTGATCAGCGAGAGGGAGTGGCCGAGCAGGTCGTGGAGGTCGCGGGCGAGCCGCAACCGCTCCTCGTTGGCGGCGAGATGGGCCACCGTGGCCCGCGCCTCGCGCAGCGCACGGGTCGTCAGGGCCATCTGCCGCACCCCCACCATCGCGAAGCCGCCGAGCAGCGCGGGGACGATGAGGGCCACGATGAGCTCCGCCACCGTGCCCCGCATGCTCGCGCCGACGGCCACCAGTACCCCCGTGACCAGTGGAACGGCGGCGCGAGCAAGCTTCGTGGGGAGGACCGCCCCGCAGGCGATGCTCGAGAAGACGAAGAGCACCAGCCAGGGGGACCCCAGCGTGAAGGACAGGACGAGGGCCAGGGACAGCATCGTCCCCAGCCAGCCGAGCACCTTGGGGCGGTCCAGGGCCCGCGAGGTGTGGCGGAAGACCAGCGTCAGGTAGACGGCCACGAAGGCCACCAGGCCCACCCCGCCCAGGACGTCGCCGGCCAGGGTGTGGTGGTCGCCAAGGACGTCCTCGGCCGGGGCGGCGAGGTAGAAGAACCAGATGGAGATCCACAGCAGTTTGATCACTATCTGGCGGCGGTTCTCGGGCTGGGCGCCGATGCCGTTGTGGGTCTCGGCGGACGACGGGTCGTCCTCGATCTCCAAGGCGGCGCGCCAAGGGTTCCGGCGTCGCTCGCGTCCGGCCATCGGCCCCACTTCTCCCTCCGTCCGTCCCGTCATCCGTCCCGCGCCACGCTCAGGCCTTGCGGGTGTCCTTGCGGTAGAGCCAGGCGGCACACCCGGCGAAGACGACAAGATAGGCCAGCAGCAGGCCGACGTCCTTCAGGTGCGGCGCGTCGCCCCCCTCGATGGCGTGGCCGAGCGCCGCGTAGGCGTAGGTGGGCGTCCACTTGGCGACGGACTGCAGCCAGTCCGGGAAGGTCGTGGTCGGCATCCACAGGCCGCCCAGCATGGACAGCGCGAAGTAGACGATCATCGTGACGGGCCGGACGGCGTCACCCGAGACCAGGTAGCCCAGGGCCACGCCGAGCGCGGCGAAGACGATGCTGCCGGCCCAGATCGAGCCAGTGAGCGCGCCCCACTGCCAGGCGTCGAGCCGGACGTTCTTGACCGCCACGGCGACGGCGAAGACGACGAGGATCGAGGGGAGGGAGACCACGGCGGCCGAGGCCACCTTGGCGGCCACATAGCCGCGGCCGGGCAGGGCGGTCAGGCGCAGCTGGCGCACCCAGCCCTTCTCGCGCTCCTTGGCGATGCGCTCGCTGTTGCCGACGAGGACGGCGGTGATGGCGCCGAAGGAGGACATCGAGACCATCATCAGCAGCGGCAGCGTCAGGCCGGTGCCCTCGACGATCTCCTTCTCGCTGGCGCCACCGGCGATGAGCAGGAAGAGCAGCGCCGGGTAGAGGATGGAGAAGAACATGAACTTCTTGTTGCGCAGGGTGCGCGTTATTTCCAGCTTGACGAGAGTCTTCATCGGGCCGCCTCCTCGGCGGTCGCGGCGTCGTTGATGGCGAGGAAGGCCTGCTCCAGGCCGAGGCCCGCGACCTCGAGGTTGCGCGGGTAGAGACCCAGCCCGTAGAGGGCGTGGACGGTGGCGTCGGCGTCGTGCGACTGGATGCGCACCGTGCGGCCGGACACCTCCAGCGAGGAGAGGAACGGCAGCTCGCGCAGCGCGCCCTCGCCGACCGGCTGGTCGAGGTCGAAGACGATCCGGCGGGCGCCGGCCTTGGCCTTGATCTCGGCGGCCGAGCCGTCGGCGAGCAGCTTGCCGCCGCGCAGCACGATGACGCGGTCGGCGATGGCGTCGGCCTCTTCGAGGTAGTGCGTGGCGAAGAGGACCGTGCGGCCCTGGCGCGTCTGCTCGCGCATCACGCCCCAGAACGCCTGGCGGGCCGAGACGTCCATGCCGGTCGTCGGCTCGTCCAGCACGATCAGGTCGTTGGCGCCCGCCGTGGCCATGGCGAAGCGCACGCGCTGCTCCTGGCCGCCGGAGAGCTTGTTGACCATGCGGTCGGCGATGCCGGTGAGGTCGGCCGCCTCCAGCACCTGCTCGACGGGGAACGCCTTGGGGTGGAGGTCGCAGGCGAGCTTGACGATCTCGCGGACCTTCACCTCCTCCATCAGCCCGCCGGTCTGGAGCATGGCACCGACCCGGCCCTTGAGGATGGCTTCCTGCGGCGTGGTGCCGAAGACCTCGACGCGCCCGGCGTCGGGGTTGCGCAGGCCCAGCAGCAGGTCCAGGGTCGAGGACTTGCCCGCGCCGTTGGGGCCGAGGAGGGCGACGGTCTCGCCCGGGTACAGGTCGAGGCTCAGATCGGTGACGGCGCGCACGGTGCCGTAGTTCTTGCTGACGTTCTCAAAGCTGACCACGGGGGCGCCCGTGCGGCGCCCGTCCCCCGTGTTGACGCTTGCAGTAGTGGTCATGGAGAACATCTTCGCTGGTCAGGGGGTGCCGCCGGCAGTGTCGGACGTCGTGGACCGGACATGACAGATGTCATGGACGGAGCCATGCCCGGACGCACACGAGCCCCCGTGCCGCTGGGGCACGGGGGCTCGTGGGTACGGCGGGCGGGCTCAGCCGGTCTGCTGGATCGTCCCGACCCGCTCGGCGGCCGTCTTGCCGCGCAGCGCCTTGCCGAGGGCGCCCGCGACGTCCTGCGGGGTGACGGGCTTCTTGGTGCCGTCGCCGCGCTGGATGAGGACGCCGTCGAAGGACTTGCCGTAGAGCTGCTTGATCTCCTCGAGGTCGTAGCTCTCGACGAGCTTGCCGCCCACCTCCTTGACGGAGAGGATCTTCGGCAGCGAGAGGGTCGGGCCGAACTGGATCCTGTGGGCCGCGTCCGTCTGCACGAAGACCGGGCCGGACATCGCGGGCTGCGCGAACTCCTGCATCATCCGGTCGACCTCGGCGTTGGTCACCTTCGGCTGCTGCGAGGACGTCGTCAGCTCGACGGGCTTGTCCTTGCCCGTGGCCGCGCGGTCGCGGTAGGCCTGGGCGATCGCCTTGACCGACTTGTCCACGTCCACGCCCTCGTACGGCTTCCCGTAGACGGGGACGGCCTTGCCCGGCTCGAACTTGATCGTGCCGTCCGTCGCCGAGCCGGACTCGCCGGCCAGCGACTTGAGGGCGGCGGCGACCTTCTCCTCGTCGACGTTCAGGGCGGGCTCGGCGGCGTGGGTGTTGCCGATGAGCGAACCCAGCACGGTGACGGGGTTGTAGTCCCGGCCGGACGCGTCGCGCACGGTGGCCTGGGTATCGATGGACAGGCCCGCCACGGAGGGCTTGAGGGCGGCCGGCTTGCCGCCGATGGAGAGCTTCAGCGGCGCGGTGGCGCGGTCGCCCAGGGCCGAGTCGAGCTTCTTGACGGCCTCGTCCTTGGACTTGCCGCCGATGTCGACGCCGAGGACGGTGGTGCCGTTCGGCACGTCGGCGTGATCGAGCAGCAGGCCCGCCGCGTAGGCGGCGGCGACCAGGCCGATGACCCCGCCGCCCAGGAGGACGAGCTTGGAGCGGCCCTTCTTCTTGGGCGCGGGCTTGGCCGCGGCCTTGGGCGCCGGCTTGGCCGGCGGGACCGGCGGCTTGGGCACGCCGCCGGTACCGGGCTTCGCCGGCGGGGGCGGGACGGCCCCCTTGGGCTTGGGCACGGCGATGCGCGGCGCACCGGCGTCCGCCGAGGGCTTCGGCACCTGCCCGGTGGCCGGAGGAACGTTCGGCACGCCGCTGACGAGCGTTTCGCCCGCCGGCTGCGGTACGGGCCGGGGCGCCGCGCCGGGGGCGGGCACGCCGGGCGCGGGCACGCCGGCGGGAGCGGAAGCGGAGGGGGAAGCGGAACCCTTCTGGCCGCGCTTCTTCCTGCCCTTGCCCGCGCCGCCGCCCTGCGGGGCGCCACCGCCCTGCGGGGCCGGCGGCGGAACCATGGGAACGCCCTGGCGCGGGGTGTCGGTGCGCCCGGTCGCGAACGCGGCGCCGCCCGCGGGCACGCCACCGATGGTGGGGCCGACGGTGGGCATGGACATCTGCTGGGCGGTCCCGGCGTTCGGGACACCGCCACCGTTCGCGGCGGCACCGCCCTTGGCACCCGGACCGCCGGGGCGGCCCTTGCCACCGGGCTGCGGCACGCCACCGGCCGGCGAGGCGTCACCGGGCCACGGAGCGCCGCCGTTGGCACCGGGGCCACCGTTCGCGCCGGGAACGCCCGGCTGCGGCACGGCACCCGGCGTCGAGGCGTCACCGGGCCACGGAGCGCCACCGTTGCCACCACGGCGGCCCTTGCCACCGGGCTGCTGCATGCCACCGGGCGTCGAAGCGTCACCCGGCCACGGCGCACCGCCGTTGGCGGCGCCCGGACCGGCCGGGTGGCCCTTGCCGCCGGTCGCACCGGGCGCGCCCGGCCGCGGCACGGCACCCGGACCGCCCGGGTGGCCCTTGCCACCCGGCTGCGGCATGCCGCCGGTCGGCGCGGCGTCACCGGGCCACGGGGCACCGGCACCCGGCACCGGCGGCTGCGGCATCGCACCGGTCGTCGAAGCGTCACCCGGCCACGGAGCACCACCGCCAGCGGCACCCGGAGCGCCCACCTGCGGCACGGCACCCGTCGTCGCGGCGTCACCCGGCCACGGGGCACCGGCACCCGGCACCGGCGGCTGCGGCATCGCGGCGGTGGTGGAGGGGTCCTGCGGCCAGGAGCCACCGGGGG
>NZ_JAILXP010000105.1 GCF_020740895.1 Streptomyces sp. UNOB3_S3 | reverse complement strand
ACCAGGGCCCGTCCCCCCGCCCCGCCCCCTCGCGTCACCACCTCGTGGGCCGCTGCTCCGGGGGCCACCGGATAAAGTCGGTGGTCTTATGAGTGCCACCCTCGTCGTCAAGGATCTCGCCGCCGGTCACGGCGACCGCACCCTCTTCTCCGGGCTCGACCTCGTCGTCGCCCCCGGGGACGTCATCGGGCTCGTCGGAGCCAACGGGGCGGGGAAGTCGACCCTGCTGCGGATGCTCGCGGGCCTCACCGCGCCCGAGCGGGGCTCGCTGCGGCTCAACCCGCCCACCGCCACCGTCGGCCATCTGCCGCAGGAGCCCGAGCGGCGCGAGGGGGAGTCCGTGCGGGCCTTCCTCGCCCGGCGGACCGGGGTCGCTGCTGCTCAGGCCGCGCTCGACGCCGCCACCCAGGCGCTCGTCGACGGCGCGCCCGGGGCGGACGACGCCTACTCGGTCGCGCTGGATCGCTGGCTGGACCTGGGCGGCGCCGACCTCGACGAGCGGGCCGAGGAGGTCGCCGCCTCGCTGGGCCTCGGCATCGGTCTGGACCGGCCCATGACGGGCCTGTCCGGCGGCCAGGCCGCCCGCGCCGGTCTCGCCTCCCTGCTGCTCAGCCGCTACGACGTCTTCCTGCTGGACGAGCCCACCAACGACCTCGACCTGGACGGCCTGGACCGGCTGGAGTCGTTCGTCACGGGGCTGCGCGCCGGCACGGTGCTGGTCAGCCACGACCGGGAGTTCCTGACCCGCACGGTGAACAAGGTCCTGGAGCTCGACCTCGCCCAGCAGCAGATCACCCTTTATGGCGGTGGCTACGCCGCCTATCTGGAGGAGCGCGAGACCGCCCGCCGGCACGCCCGCGAGGCCTACGACGAGTACGCCGACACCAAGGCCTCGCTGGAGGCCCGGGCGCGCACCCAGCGGAACTGGATGGAGAAGGGCGTCCGCAACGCCCGTCGCAAGGCCACCGACAACGACAAGATCGGCCGCAAGCTCCGCGCCGAGTCGACCGAGAAGCAGGCGGCCAAGGCCCGGCAGACCGAGCGGCTCATCGAGCGGCTGGAGGTCGTGGAGGAGCCCCGCAAGGAGTGGGAGCTGCGGATGGAGATCGCCGCCGCGCCCCGCTCGGGCGCGGTCGTGGCGACCCTGCGCGGCGCGGTCGCCCGGCGCGGGTCGTTCGCCCTCGGCCCGGTGGACCTCCAGATCGACTGGGCCGACCGGGTCGCCATCACGGGCGCCAACGGCTCCGGCAAGTCCACGCTGCTGGCCGCGCTGCTCGGCCGGCTGTCCCTGGACGAGGGCGGCGCCGCGCTGGGCCCGGGAGTGGTCGTGGGCGAGGTGGACCAGGCGCGGGCGCTGTTCTTCGGCGAGGAGACGCTGCTGGCGGCGTTCGGCGCGGAGGTGCCGGAGCTCGCCCCGGAGGACGTCCGGACGCTGCTGGCCAAGTTCGGCCTCAAGGCGGCGCACGTGCTGCGCCCGGCCGTGACGCTCTCCCCGGGCGAGCGCACCCGTGCGGCGCTGGCCCTGCTCCAGGCGCGCGGGGTGAACCTGCTCGTCCTCGACGAGCCGACGAACCATCTCGACCTGCCGGCGATCGAGCAGCTGGAGTCGGCGCTGGCCTCGTACGACGGCACGCTGCTGCTGGTCACCCACGACCGCCGGATGCTGGACGCGGTCCACACCACGCGGCGGCTGGAGGTCGCGGACGGGCGCGTGAGCGAGCGCTGAGCGGTCGCTGGGTGGTTCCTGTGGGAGGGCTGAGCGAACGGGTGACGCCGGGTCCGAAAAGAAAACCAGGGTAAGGCCAACACTTTCCCAAGAGAAGGCCATGGCGTCAGCCCTGTTTGACCATTGAATCAGCGGTAATACGCCGGGTACGGCAGTGCATTTGAAGCGTTGATGGGGTTACCCGGAGTCCGTTCGATTTACGGAACGTTGGGAACCGGCATACGAACCACTCGTCGGCGGGTGCCGTCTGTGGGTGCGGACGTCGTCCGATGACGTCCGTGCCACCCACGTCGAATAGAGGCGTACCGACCGATGTCATCGACCCTCCCAGGACCCGCACCCGTACCCACGGGCTCCCTGGCGGGCAGGGCGCGCTACCGCAGCGCCCCGCCGCACCCGGAGCGCACCCTGCTCGACGTGTTCGATTCCACCGCCGCCGCACACCCCGATGCCCTCGCCCTGGACACCGGCGGCGCGGCCCTGACCTACCGGACGCTGACCGCCGAGGTCGCCGCCCGCGCCGACCGGCTGCGCCGGGCCGGCGCCGGGCCCGGCGACCGGATCGGCGTCCGCGTGCCCTCCGGCACCGCCGAGCTGTACCTCGCGATCCTCGCCGTCCTCCGCTGCGGCGCCGCCTATGTGCCCGTCGACGCCGACGACCCCGACGAGCGGGCCGCCACCGTCTTCCGCGAGGCCGGGGTCTGCCTGGTCATCACCGCGGACACGCTGCTGCCGGGCCCCGCCCCCGCCACCGGCCCCGACCGTCCGCCGCTGCCCGACGACGACGCCTGGATCATCTTCACCTCCGGCTCCACGGGCGCGCCCAAGGGCGTCGCCGTCAGCCACCGCAGCGCCGCCGCCTTCGCCGACGCCGAGGCCGGTCTCTTCCTCAAGGACTGCCCGCTCGGCCCCGGCGACCGCGTCCTGGCCGGACTGTCCGTGGCCTTCGACGCCTCCTGCGAGGAGATGTGGCTGGCCTGGCGGCACGGCGCCTGCCTGGTGCCCGCCCCCCGCTCCCTCGTCCGCGCCGGCCACGAGCTCGGCCCCTGGCTCGTCGAGCGCGGCATCACCGTCGTCTCCACCGTGCCCACGCTCGCCGCGCTGTGGCCGCCGGAGTCCCTGGACCGGGTACGGCTGCTGATCGTCGGCGGTGAGGCCTGCCCCGCCGAGCTCGTCGACCGCTTCGCCGTGCCCGGCCGCGAGATGTGGAACACCTACGGGCCCACCGAGACCACCGTCGTCGCCTGCGCGGCCCGGATGCACCCCGGCGAGCCCGTGCGCATCGGATTGCCCCTGGACGGCTGGGAGCTGGCCGTCGTCGACGCGGCGGGCGAACCCGTGCCCTGGGGCGCCGAGGGCGAGCTGGTCGTCTCCGGCGTCGGCGTCGCCCGCTACCTCGACCCCGTCAAGGACGCCGACCGCTACCGCCCCTCGGCCGCCCTCGCGACCACCCGCGCCTACCGCACCGGCGACCTCGTCCGGGCCGACCCCGAGGGCCTGGTCTTCGCCGGGCGCGCCGACGACCAGATCAAGATCGGCGGGCGGCGGCTGGAGCTCGGCGAGATCGACGCCGCGCTCAGCGCCCTGCCCGGGGTGCTGGGCGCCGCCGCGGCCGTCCGCACCACCCCGGCCGGCGGGCGGCTGCTCGCCGGATATGTGGTGCCCGGACCCGACTACGACCGCGAGCTCGCGAGAAAGCTGCTGGCGGAGCGGCTGCCGGCCGCGCTGGTGCCCGTCCTGGGCGAGGTCGCCGAACTGCCCACCCGCACCTCCGGGAAGGTCGACCGCGACGCGCTGCCCTGGCCGCTGCCCACCGCCGGGGACGACGGGGCGGAGGGCGGGCCGCTGACGGGGACCGCCGCCCGGCTCGCCGACCTCTGGGAGGAGCTGCTCGGCACCCGGCCCTCCGCCGGCTCCGACTTCGTCTCCCTGGGCGGCACCAGCCTGGCCGCCGCCAAGATGGCCTCCGCCCTGCGCGAGCACCACCCCGGCGTCTCCGTCGCCGCCCTCTACCGCCATCCCGTGCTCCGCGACATGGCCGCCCACCTCGACTCCCTCGCCCCGCAGGACACCGTGCGGCGCGAGGTCCGGCCCGTGCGCCGCCGCATGGGCGCCGCCCAGATCGTGGTGCAGACCGCCCTGTTCGGCGTCGCCGGGCTGCGCGGGCTCGTGGGCCTGGCCGCCGCCGACAACGTCCTGGGCCTGCTGGCCCCCGAGGCCTGGGCGCCCCACACCTCCTGGTGGCTGGTGCTGGCCGGCTGGCTGATCCTCTTCAGCGCCCCCGCCCGCTTCCTGCTGGGCGCGGCCGCCGCCCGCCTGCTCACCCGGGGCATCACCCCGGGCGCGTACCCGCGCGGCGGCCGCGTCCACCTGCGGCTGTGGGCCGCCGAACGCACCGTCGCCTCCTTCGGCGTCCCCGCCCTCCTCGGCACCCCCTGGGCCACCTGGTACGCCCGCGCCCTGGGCTGCGCGACGGGCCGGAACATCTCCCTCCACGCCATGCCGCCGGTCACCGGCCTCGCCTCGTTCGGCGACGGCTGCGGCGTCGAACCGGAGGCCGACCTCGCGGGCTGGTGGCTCGACGGCGAGACGCTGCGCGTCGGCGCGATCTCCATCGGCGCCGACGCCCGCGTCGGCCACCGCACCATGCTGATGCCGGGCGCCTCCCTGGGCCAGGGCGCCACCCTGGAGGGCGGCGGCTGCCTCGACGGCCACATCCCGGCCGGCCAGACGTGGGAGGGCTCCCCGGCCCGGCCGGTGGCGGGAACCCCTGCGGGGGCGCCTGCCGCTGGGCTCGCGGATGCCGGGTCGCCCCAGGGCGGTCCGCGCCACGCCGGGGCACCGTCCCTGGACGTGTCCTACGCGGGGGCGGGTCACGGCGCGTCCGGTCCCGCGCGGAGCGCCCACGTTCCCGGGGCGCGGCGCGCCGGCCGTACCGGGGGCCCCGCCACGGCCCCCGGCACCGGCCGGCACACCGCGCGCCACCGCCGCTCGCGGCGCTGGTCGCTCGCCTACGCGCTGTCCCTCGCCGGACTGCCGCTGCTGCCGCTGCTGGCCGCGCTGCCCGCGCTCGTCGGCACGTACTACCTGATCGAGGGCTGCGCCACCCTGACGACCGCCGGTCTGTGGCTGCTGGCCGCCGTCCCGGCGTTCACCTTCGTCACCACCGTCTGCTGGATGCTGGTCATCGCCCTGGTCGTCCGGATCCTCGGCCGGGGCATCACCCCGGGCAGCCACCCCGCCGACGGCGGCGTCGCCTGGCGGGTCTGGCTCGTCACCCGGCTCCTCGACGGCAGCCGCGCCGGTCTCTTCCCGCTCTACGCGAGCCTGGCCACCCCCGGCTGGCTGCGCCTGCTGGGCGCGCGGATCGGCCGGCGGGCCGAGATCTCCACGGTCCTGCCACTGCCCTCCCTCCTCACCGTCGACGACGGCGCGTTCCTCGCGGACGACACCCTGGTCGCCCCGTTCGAGCTGCACGCGGGCCGGATGAAGCTGGGCCGCGTCCGCATCGGGCGCCGGGCGTTCGTCGGCAACTCCGGCATCGTCGGCCCCGGCCGTGAGGTCCCCGACCACGCGCTGATCGGTGTGCTCTCCGACGCCCCCGCGCACAGCGAGCCCGGCAGCTCCTGGCTGGGCCGCCCCGCGATGCCGCTGCCGCGCGTCGCCTCCGGCGGCGACGCCGGGCGCACCTTCGAGCCGCCCCGGCGGCTGATGATGGCCCGCGCGGCCGTCGAACTGTGCCGGGTGCTGCCGCTGATGTGCGGCCTCGCGCTCGCCGAGGCCGTGCTGCTGATCGAGCAGGACGCCCTGGACGACCACGGCCTCGGCTTCGCCGCGCTCATCGCCCCACCGCTGCTGCTGGCCGCCGGCGTCGTGGCCGCGCTCACCGCGACCGCCGCCAAGTGGCTGCTCATGGGCCGCTTCAAGGCCGGGGAGCACCCCCTGTGGAGCTCCTTCGTCTGGCGCAACGAGCTCTACGACACGTTCGTGGAGTCCCTGGCCGTGCCGTGGCTGGCCGGTCCCTTCACCGGCACGCCGGTCCTCAACTGGTGGCTGCGCAGCCTCGGCGTCCGCGTCGGGCGCGGGGTCTGGTGCGACACCCACTGGCTGCCGGAGACCGATCTGATCTCCCTCGGCGACGGCGCCACCGTCAACCGGGGCTGTGTCCTGCAGACGCACCTCTTCCACGACCGGATCATGCGCATGGACCGCGTCGAGCTCGGCGCGGGCGCCTCGCTCGGCCCGCACGGCATCGTCCTGCCGGGCAGCACGGTCGGCGAGCACGCCGCCATCGGCCCGTCCTCCCTTGTCATGCGGGGCGAGACGGTGCCCGCCGGGACCCACTGGGCGGGCAACCCCATCGCCGGCACGCAACCCGCGCGCGAGCTCGTGGCATGAGCCTCCGGGACCGCTTCGCGTGCAGCCGCCGCGGCCTCCTCACGGCCGCGGCGGCGCTCCCGCTGGGCGCCGCCGCGCTCTCCGTCGGCGGCGACAGCCGCCGCACGGCCGCCGTGCCGGGCTACTTCCCCCGGCACGGCTCCCACGGCCACCGCACCCTCGCCTACGACCTGCGGCTCGGCTACGACCCGGGCCGGGCCTGGCTGGACGGCCACGCCCGGATCCACGCCGTCTCCAACGACCGTACGCGCGTGGTGGCGCTGGACCTGGCCCGGCTGTCGGTGCGCTCGGCGCACCTCGACGGGGAGCCCGTCGCGGTCCACCGCCGCGACGGCAAGCTCCTCCTCACGTCCGCCCGGACCCTCGTGCCCGGGCAGGCGTTCGTCCTCGACGTCCGCTACGCGGGCCGGCCGAAGCCCGTCACCACGCCCTTCGGCAGCGTCGGCTGGGACCGCACCGGCGACGACCACGACGGGACGCTCGTCGCCTCCCAGCCCGTGGGCGCCCCCTCCTGGTTCCCCTGCAACGACCGCCCCGACGACAAGGCCGCCTACACCTTCACCGTCACCGTGCCCCGGGGCCACCACGCCCTGGCCAACGGCACCCTGCGCGAGCACGTCCCCGTCGGCGACGGCGCCACGGAGCGCTGGACGTACCACCACCCCGGCCCCATGTCCTCCTACCTCGCCGCCCTCTACACCGGCCGTTTCACCCACGAGGAGCGCGGCGGGGTGCGCAACTCCTACCCGCCCCACCTCGCCGAGCGGGCCCGCCACGACCTGGCCCGCCAGCCGGAGATGCTGCGCGCCTTCGCCGGTCTCTTCGGCGACTACCCCTTCGAGTCCTACGGGGCGGTCGTCGTCGACGCGGAGCTGGCGGCGCCGGTGGAGAACCAGACGCTGTCCGTCTTCGGCGGCAACCACATGGACGGGCGGCGCGGCTGGGAGACGCTCGTGGCCCACGAGATCGCCCACCAGTGGTACGGCAACAGCGTCGGCCTCGCCGACTGGCGGCACATCTGGCTCAACGAGGGCTTCGCCACGTACGCGGAGTGGCTGTGGTCCGAGCACCTCGACGAGGACGACGCCGACACCCTGGCCCGCCAGGCACGGCAGGACCTGTCCGGCCGCCGGCAGAACCTCCGCATCGCCGACCCGGGCCGGCGCAGCCTCTTCGACGACCGGGTGTACGTCCGGGGGGCCTGCACCCTCCACGCGCTGCGGCTGGCCGTGGGGGACGACGACTTCTTCCGCACCCTGCGCACCTGGCACGACGCCCACCGGGGAGGCAGCGCGAACACGGACATGTTCCTGGCCCACGCCGAGCGGGTGACGGGCCGTGAGCTGGGCACGGTGCTCCACCCGTGGCTCTATGACAAACGGCTGCCGGACTTCCCGGCGTGAGCCGGCCTTCGCCGGTCGTCAGCCGACCTTGATGGCGTCGAGCTTCTCCCTCAGATAGCGGTGGGAATCGACGCCGCGCACATCCGTGCCCGGATCGCACTCGTAGAAGTACACCAGCGACATCAGCTCCTCGGCCGGTTCGTCGACGGGCGGCGGCAGCACGCGGTGCCGCCCGGAGCACCAGCGTCCCTCGGTCCAGAAGGACATGAGATCGCCGATGTTGACGGTAAGGGCATCAGGGTCGTACGCGGCGTCCTGCCAGCCGTCCTCGTCCGTGAAGACCTGCAGTCCTCCCCTGCCCCGCTGCCGGTCCAGGACCGTGACCGTGCCGAAGTCGGTGTGCGGGCCGATCCGGAACTGGCCGGGCTGCGGGGAACCGGTCGTCCCCGCGCCCGGGTACCAGTTGATGTTGAACCCCCATGTGGGATGGGTGGTGTGCCGGGTGAAGAAGTCCTCGCCCTCTCCGAGGGCGGCCCCCAGCAGTCCCAGGATGTCGTCGGACAGCCGGCGCATCCGGGCCAGGTAGTCGGCCACCAGGGGCCGGAGCAGCGGGGCCTCCGCGGGCCAGGTGTTGGGCAGGAACCACTCGGCGTCCACGGCCGGGTCCCCGCTGGGCTCCTCCGCCGCGAAGGAGAGGGATTCCTTGAGGTCGGGCGGCGTTTCGGTGCCCTCCGCGTACCCGTTGGCCTCGGCACCGGGCCCGAGCCAGCCGCGCTCGCCGACCTCGACGGCGTACCGCCGTTTGGCCTCTTCCGGCAGCCCGAAGAACACGCGGGCCTGCGCGCGGACGGCGGCCCGCAGGTCCGGGGCGATGCCGTGCCCGGTGACGAGCAGGAACCCGGCGGTGCGCAGCGCCCGGTCGACCGCGGCGGGGCTGCCGTCGGTCCGCCAGGTGCGCAGATCGACGGTGGGAATGGAGGCCATGACGGGACTCTTCTCGCGGGCGCCGCACACCAAACCCGGCGTGTCCCTCAGGCCTCGTCCAGCGCCTGACGCTTGTCCACGTATTCGGTGACGACCGAGAAGAACCGGGCCGGGTCCTCGAACGGCAGGCCGTGCCCACCGGGGACCTGGAGGTACTCGGCCCCGTCGATGGCGGCGGCCAGCTCGCGCTGGTGGTGGGGCGGGACGACCTGGTCGTCCGCGCTCGCCACCACGAGCGTGGGGGCGGTGACGCGGCACACCGCGTCGCGCAGGTCGACGCGGCTGTCCAGTTCGATCTGCCCGAGAACGCGCTCGTCGAGCATGGCCGTGAAACCCGCGGCCATCTCGGCGAACCCGGCCTCGTCGAGCGCGCCGAGGAGGCCGGGTCCCATCGCGGTGAGGATCAACTGGCGGGCCAGCAGGTCCGGGTCGGTGCGCAGCAGCCGCGCCCACAGGTCGAACATGAACTTCTCCCGCGCGGTCGTCCTGACCCATCCGGCGTGCAGAACGAGCGAGGTCACGGCATCGGGGTGCCGGGCGGCCACGGCCGTGGCGACGACGGCGCCCACCGAGTGACCGGCCAGGTGGAACCGTTCCAGCCCGGCGGCGCGGGCGGTGGCGACGATCCGGTCGGCGAGTTCGTCCAGGTCGATCGGGGCGGGGTACACGGCGGTGGCGCCCGCGCCGGGCAGGTTCGGGGCGACGACCGTGTACCGGTCGCGCATCGCGTCGACGATAGGTCCCCAGTTCGAGGTCGCGTCGGCGCCGGTGCCGTGGATCAGGACGAGGCCCGGGCCGGACCCGGCGACGACGTGGTCGAGCAGTTCAGGGCTGGACATGGGTTGCCTCCATGAGTGGCACAAGATCAGTAACAGGGCTCTTATGTATAGCAGAGCTCTGTCATAAGCCAGAGCCCGATGAACCGATGACGTACGATCGATCCCATGGACATGCCGCTCACGGAACGCCTCGGCCTGCACATCAAGCGGGCCGAGCAGGAACTGATGGCGGCCAAGCACGCGGCGCTCCGCCCCCTCGGGCTGACGGTTCCGCAGTACGTCGCGCTGTACACGGTCGACGCACAGCCAGGGGTGTCCGCCGCCGCGCTCGCCCGCGCGTGCCTGGTCACCCCGCAGACCATCGCCACCGTGCTCGCCAACCTCGAAGCGAAAGAGCTGATCACACGGCAGCCGCACCCCTGGCACCGCAAGGTGACGGAGGTGCGCCTCACCGACGACGGACGCCGGCTGCTCAAGCGGGCCGACGCGGAGGCCGTCGCCATCGAACGGCGGATCGCCGACGGATTCAGCGCCGAGGAACGCGCCCTGCTCATCGAATTGCTGGCCCGCGCGTCGAGCCGGCTGAACCCCGCGCCGTCACCCGCACCGCGGCGAGACTGACGCCCCCTGGCCGGCGGAGTACACGAAGGACAAGGTGGGGCGGGATGGGTGAGTACGGACGGCGTCGGCGTCACCGTACGGTGGACCGGGTCGCATGGATCCTGGAGGCCGCCGCGCGGGCGCCGGGCGGGGTGACCGTGGCCGAGGTGGCGCGGACGGTCGGGGCGCCGGCGAGTTCGGTACAGGATCTGGTCAACGGCCTTGTCGCGACGGGCTTCCTGCTGGAACAGCACGGGCACTTCAGACTCGGGCCCGCACCGCACGTCCTCAACCTCATCGCCGGCCGGGTCGTCCCGCGGATCGGGCAGGCCGAGCTCAACGAGCTGAGCCGCGTCGCGGGCACCCCGGTGCTGCTCACGGTGCGGGTCGGGCTCGACGCGGTGCACCTCGGGCGCGGCGGCGAGGACGAGATTCCGCGCCTCGTGCCGCTCGCCGACGAGCACGTGGCCCGGCCGCTGCTGCGTACCGCCGCGGGCCGTCTGCTGCTGGCCTTCACCGACGAGGCGGAGCGCCGTGGGCTGCTCGACGAGCTCGCCCGCCATGACCCCGAGGCGGTCGCCGAGTTCCGCCGCGCTCTTCCGGCGATCCGCGCGTCGCGGATCAGCCGCAGCGAGGGTCTGGCCGATCCCGAAGTCAGCGCGCTCGCGATCCCCGTCACCGACGGCCCCGTCATCACGGGTGCTCTTGTGCTGACGCACCGGCGCCGTGGCCGCTCGGAGCGGCTGAGTCTGGACCGGGCGGCGGCCCGGCTCCTCGCGCACATCCAGGAGGGGCGGACGTGACGTTCGCATCGATTCACGGATATCCGTGAATGCGGGCGCTCCTACAGGGCCGGGAACGAGCATCCCGGCATGACTTCGAACACGCTGACCACGGCCGAGCCGACGCCTCCGCCGTCCACGGGAGAGATCGTCTCCCGGCTGCTGCACACCCTCGGCGACCCTGATCCGGCCCGGGGGGCCGAGGACATCACCGTTGTCGGGGCGGATCCCCTGGTGCCCTCGGTGCACCGCCTCGCCGATGCCATGTCGGCCGCGATCGGGGTTTTCGGGCGGCAGACGGCGGCGCTCGGCGAACAGCGCGGCCACCGGCACCAGAAGGTGGAGGTAACGGCCGGAGCCGCGATCGACCAGCTCATGGCGACGTATCACACGACGCTGTCGGGGCGCCCGATCGGTGTCCTGCTCGACGATCCGGCGCTGCTCGGCAACAACGACTTCTACCGGGCGCGCGACGGCCGGTGGATCTTCATCATCACCACCTATCCGCATCTGCGGGACGCGGTCCACTCCGTGCTGAGCTGCGGGTTCGACAAGGCCGGGATCGCGCGGGCCGCGGCCGGCTGGGACGCCTTCGCCCTGGAGGAGGCCATCTGCGCGCGGGGCGGCGTCGCCTGCGCGGTGCGCGACCGGGACGAGTGGCTCGCGCACCCCGCGGGGCGGTACGTCGCGCGGCGCCCGGTCGTCGAGATCGAACGCGTCGGTGACGGGCCGGTCCGGCCCCTGGAGCCGATCGGCGAGGCCGACGAGGCGCTCACGGGCGTACGGGTCCTCGACCTCACCCATGTCATCGCAGGTCCCGTCGGGGCGCGGCTCCTCGCCCAGTTCGGCGCCGACGTGCTGCACCTGTCGCGTCCCGACCGCCCCGACCCGATCCCGATGATCGCGATGACCGGCGGCGGCAAGCGCAACGCCTACTGCGACCTGCGCGACGGTCACGACCGTGCGGCCTTCCACGAGGTGCTCCAGGACGCGGACGTCTTCGTGCACGCCTACCGGGGGCTTGCCCGGCACGGGGCACAGGCCGAGGAACTCATCCGGCGCCGCCCCGGACTCATCACCCTCGAATACCACGCCTGGGGCGCCGACGGCCCCTGGGGCGAACGCGGAGGGTTCGACCAACTCGCCTGCTCGGCAACAGGATTCGCCGTCGAGGAGTGGACCGACCGGCCGTCGCTACCGCCGACGTACCTGCTCAACGACTACCTCGCCGCATACCTCGGGGCCGCCGCCGTGGCAACGGTCCTGCGCCGGCGTGCGACGGAGGGCAGCTCGTGGCGGATCCGCGTGACCTTGGCCGGGGTGTGTCACTGGGTTCAGGAACTCGGGCTGCTGGCACGGGAGAACGTCATCGACCTGCCCCGGCCCGGGCGCGCGCCGCTCGCCGCGCTGTCGACCACCATGACCGACTTCGGCCCGCTCACCGAACCGGCGACGCCGTTCGCGTACAGCGGGCGCACGGTTCCCCAGCCCGGCCGGCGGTCCCCGCTCGGGTCCGCCGTGCTCCAGTGGCGCTGACCCCGGGAGGTTTTGGAAGATGTCCGAGAAATCGAGCGGCCCGTCCGGCCGTGGACTCCTCGCCGGAGTCCGTGTCATCGAACTGGCCAGTGTGATCATGGCCCCGTACGCCGCCCAGCAACTGGGCGACCTGGGCGCCGATGTGGTCAAGGTCGAGCCGCCCGCCGGTGACATGACGCGCCATTACCCTCCGCGGCGCCACCCCGGCATGGGCGCCGCGGCACTGAACCTGAACCGCAACAAGCGCAGTGCCGTCATCGATCTCAAGGCCCCGCACGGTCGCGACGCCCTGCTCGCCCTGCTGCGCACCGCCGACGTCTTCATCACCAACCTGCGCCCGCAGGCCCTGGAGCGTCTCCGCCTCGGGTACGACGACATCGCGGCGGTCAACCCCGGCCTGATCTACGCCAACGCCCAGGGTTTCCGCAGCGACAGCCGCTACGGCACCCACGCCGCCTACGACGACATCATCCAGGCGGCCAGCGGCCTGGTCTGGCTCAACCACCAGGTCTCCGGCCGGCCGCACTACGTCCCCACCGTGCTGGCCGACAAGATCTGCGGCATGCAGATCGCCCAGTCGGTGCTGGCCGCGCTGCACTACCGGGAGCACGGCGGCACCGGCCAGCACATCGAGGTCCCGATGGCCGACACCATGCTCGCCTTCAACCTGGTCGAGCACCTGGGCACGGCTGCCCTGGAGCCCGACGGGGCGTTCGGTTCGGCGCGCTCGCTCAGCCCGGAGCGCCGTGCCCAGCGCACCGCCGACGGCTGGATGTGCATCCTGCCGCACAGCGACCGCGACTGGCGGGAGTTCACCGCCTTCGTCGGCCGCCCCGACCTGGCCGACGATCCGCGCTTCGCCACCGGACCCGACCGGGCCCGCAACGCCGACCAGTTCTATCCGCTGCTCGCGGAACTGACACCGCGCCACACCAGTGCCGAGTGGCAGGAGTTCTGCGACCGGGCGGGCATCGCCGCCGCCCCCGTCCTCGACCTGGAATCCGCCGCCACCAGCGCCTACGCCCGCGAGGGCGGCCTGCTGCGCGATGCCGAACACCCCACCGAGGGCCCCTACCGGTTGATCGGCCGACCGGTCCGCTACTCGGCCGACCCGGAGCCGGAGCCGCGGCCCTGCCCGGCCATCGGCCAGCACACCGACGAAGTGCTCGGCGAGGTCGGCTTCGATCCTTCCTTGTTGCACTCCGCGAACTGACCGATTGCAAACTGACCGATTCTCCGTAACCCCAACCGGGAGCTACTGATCCATGTCTCCTTCGACTTCGACGCTTTCACCGATCGCGTTCCCCGACGTCGCACTGCCCGAATCGGCCCGCCGGCTCCGCGCCGAGGTCCGCGCCTTTCTCGACGAGGAGCGCGCCCGCGGCACCGTGCTCGGCCGCCCCGACTCCTGGCTGGCCGGCTGGGACGACGGCTTCAGCCGCCGCCTCGCCGAACGCGGCTGGGTCGGCATGGCCCTGCCCACCGAGTACGGCGGTGCCGGCCGCGGCTTCCTGGAGCGCTATGTGGTGATCGAGGAACTGCTCGCCGCCGGCGCCCCGGTCAGCGCGCACTGGGTCTCCGACCGGCAGGCCGGCCCGTCCGTCCTCCGGCACGGCACCGAGGAACAGCGCCGCTTCTTCCTGCCCCGGATAGCCGCCGGACAGTGCTTCTTCTCCATCGGCATGAGCGAGAAGAGCAGCGGCTCCGACCTCGCCTCGGTCGCCACCCGCGCCGAACGCACCGCCGGCGGCTGGCGGCTGACCGGCACCAAGATGTGGACCGGCGGCGCCCACGTCAACGACTACGCCATCGTGCTGGCCCGCACCGACGAGGCCGAGGACAGGCACGCCGGTCTCAGCCAGTTCATCGTCGACCTGCGTGCCCCGGGGGTACGGGTCGAGCCGATCCACCTGATGAGCGGCGAGCACCGCTTCAACGCCTGCCACCTCGAAGGCGTCGACGTCCCCGACGGCATGCTGCTCGGACAGCGGGGCGACGGGTGGAAGCAGGTCACCGGTGAACTCGCCTTCGAGCGCAGCGGCCCGGAGCGCTACCTGTCCACCTTCCCCCTGCTGGTCTCCCTGCTCCGCGAACTGGAGCAGCGCTCGGCGACGGCCGAGCAGCTCGCCCAGGTCGGCATCCTGACGGCCCGTCTGCACAGCGTCCGCCGGCTGTCCCTCGGCGTGGCCGCGGCCCTGGACGCCGGAGCCTCGCCCGATATCCAGGCCGCCCTGGTCAAGGACCTCGGCACCCGCCTGGAGGGCACGCTGATCGACGCTGTCCGCGGCATCCTGCCGACCCCCGCCGATCCGCACGCGACCCCCGGCAGCCACCCCGAACTGCTCGCCTTCGCCCTGCTGCACAGCCCCGGCTACACGCTGCGCGGCGGCACCAACGAAATCCTTCGCGGCATCATCACTCGTGGACTGGAGCGGCACTGATGAACACCCACACGATAGACACCGGCACACCCGTCATCTCCGCCGACGCCTACGACACCAACGCCTTCTACGCCGATCCCGACGCCATCGCCGTCGTCGTCAACACCACCGACCCCGACGCCGTGGCCCTTCCGGCTCGGGACGCCTCCACCGCCGAACTCCTCGCCGCAGCCCAGGAGGCAGGACGCCGGGCGGTCCCCGCCCCGTTGGCCGAAACGGCCCTGGTCGCCCGCCCGCTGTTGCGCCGCGTCGGCCTCCCCGTCCCCCACGGCCCGCTCGGCTACGCCATCGCCCCCGAGCTCACCGTCCGTTACGCCCACCCGGCCGCCTCCCCTGTCGGCTCGGCCGGCTGTCTGGGCGACGATGACACCCTGCTGGTCAGCGGCACCCTGCGCCGCGTCCCCTGGGCCCGCGCCGCCACCATGGTGGTCGTCCTGGCCACCGCCCCGTCCGGCCCCGTCCTGTTCACCCTCACCCCCGACCAGGCCGTCCTCACCCCCGGAGCCAACCTCGCCGAGGAACCCCGCGACGACCTGCACCTCGCCTCCCTCGAGATCCCCGCCTCGCGGGTCCGCAGGGTCTCCCCCGAACTACTGGACGAGGCCCGGCTCCGCGCGGCCCTGGCCCGCTCCGCCCTGATCGCCGGAGCCGCCGAACGCTGCGTCGACCTGACGGTCGCCCACACCACCGCCCGCACCCAGTTCGGCCGTCCGCTCAGCCGCTTCCAGGCCGTCAAGCAGGAAGAGGCGCGGCTCATCGAGGAGGCCGCCCTGGTCCGCGCCGCCGCCGCACCGCTGGACGGCGGCGGCCCGGCAGCACACGTCGCCGTCGCCGCCGCCAAGACACAGGCATCCGCCTCGGCCGCCGAGATCGCCCGTATCGCCCACCAGCTCCACGGCGCCATCGGCATCACCCGGCTCAGCCCGCTCCACCTCGCCACCACCCGCCTGTGGTCCTGGCGCGACGAAGACGGGGACGAAACCTACTGGGCCCTCCGCCTGGCCAGGTCCCTCACCGCCACCGGCCTCTGGCCCACCCTCACCACCACGCCCTGACCCCTCGCCCCCCCACGCGCCCACAGACCCGCCCCGCAAGACCCTTGTGATCGGTAGAACACGTTCTTAACATCACGAGTGTTACAGCGGTTGTGTCACAGGGACGTGGGGGCCGTATGGACAGCGGGACCGGGATGGCGACTGGGACAGGGACGGCAGTGAGCGGGCCGCTCGCCGGGGTGCGGGTGGTCGAGCTGGCGGGCATCGGGCCGGGGCCGTTCGCCGCCATGCTCCTCGGCGACCTCGGCGCCGACGTGGTCCGCGTCGAGCGCCCCGGCGGGCCCGGGCTGGCCATCGACCCGGCCCACGACATCACCAACCGCAACAAACGCTCCGTCCTCGTGGACCTCAAGTCCGAGGACGGCGCGCGCACCGTCCTCGATCTGGCCGCCCGCGCGGACGTCCTGATCGAGGGCTACCGCCCCGGCGTCGCCGAGCGCCTGGGCGTGGGCCCCGACGCCGCGCTGGCCCGCAACCCCGCGCTCGTCTACGGGCGGATGACCGGCTGGGGCCAGGACGGGCCGCTCGCCGCCAGCGCCGGGCACGACATCGGCTATATCGCCGTCACCGGCGCCCTCGGCCTGACCGGGCCCGCCGACGGCCCGCCCTACGCCGCCGCCAATCTCCTCGGCGACTACGCGGGCGGCTCCCTCTATCTCGTCATCGGGATCCTGGCCGCCCTCCAGCACGTCCACGCCGGCGGGCCGGGGCAGGTCGTGGACGCCGCGATCGTCGACGGCACCGCCCATCTCACCGCGATGCTCCACGGCATGCTCGCGGCCGGCCGCTGGCAGGACCGGCGCGGCGCCAACCTCCTCGACGGCGGGGTGCCCTTCTACAGCACGTACGAGACGGCCGACGGCGGGTATATGGCCGTGGGCGCACTGGAGCCGCGCTTCTACGCCGAGTTCACCCGGCTGCTCGGCCTCGGCGAGAGCGCGCCCGTACGCGAGGACCCCGCCCGCTGGGGCGAGCTGCGCACCGCGATCGCCGAGCGCTTCCGGCAGCGCACCCGGGCGGAATGGACGGAGGTTTTCGAGGGTTCGGACGGGTGCGTCGCGCCCGTCCTGTCGCTGCGCGAGGCCCCGGAGCACCCCCACCTCGCCGCGCGCGCCACCTTCACCGGCCACGGCGGCATCACCCAGCCCGCCCCCGCACCCCGTTTCTCCGCCACCCCCGGCTCCGTGCGCCGGCCGCCCGCGCGGCCGGGCGCGGACACCGCCGAGGTGGCCCGCGACTGGGACGTCCCCGGTCTCGGATCCGCTCTCGAACCCGCTCTCGAACCCGGTCTCGAACGGCACGCGCCGGACGCCGGCGCGGCAGAGAAAGGCAGCCAGAACCGATGAAGCGTCAGCTCTTCACCGCCGACCACGAAGCCTTCCGCGAGACCGTGCGCGCCTTCCTCGCCAAGGAGGTCACCCCGCATCAGGAGCAGTGGGAGAAGGACGGCATCGTCTCCCGCGACGCCTGGCGGGCCGCCGGGCGCCAGGGCCTGCTGGGCCTCGCCGTGCCCGAGGAGTACGGCGGCGGGGGCAACCGGGACTTCCGTTACAGCGCCGTGCTCGCCGAGGAGTTCGCCCGCGCCGGGGCGGCCGGACTCGCGATCTCGCTGCACAACGACATGGTCGGCCCGTACCTGGCGGGCCTCGCGACCGAGGAGCAGAAGCGGCGCTGGCTGCCGGGGTTCTGCTCGGGCGAGACCATCAGCGCCATCGCCATGACCGAGCCCGGCGCGGGCTCCGACCTCCAGGGCATCCGCACCACCGCCGAGGACCGGGGCGACCACTGGCTGCTCAACGGCGCCAAGACGTTCATCTCCAACGGCATCCTCGCCGACCTGGTCGTCGTCGTGGCCCGGACGACGCCGGAGGGCGGCGCCAGGGGGCTGAGCCTGCTGGTCGTCGAGCGGGGCATGCCGGGCTTCGAGCGCGGCCGCAACCTCGACAAGATCGGGCAGAAGGCCCAGGACACCGCCGAGCTGTTCTTCGCCGACGTCCGCGTCCCCAAGGAGAACCTGCTGGGCGAACCGCAGGGCGCGTTCGGCCATCTGATGGCCAATCTGCCGCAGGAGCGGCTGAGCATCGCCGTCTCCGCGATCGCCGCCGCCGAGCACGTGCTGGAGATCACCACCCGCTACGTCAAGGAGCGCGAGGCGTTCGGCCGGCCGCTGGCCCGCCTCCAGCACATCCGCTTCGAGATCGCCGAGATGGCCACCGAGTGCGCGGTCACCCGCGCCTTCCTCGATCGCTGCGTCACCGACCACGACCGGGGCGAGCTCGACGCCGTCCACGCCTCCATGGCCAAGTGGTGGGCGACCGAGCTCCAGAAGCGCGTCGCCGACCGGTGTCTGCAACTGCACGGCGGGTACGGCTACATGGCCGAGTTCCCGGTGGCGAAGGCGTTCACCGACGGGCGGATCCAGACGATCTACGGCGGTACGACCGAGATCATGAAGGAGATCATCGGCCGCTCCCTCCTCTCCTGAACCCCTCCCCCTCCCCGATGACTTCCGAGATGACTTCCGAAAGGCCCACGCCCTTGAGCACCGAAGCGTACGTATACGAGGCGATCCGCACCCCGCGCGGCCGTGGCAAGGCCAACGGCTCGCTGCACGGCACCAAGCCCATCGACCTCGTCGTCGGGCTGATCCACGAGCTCCGGCGGCGTTTGCCGGACCTCGACCCCGCCGCGATCGACGACATCGTCCTCGGTGTCGTCAGCCCCATCGGCGACCAGGGATCCGACATCGCCCGGATCGCCGCCATCGCCGCCGGGCTGCCCGACACCGTCGCGGGCGTCCAGGAGAACCGCTTCTGTGCCTCGGGTCTGGAGGCCGTCAACCTCGCCGCCGCGAAGGTCCGCTCCGGCTGGGAGGACCTGGTCCTGGCGGGCGGCGTGGAGTCGATGTCCCGGGTGCCCATCGCCTCCGACGGCGGCGCGTGGTTCGCGGACCCGATGACGAATATGGACGTCAACTTCGTCCCCCAGGGCATCGGCGCCGACCTGATCGCCACGCTCGGCGGCTTCTCCCGCCGTGACGTGGACGCCTTCGCCGCGCGGTCGCAGGAGCTGGCCGCCGCCGCGTGGAAGGACGGCCGCTTCGACCGTTCCGTGGTGCCCGTACGCGACCGCAACGGCCTCGTCGTCCTCGACCGCGACGAGCACCTGCGCCCCGGCACCACGGTCGACACCCTCGCCGCCCTCAAGCCCTCCTTCGCGGCCCTCGGCGAGCAGGGCGGCTTCGACGCGGTGGCCCTCCAGAAGTACCACTGGGTGGAGAAGATCGACCACGTCCACCACGCGGGCAACTCCTCGGGCATCGTCGACGGCGCCTCCCTCGTCGCCATCGGCAACCGCGAGGTCGGCGAGCGCTACGGGCTGCGGCCCCGGGCCCGTATCGTCTCGGCCGCCGTCTCCGGCTCCGAGCCGACCATCATGCTCACCGGCCCGGCCCCCGCCACCCGCAAGGCGCTCGCCAAGGCGGGGCTGACCATCGACGACATGGACCTGATCGAGGTCAACGAGGCCTTCGCGGCGGTCGTCCTGCGGTTCATCGAGGAGACGGGCGCGGACCTGGCGAAGGTCAACGTCAACGGCGGCGCCATCGCGCTGGGCCACCCGCTGGGGGCGACGGGGGCGATGCTGCTGGGCACGGTCGTCGACGAACTGGAGCGACGGGACGGACGGTACGGGCTGATCACGCTGTGCGTCGGGGGCGGGATGGGGATCGCGACGGTGGTGGAACGGGTGTAGCGCCTGCGGCGGGCTGTGCCCCAGTCCCGCCCCTTCACCGTTTCCCGGGGGCTCCGCCCCCGGACCCCC
>NZ_JAILXP010000104.1 GCF_020740895.1 Streptomyces sp. UNOB3_S3 | reverse complement strand
CCCACGCACAGCCCGCCCAGCACTGACAGGCAGCACCATGAACCTCACCGACAAGATCAAGGCCGCGCTCGACAAGCCGGTCACCGACGGGTCCGGGGACGACTTCGACATCCACGCCGCGCTCGACGACGTCCTCGGCGGCGTCGGCATGAGCGAGCGGGACGCGGGCGGCACGGTCTCCTTCACCGGCGCCGACCCCGTCGTCCCCTCCACCCTGCGGCTGGCCGCCGCCCCCGCCCTGGGCCTGACGGCCAAGTCCGTCGCCCTGGCCAAGCTGTGGCAGCACCGCGGCGGCCCCGGCCAGGACATCGGCATGGACCTGCGCAAGGCCCCCCACCGGCTGTGCCCCTTCTACGACGGGAAGTGGGAGAAGCTCAACGGCTACCCGATCGTCGCGCCCGACGACCCCTTCGCCCTGTCCTTCTACCGCGCCGGCGACGGACGCTGGGTGATGCCCCTGAACGTCTACCCCGCGCTCAAGTCCCGCACCCTGAAGCTGCTGGGCACGCCCGACGACGCCCAAGCCGTAGCGAACGCCGTCTCCCGCTGGGACGGCGCCGAGCTGGAGCGGGCCGGGGCGGACGCCGGGGTCGTCATGCCCATGCTGCGCGGCACCCGGGAGTTCCTCGACACCCGTCAGTACCGCGACGTCCTCGCCGACCTGCCCCTGATCGAGATCGAGAAGATCGGCGACAGCGACCCCGAGCCGCTGCCGCCCGGCGCCACCCAGCCCCTGGACGGTGTACGCGCCCTGGGCCTGGGCCATGTCATCGCCGGCGCCGCCATCGGCCGCACCATGGCCCAGCACGGCGCCGACGCCCTCAACATCTGGCGCCCCGGCCAGTTCGAGAACGACATCCTCTACTACACCGCCCAGGTCGGCGTGCGCTCCGCCACCCTCGCGTACGACCGCGACCCGCGGGCCGCGGCCACCCTGCGCGAACTGCTGCGCGGCACCGACGTCTTCTACGCCAACCATCGCGCCGGCTACCTGGAGCGCATGGGCCTCACCCCGCAGGAGGCCGCCGCGATCCGGCCCGGCATCATCCACACCACCGTCAGCCTCCACGGACAGCACGGCCCCTGGGCGAACCGCGTGGGCTTCGACCAGACCGCCGGCTGCGTCGCCGGCATGATGAACCTGGAGGGCACCGACGACAACCCGGCCCTGCCCCCGATCAAGGTCGTCAACGACTACCTGGTCCCCTGGCTCGCCACCACCGGCGTCATCGCCGCCCTGATCCGGCGGGCCACCGAGGGCGGCAGCTACCGCGTCCACGTCTCGCTCACCCGCGTCGCCCTGTGGATCCTCAGCCTCGGCGTCCTCGACAAGGACTACGCCCGCGAGCTCGCCGGCACCGGCGAACGCCACGCCTACCTCGACCCCGACACGTTCACCGCCGACACCCCCTGCGGCCGCTACCAAGGCGTCACCGACCAGGTCGTGATGTCGGAGACCCCCGGTGCGTTCCGCACCGTTCTCGTCCCGCGCGGCTCGGGCCGCCCCGAATGGCTCACGCGGTAACCGGCGCACCACAGGGGGCCGGCGACACCGTCGCCGGCCCCCTCCCCGTACTCCCCCGGCCCGGTGTCAGTCCCGGGCGCCGGTCAGCTGAGCCACCGTGAAGGTCGTCAGCTCGGTGGCGAGCACACTGTTCGTCAGCGGCAGCAGGCGATGCGCCTTGCACATCTGCGTCGGCAGCGCCGCGTACTCCTCCTCCACGATCCGGTTCCACGACGCGTCGAACCGCACCCGGATGATCTGGTCCCGCGCGTCGTCGGAGACGATCGACGACGCCAGCAGCCACAGCACCGGCTCCCGACCGCGCCCCGCCGCTTGCGGCTCGAAGGCCAGGTGCAGCAGCGACGCCGAGCGGCCCCTGGTCTCGCGCAGCCGGTACCAGGCGATCCCGCCGTCCTCGTCGATCCGGCCGAACGTGCCGGTCCCGGTCTCCTCCGTGCCGAGCAGCACCAGCCAGACCGCGCCGGCTCCGCTGATCAACCCGACCGGGGTGCTGCCCCGTTCCGCCGGGACCGGCGTCTGCGTGGTGCGCCCGCTCCTCGGGTCGATCCGCAGGATCGTGCTCGCGCTGTCCTGGCTGACGTAGAAGTCACCACTGCCCGGATGCCGGGCGGCGAAGATGGGGTGCGGTTTCGCCTCGAACAGCCGGAAGCGTTCCGGACGGGTGTGGTCCAGGGCCAGGACCTGGTCGCTCCCCTTCAGCGTCACCCACAGTGTGTCGCCGTACTCGTTGACGTAGTGCGGGCCCCGGCCGCCGCCCGGGACGGCGATCTCCCGCTCGACGCGCGGCGCGGCGTCCGGTTCGTCCGCCCTCGGGTCGACCAGCAGCAGCCGGTTCCCGCCCTCGTGCGTGGCCCAGATCCGCCCGGGGTGGCGCTCCGACACCGCCAGCCCGTGCAGCATCGCGTCCTTCGGCCCCAGCGCGAACGCCTTGACGCCGGTCACCCGCTCGGTGCGGGGGTCGAGGCGCAGCTTCACCAGATGGCTGTTGGACATCTGCGACACCAGGGCCATCGGCTTGCCGGGGATCTTGACGATCTCGTGCGTCTCCTCGGCGGGCGGCAGTTCGTACTCCACCACCGACCGTTGGGGCGGCGCCTCCTCGCTCCCCGGTCCGGCCCGACGGGCCGGCTCGGCGGCGGCGCTCCCCCGTGTCCCCGGCAGCGCCCCGGCCACCGTCAGGCTCCCCAGCGATACGAGTCGGCTCTGAAACGTGCGGCGGTCCAACCGGCCCTCCCGAATGCGTGCGCGACTTCCCGACGACGGGTCCATGGAAGCGGCATTGCCCGACCATCAGATGATGGTTTTGACGGATTCATCCGTGTGGGCGACGAGATGGCCATGCCTCGTCCTTGGCCAGACGGACGAGGGCGATGCCGCCGACGAGCCAGAAGGCCAGGCCCAGCAGGGGTCTCAGCACGGTCGGCAGGTAGTCGGCATGGGCCGAGTTATAGACGAAGTGGGCCAGCATGAAGGGCCATACGATCCGGGTCCGCCGGTAGACGAGGAGGTATCCGCCCATCCAGATCAGGCAGAGGGCGAACGCGCCGTACCCGTAGTAGAGGTGGAAGGGGACGCGCAGAGCGACCAGGACCGCGAGCTGCGCCTGCCACGGCCAGCGCAGTCGTGTCATCACCGCCATGGGCAGGGCGAGCAGGAGGGTCTCCTCGACGAGGGCGCTGTGGAGGTTGGCCGGCAGTTGCTCACCGGCGCCGGTGCGGCCCGTCGGGGCGTACCCGGGCGAGGGGAAGAGCCGCATCACCTCGAAGCCGATCCACATCCCGAGGTACGCCACCCCGGCGGCGCCCGCCCCGCCCCACGGGAACGGCCGGCGGGGGCGCGCCGCCAGGCCCAGGTCGGCGGCGCCGAAGCCGAGCCACCGGTGGGCGAGCGCCATCGCGACGGCGGCGACCAGGAAGCCCGCCTTCATGCCGGGGAGGTGGCGTACGGCCCAGTCGGGGAGGTCGATGTGCCCGGTCAGCAGGATCTGTACGGCGACGGCGCTCGACAGCCCGAAGGCGAGCAGGAACCCGGTGACGACCAGGCACCAGTCACGGGCGGCGCGGGAAGTGGATGAAGGGGAACCCATGGTTACCTCGTTCCGCGCGAGCGGGGAACGCCACCGCTATGCGGAAGGCCCCCACCGCAACGGTGGAGGCCTTCTGCCGTGGAGCCCCAAAACGGAATCGAACCGTTGACCTTCTCCTTACCATGGAGACGCTCTGCCGACTGAGCTATTGGGGCCGGCGACGGGAAAAAGCATACCCCATGGTCATACAGGCTTTTGACCGCCGGACGAGCCGCCGGGCGGCCGTCGCCCTACCGCCGCACCCGCACCGTGGTCTGCCAGGGAACGACCGCTTGCGAGCACACGTGGCCGGGCTGATCGGCGACACACCTCAGCCGGGAGTCCAGGGTGGTCGTCCCGTCCGCCAGGGCGTGGAAGACGGCCGTGGTGTCGCCGTTCGGATCCGTACCGGCCGCGGCGCGGCGCAGTACGGCGCCGTCGGCGGCCGTGGGCACGCTCCACACCCAGGCCGAGTCGGGCTTCCGCTCCCCCGAGAGCCGGACGGTGATCTCGTCGCCCTTGTGCACCGTGAAGGACTGCCTGTTGTCCTGGTTGGCGAGGCGCAGATGCCTCTGCTTCGGGGGCTTCGGGGCTGCGGACGACGCCGTCGCGGACGCCGGGGGTGCGGCGGTCAGGGCAAGGGCCGCGGCCAGGGCCGCCGTCAGCAGCCGGGTCATCGTCATCGCTCCACCTCGTGGCCGGTCGTGTCGGGTTCGGAGGTCAGCCTTCCTCTTCCCCGCCGCGCGCGGGTGCGGACCGTCGCGAACCTCACCGGTGTGGGTGAGTCAGGACGCCGGCTTACGTCGTCGTAGGTGGTCGCGTCGCATTCCGGGACACGGCCCCGTGCCGCCGAAGCGCCTCGTGGGCCGTGTCCGGGACGAGCATCCCTGGTGGGCGCTTAGCCCTGCGTGCCGTTCTGGTCGACGGGGTGCAGGCCGAGCTTGCCCTCGGGGTCGGCGGGGTCGGCGCCCTTGACGTCACCGACGTAGAGGTTGAGGCGCGCCTTGAACCGGTCGAGGGCGGCGCGGTCGCTCATGAACCGGCCGAGGCCGAGCGGGTTCATGTTGTCGTAGTCGAAGATGTTCTTGCGCCCGGCCGGGGTGGCGACGTCCGTGCGGGCGCTCCAGCGGCCCTCCTGGCCCTGCTTCGACAGGAGCCAGCTCAGGTACAGCTTGGCCGCGGCCTTGTGGGGGGCGTCCTTGAGGATGGCGCCGGTCTGCGGCCAGGCGACCCACGGCGACTTCTCCGGGGTGCTGGTCTTCGACAGGCCGCTGGAGCTGCCCGAGCTGCCGAAGTTCGCCACGTAGCCGCCGGTGCCGACCGTGGCGGAGGCGTCGGCCGTGCCGCGGACGAACTTGGGGTTCTGGGCGAGCAGCTTCTTCAGGTAGTCGAAGCCGTACTTGTCGGTGAGCTGCTTGAAGTAGTAGAGGACGGCGTCGTCGTCGTTCGGGTAGGTGAAGACGAGCTTGTTCTTGAACTCGGGCTTGAGGAAGTCCGCGGCCTCGACGGGCGCGTTGTCGCCGAGCGTGGTGGCGGTGACGTTGGCGAAGGCGATGAAGAACAGGCCGGTGTAGTAGCCGTCCTTGTCCTTGATCTGGTCGTAGACCTTGTTCCAGCCCACCGGCTTGTACTGCATGAGCGCCCCCTCCTTCTTCCAGCGGGGGAAGTCGTCGAGGGTCTGGAGGTGGACGACGTCGGCGACGACCTTGTGCTCGGCTATCTGGTTGTCGAGGCGCGCGTCGTGGTTCTTGCTGAAGTCGACGACGGTGTCGACCTTCATCTCGGGGAACTGCTTGAGGAACGCGTTCTTGAGGTAGTCGGCCTGGCCCGGCTTGTCGCCGCCGGCGTAGACGACCAGGCGGCCACCCTCGGCCAGAGCGTCCTTGTACAGCTTCCGCAGCTGCTCGTCCTCGCTCGCGCTCTTCGCCGTGGGGTGAGCGGAGGGGGTGGCGGCGGCGACGGTGGCTCCGCTCGTGGCGAGCACGCCGAGGGCGGCTGCTGTGGCCCAGGCCTTCCGGGTGGACTTCACAACGACTCCTTCGTGAGGGGGGAACGACCAGTTCTTGAAAGTTCAAGAACTGGCTCGCGGCTCACTCTAGGACGATGTCATTGAACTTTCAAGAAATGGCGGCGGCGCCGCTCATTCGCCGCCCCCGCCCCGCTCCGCGACGCGGCGGCGGACCTGGTCCTCCTGTGCGAGCCGGCGCAGGATCTCCAGCACGGGGGCGGAGAGGGCGAGGACGATGACCGCCCGTTCGGCCAAGGCCTCCGGGTCGTCACCGAAGGTGGCCGCGCGCTCCAGGTCCAGCCGGGCGACGGAGTTGGCCAGCGCCGCGTAGGCGGCGAGCTCGCCCGGCCGGAAGTCCGCGTCGACCCGCCGGAGCGCCTTCAGCGCCTCGGTCAGCCCCCGTACGTGCGGGGAGGTGCCGGGCGCCTGCCAGTCCATGGCCGCGATCAGCTCCGCCACCTCCGTCTCGGCGGCCACATGGTCCGCCGCGTCCTGGCCGGAGTCCGCGACGGGCGACTCCGCGACGGGCACCGGCAGGGCGTAGCTGATCGCACCGAGCTTCCCCTCGGTGGTGTGGGCCTCGCCGACGGCCGTCAGCACGTCCCGGGTGGCGGCGATGGACAGCCCTCCCAGCGTGGTCAGCGCCTTGATCAGCCGCAGCCGCTGGACGTGCTCCTCCCCGTACTCGGCCAGCGTCGCGGCCGTCGCCCGGCCGGCGGGCAGCAAGCCTTCGCGCCGGAAGTACTTGATGCTGGCGACCGGCACACCGGCCCTGCGGCTGAGCTCCGAGATTTTCATGCGGCTTCCTCGCTGGTGATGCGAACCGGGTATCCGCATTCAACGATTGGACACCCCTGTTAGATACTGCCACTATCTAGCACCTGGATACCTTCGATATCTAGCTACTCTGCGTCATCACCCCGGAGCGATCATGCCTTCCCTCCCGTCCTCGTCCGTGCTCCGCAGCCCACGGCTGTGGATCGGCTCGGGCCTCATCCTCGCCGTGGTCTCCACCTTGTTCGCCCTGCTGTACGTGGGCGGCAACGTCAACCCCAAGGGCAACCTGCGCGACCTCCCCGTCGCCCTGGTCAACAGCGACAAGGGGCTCGACGCCAACGGCAAGCACCTGAACTTCGGCGACCAGGTCGTCTCCGGCATCAAGAAGTCCGCCGAGGGCAACAACAGCTTCGACTGGCAGGTCCTCAGCCGCCAGGAGGCCGACAAGAAGCTCGGCCAGGGCAAGCTCTACGGCGCCGTCGTCGTTCCGCAGAACTTCACCGCCGCGGTGACGGGGCTGACCAGCCCGCAGCAGCCGCAGCAGGCCCAGCCGACCCGTCCGGCCATGACGGTGCTCACCAACCAGTCGGCGGGCAGCTTCGGCTCCTCCATGGCGAGCCAGGCCACACAGAAGGCCGCCCACGCCGCCTCCGCGCAGCTCGGCAAGCAGCTCCTCGACCGCGCCGCCGCCCAGAAGGCCCCGCTCGCCCCGGCCGCCAAGCTGATGCTCGCCGACCCGGTGTCCGTCCAGGTCGCCGACGGCCACCCGCTCGGCACGCACAGCGCCATGGGCCTGAGCGCCTTCTACTACGCGCTGGTCCTGGTCGTCTGCGGCATGCTCGGCGCCAACGTGATCACCAACCAGGTCGACACCGCGCTCGGCTACCTCCACTCCGACTTCGGTCCCTTCCGCCAGCGCATGCCCCTCCAGCACATCAGCCGCGTGCGCACGCTGGCCATCGGCTCGCTGCTCATGCTGGTCTTCTCCGTGGTGATGGGCTCCATCGTGGAGGGCGCCACCGTCGGCATCCTCGGCATGGACGCGTCCCACCTCGGCCTGCTGTGGGTCTACTCCGTGGCCACGATCGCCGTCGTCGGCATCAGCGCCCTGACGCTCCTCGCCGCCTTCGGCGTCCCCGGCATGCTGCTCTCGGCCATCGTCTTCGTCGCCATGGCCGTCCCCTCCTCGGGAGCGACCGTGCCGCTGGAGGCGCTGCCCGGCTTCTTCCGTGGGCTCTCCGAGTTCGAGCCGCTCCGCCAGATCACCGGCGGCATGCGCTCCATCCTCTACTACGGCGCCCAGGCCGACGCCGGCCTGACCCGCGCCTGGATCTCCATGGGCATCGCCCTGGTCGTCGCCCTGCTCTTCGGCTTCGGCGTCACCCGGCTCTACGACCGCAAGGGCCTCCACCGGGTCCCCCGCCCCACCGAGCCGGCCGACGACGCCGTGCCGGCGGCCGCGGCGGCCTGACACGGCTGACGGCGCACTGAGGGCGGGGTCCGTTCGGACCCCGCCCTCAGTGCGTTCCACCCTCCCCCACCCGGGCCGGCACTCACGCCACGGCGTGTCAACCGCACCCTTTTTTCAGGGAGGTTGAGAATAGGCCAAACTGTGCCGGGGGCGGCCGACTCCTTATCTGCGCGTGGCCTCCGGCGCGCCGGGTCACGCCACTACACCGGTGTCCTGTTCCCGGTCCTCTCCCCACGACGCGGGGTTGAGTCGCCTCGGCGGGATCCGGGAACGTGGGCCGCCGCGAACCCGAGTGAGGAGGCATCCATGCCCCGACACACCGGCAAGGCCTGGACCGCACAACAGCTCGACACCCGGTACCAGAGCTCGTTCGGCCGGGCGGCCGGCTATCTGCCGAAGAACCGGGCGGCGCTCGACGCGTGGCTGGAGGGGTTCAGCCGCGACGTCCACGAGAAGCGCGCCCGCAACACGATCGTACGGCGTCGTTCCGTCGACGATCTGGCCCGGCTGATCGAGCGGGACGGGATCATCCGCATGTATGTGAGCCTGATGATCGACGACGCGAACGAGCAGCACCCCGACGCCAAGCACCGGGTCAACGACGTCCCCGACCTGCTCGATCACCTGGACTGTATCGTCACGTCCACCCCCGAGTACCACCCGAAAGGCGACCCGGACCGCAACTTCTTCCCCCTGTCGTCCCTGTTCGTCTACATGATGATGACGGAGCCCGGGTACGCGGTCTTCCGCGACCAGGGGTTCAACAAGGCGCTGCTCGGCATCCTGCGGGAGTGGTGCGCGCACCTGGACAGCCCGGACAGCCAGGACGTGATCAACCGGGCGGACGGCTGGCTGTCGCCGGCCGCCTGGAAGGAGCTGGAACTCGACCAGTTCCGGATCGACTCCACGCCCCACGGCGGGTTCCCGTCCTACAACGCGTTCTTCCACCGCGAACTCAAGGACGACAAGCAGCGGCCCATCGACACCAATGAGCATGTCGTCGTCTCGGCGAACGACGGAAAGGTCGTGCGGATCCGGCGGAACGTCCAGCGCACCGACGAGTTCTGGGCCAAGGGACAGCGCTACTCTCTCTCCGACATGCTCGACGGCAGCGACCTCACCGACTCGTTCATCGGCGGCGACGTCTTCCAGTCGTTCCTCTCGGGCGGCGATTACCACCGCTGGCACGCGCCCGTGACCGGCACCGTCCTCAGCGCCCGCGTCGTCGAGGCCCTGATGTTCACCGAGCTGGAGGGGGTGGACGAGCCCAACGCGGGTACGCAGTCGCAGGTCTACGGGGCGTCGGTGAACACCCGGGGACTCGTCTTCATCGAGTGCCCCGCACCGATCGGCATCGTGTGCGTCATGCCGATGGGCATGACCGAGATCTCGTCGGTCACGCTCACCGTACGCCCCGGCGACCACGTCACTAAGGGCCAGCAGCTCGGCTACTTCAGCTACGGCGGATCCAGCCTGTGCCTGATCTTCCAGAAGGGGGCCATCGGCGAGTTCTGCGTACCGGACAACCCCGGCAGCATGGAGGACGGTGCCCCGATCAAGGTCAACGCCAAGATCGCCGTCACCGCCGGCCATAAGTGCGCGGAACGATGAGCGCCGGGAGGGAAGCGCGGGCCATGGAGGCGAACCTCTGCGGACAACCGGCGACGGGCGAGGAGCTCCACGTCTGCATGGGTCTCAACTCCTGCGCGAACCAGGACGTCACCGGGACCGCCACCATGGCCGGCACCGGCCAGTGCGCCACCGTGCAACACGTGTGCCACGGCGAGGGAGCCTGCCGCGGCCAGGGCGGATGCGGTTACGCCGGTGACGACTTCGAGCAGTTCCACCCCGGCGAACAGGCCTGCCGCTACAACGGCAGCTGCGCCAGCCCCATCAACGAGAGCCGGGTGTTCTCCGGCGGCCCGATGAAGGGCAGGAGCGTCTGGCAGCAGGCGCGCCGCCTCTTCGAGGCGCGGATGTACGCGGCGGGCAAGGCGTTCGGCCCCTCCCCCGGGCAGGGCGTCCCGGACGACCGCTTCCCCGAGTACGACCGCCTCACCACCCCGCAGGCCGGCGCCTCCGACAAGGTCACCGACCTGTTCCGCGCCTCCGCCGACAACCCCCGCGCGCACGAGGGGGTGCGGTTCCCGGACCTCCGGGCCCTCGCCCGCAACAGTGCCGGCCGGCACCTTCCCAACGCCCTGATCACGTTCACCATCCCCCAGGAGGCCTCGGCCCTCCTGTACTTCAAGCCCGACGGGCAACCCCAGAGCGCCACCTGCACGGTCACCAGCGACGACCAGGGCCTGGCCACCGCCGTTCCGCTCTACGCCGGGCATACGGGCACCGGCGACCAATGGGTGACGGTGACGGCCACGGATCCCGACACGTCCGTGCAGTGCGAGTTCCATGTGACGGTCCTGGCGCCCCAGGGGCAGCCGTAACGCCGGGGAAGGCGGACGGCACGGCGACGCGGACGGCCACCGGAGCCTGGAGCGCGACCCCTCACCTGGGGTTCGGGCTCGGGCTGCGGGGGCCGCACATCCCCTACATCCGCGCGCACCGGCCGCCCGTCGACTTCTTCGAGATAATCTCCGAGAACTACCTCGAACCCCGCACCGACCGCCGGCGCGTCCTGGACGAGATCGCCGAGCGCTATCCGATCGTCCTGCACGGGGTATCGCTGTCCATAGGCAGCACCGATCCGCTCGACCTCGGCTACCTGCGCAGGCTGAAGCGACTGGCGGACGCGGTGGACACCCCTTGGGTGTCGGACCACGTGTGCTGGACCGGAGTGCTCGGTGTGCACACCCACGACCTGCTGCCGCTCCCTTTCACCGAGGAATCGCTGCGGCACGTCGTACGCCGCGCCCGCACCGTGCAGGAGGCGCTGGAGCGTCCGCTCGTCCTGGAGAACCCCAGCAGCTACGTCGAGTTCCGCGCCTCCACCCTCACCGAGTGGGAGTTCCTGGGCCGGCTCGCCGAGGAGGCGGACTGCGGGTTGCTGCTCGACGTCAACAACGTCCACGTCTCCGCCGTCAACCACGGCTACGACCCCGAGGAGTACCTCAAGGCCCTTCCGCACGACCGGGTGGCGCACATGCACCTGGCCGGGCACACGGACCACGGCACCCATCTGATCGACACCCACGACGCCGAGGTGCCCGACCCGGTGTGGGGGCTCTACCGGCTCGCCGTGGAGCTCACCGGGGGCGCCGCGACGGTCATCGAACGGGACGACAGCCTGCCGCCCTTCCCCGTCCTCCAGGCCGAGCTCGACAAGGCCAGGGTGCTGGCGGCGGTGTGCGCCGCCGGCGTGGGGGGTGACCGTCGTGACTGACGTCCCGCACTCGCTCGCGGAGATACAGCGGTGGATGCAGTCCGCCTTACTGGGGCCCGGCAGGGCGGACCACATGGAGGAGGTGTTCACCGCCTCCGGGCGGATGTCGGCCGAGGAGCGCTTCCGCGTCTACTACCGGGGCTACCGGCTCCGGCTGCTGGGGTGCATGCGCGGCCGGTACCCCGCGATGGTCCACCTCCTGGGGCGCGAGCTCTTCGACGGGTTCGCCATGGAGTACCTGGACGCTCACCCGTCCCGCTCCCCCACCCTGGACGGCCTCGGCGCGGGATTCCCCGACCACCTGGCCCGTACCAGGCCGGACACCTCCGCGGACGGCACGCCGCCCGAGGCCTGGATCGACCTGCTGATCGACCTCGCCCGGTTCGAACGGGACTTCGCCGCCCTGCACGACGCGCCCGCCACCGGATCCGGTGACCGACGGTCCTTCAAGGCCAGGTTCCCCGTCCACCGCTACGCGGCCGCCGTCCGGCGCGGCGAGGAACCGGAGCCGCCCGGCACCGAGCCGGTGTTCCTCTCCCTCACCCGCCGCGACGGCACCGTGGTCGTCCACGACCTCGCCGCGTCCCCGTCGCCACCGGCCGCCTGACACGGAAAACGCACTGGAGGAACCCCATGGCCCACCTCACCACCCGCTCCGCCGTCCGGGCGATCGACGGCATCACCACGCTCGACGAACTGGCGCGGCACCTGGCCGACGCGGCGCGCATCGAGCTGTCCACCATCCCGCCCTACCTCTACGCCGCCTATTCCCTCAAGACCTCCGGCTACTCGCAGTGGGCCCAGGGCGCGTCGGCGCAGCGCACGCTCATCGGCATCGCCATCGAGGAGATGCTGCACATGGCGCTGGTCCGCAATGTGATGACCGCGACCAAGTGCGACGTGGTCGACGGGAAGGAGTTCCGCTTCTACGACCAGGGCACCATCCCCACGTACCCCGGTGACATGCTGCACCGCGTCCCGCCCCTGACGCTGGAGACGCAACGCATCTCGACTACCGCCGTCGAGGGGTTCATGGAGGTCGAGCTTCCCGAGAGCAGGCAGTCGCAGGTCTCCAAGCCCTCCGACGAGTACCACACGCTCGGTGAGCTGTACGACGCGATCGGCAAGGGCATCGTCGCGCTGAGCGACCAGATCGCGTGGGGTCCGGAGAACACCCGCTGGCGGCAGCAGTACCAGCGCGGGTACTGGAACCAGTGGGGCGGCCCGCCCAAGCCCCTCCCGGTCGTGGACCAGGGCAGCGCCCTGGACGCGCTCCACATCATCGTCGAGCAGGGCGAGGGCGCCCCGGACGAGCAAGAGGACTCCCACTACCAGAAGTTCACCCGCATCCGCGATCACGTGGACGGCATCGGTGTCGTGTACGACGACTCCGGAAAGCAGAAGTACACCATCGACAGCGGTGACGAGGCCGTCTGGCCGGTGGTCAAGAACCCGAAGGCGACGAGCTTCACCGGCCCGGTACAGACCCTGGCACAGCTCTCCGACGCCGCCTACTGCTATGTACTGGCACTGCTCGACAAGCTGTACCGAACCCCGGCGGACGACCCGGCCGACCGCACGCCGGGCCAGAGCTCCGTGCGCTACGGCCTGGAGCGCGGCTTCGTCGCCGCGATGCAGGGCGTCCTCTCCCCCGTCGCGGGCCTCCTGGTCGCGACGCCCGTCGGCGACGGGAAGAACGCGGGCCCCACGTTCGGGTACTACGACCTGGGCTCGAATCCCAGGCAGACCCTGCTGGACCTGTGCGCGGAGCCGGCGCTGATGAAGGCGTTCCCGCAGCTGGGCGGGGGTGACGGGGTGCTGCACCAGATCTCGCTGCTGCCCGATTTCACGATCTAGGGCCCCTGCGGCTCACGCTCCGACGTCCTCGCCGAACTCGATCACGGGCTCGTCGGGCACGATGTGCATCGCCGCCTCCTCCGCGGAGGCCGCGCCGCCGTCGACGCCCACGTCGCGGGCGAAGACGTCGTTGCGCCGGGGCGGCATGGGCTCGATGGTGGCGGTGAGCCGGCCGGCCCGCGCGTCGCCGACCTCCTCGTCGATCGGCTCGCCGTCGCCGCCGGGCTGATCGCCGATGCCGTCCCCGTCGGGCACGGTGATGTCGGGGACCTCCTCGGCGAGCCGCTGGTCGAGGCTCTCGCGCTCCCGCTGCTCCCGGGCCGTCGTGCCGTGGTGGCCCACGCCGAGCGGCCTCTCGGGGGGCGAGTAGCCCTCGTCGAGCACCTCGTCGAGGAGGTCTCCGTCCAGCGCGTTCTCCAGGTCCAGGTCGCCGGGGTTGTCCCGGCGGTCCGAACGGGCCGGCTGATAGACCTCGTCACCCATCACGTCGTCGGACATGGTCCGCTACCCTTCCTCCTCCCGCGCGCTCCCGGGACGACGGCACACCTCCAGTCTCCCCTGTCCGGCTGCCCCGCGCTCCTCGGAGGGCGACAGGGAGTAAGTATTACTTTCAACCACTGGTTGTTCCGCCGCGAAAGGTGCGGCGGTAGGTGTCCGGGGGGACGCCGACCGTCCGGTTGAAGTGCCGGCGCAGCGAGGCGGCCGTGCCCATGCCGGTGGCCCCGGCGATGGCCTCGACGCTGTCGTCGGTGGTCTCCAGGAGCTCCTGGGCGCGGTGGATCCGGTGGGTGCGCAGCCAGCGCAGCGGGGTGGTGCCGGTGACGGCGTTGAAGTGACGGGCCAGGTTCCGTGAGCTCATGTTCGCCTGGCGGGCGAGGTCCTCCACGGTCAGCGGCCGGTCGAGCCGCTCCAGCGCCCAGGAGAACAGGCCGGAGAGCGCGTGGGAGCGGGGTTCGGGCGCCGGGGTGGCGACGAACTGGGCCTGCCCTCCCTCCCGCTGTGGCGGTACGACCAGGCGGCGGGCCACCGCGTTGGCGACGGCCGAGCCGTGGTCGAGGCGGACCAGGTGGAGGCACAGGTCCATGGCCGCCGCCTTGCCCGCGGAGGTGAGCACACTGCCGTCGTCGACGTAGAGCACGTCCGGGTCGACCCGTATCCCGGGGTACCGGGCGGCCAGCGCCGGAGCGTGCAGCCAGTGCGTGGTGGCCCGGCGGCCGTCCAGGAGGCCGGCGGCGGCCAGGACGAACGCCCCCGTGCAGAGCGAGACGATCCGCGCGCCCGCCCGGTGGGCCGCGCGCACGGCCTCGACCAGCTCGCCGGGCGGGTCCGCGTCGATGTCCGCGCAGGCCGGGACGATCACCGTGTGCGCCCCCACCAGCCGCTCCAGCCCCTCGTCGGGTTCGAGCCGGAACCGGCCGCCGACCCGCGCCCCGGCGGGTCCGCAGACGGTGAGCTCGTACCAGGGGTCGGCGAGGTCGGACCGGTCGACGCCGAACACCTCGCAGGGGGCGGCGAGTTCGAAGTGGCTCACCCCGTCGGTGACGGCCAGGGCGACGGTAGTCATGTCCGAAACTGTACGAGGCGTGGCACTCCTGACACTCGTCGCCCCCGCCCCCGGCAGGGCAGCCTGTCCCCGGTCGATGGATCACATCGACGGATCACGACGACGGATCACGTCGTGGGTCACCTGGACATGGACGAACGGGGAACACTCATGGGAACGAGCGGAAAGGTGGCCGTCCTCGGCGCCTACGGACACACCGGGCGCTTCGTGGTGGCCGAACTCCTGGCGCGCGGTCTGCGGCCGGTCCTCTCCGGCCGTGACGCCGGCCGGCTCGACGCGCTGGCCGCCCACCACTCCGCCGGCCGGCCCGGGCTCGACGTCCGGCCGGCGTCGGCGGACGACCCCGCCTCGCTCGACCGCGCGCTGGCCGGCACGGACGCCGTGATCAACTGCGCGGGCCCCTTCGCCGGGACGGCCGCCCCCGTGATCGAGGCGGCGCTGCGCGCCCGGATCCCCTATGTGGACGTGGCGGGCGAGGTGGAGGCCGTCGCCGACACGTTCACGCACTTCGCGGAACGGGCGCGGGCCGCGGGGATCGCGGTCGTCCCGGCGATGGCGTTCTTCGGCGGCCTGGGCGATCTGCTGGTGTCCGCCGCGCTGGGCGGCGGGCGGTCGGCCGACGAGGTGTTCCTCGCCTACGCGCTGAGCAGCTGGCACCCCACCGCCGGGACCCGCGCCTCGTCCCGGGTCTCCGGGCAACGCCGCGACGGCCGTCGCCTCGTGCACGCGGACGGCCGGCTGGAGCTGCGGACCGGCGAGGCGCCGACGGGCCGGTGGGCCTTCCCCGCACCGGTGGGGGACCAGACCGTGGTGCGGGAGTTCACCACGGCGGACAGCGTGACGATCTCACGGCACGTCACCGTGCCCGTCATCGACACCTGTATGACGTCCGCCGCCGTCGCGGACGTACTGGCCCCCGGCGCGCCGGCTCCGGCGCCGGTCGACGACCTCGGGCGTTCGGCCCAGACCTTCCTGGTCGAGGCGGTCGTCCGCGCCGGCGGCACCGAACGCCGCGTTGTGGCCCGGGGCCGGGACATCTACGCCGTCAGCGCGCCCCTGGCGGTGGAGGCGGTCCGCCGTCTCCTCGACGGGCGGGCGAGGACGGCCGGGGTGGTTTCCCCGGGCGAGGTGTTCGACGCGCGGGACTTCCTGGCGTCGCTCGCCCCGCATGTGTCGGTCGACTTCGCTTCCGCACCGTCGGGTGCCGCGCCGCGCCCGTAGCTTGTCGCCGGACAGCGGCGTGGGGACGGTCCCGAGGCGTTCGCCTCGGAGGCCGTCCCCACGCCCGGTCCCCGCCCGGGCCGGATCGCGACGCGGCGGGTGTCACCCGGCCGTGTCAGCCGGCGAGGGCTCCGGGGGCGGGCAGGATCCGGGTGGCCGCGGTGGGGTCGCCCATCAGGCCGGTGACCGTGTGGGTGATCCCGGCGAGCAGCTGGTCCCCGGGGTGGACCTCACGTGTCTTTCCCGCACCGTCGGTGGACGTCGAACCCCCGTCGGCCGCACTGGCGCTCGTCGCCATACCGCCGCACAACAGGCCGGCCGTGAGCGCGGTGAGGGCCAGCGCGCGGATGCGGCTCGCGCGCTTGGAGCTGAACATAGGAACCTCCGTGGCATCGCCGGTGATTTCTTGGCAAGCGAGAGTTCCACGACCCGTCCGGCCGCGTGCGGGCTTTCCCGGAAACCACCCTCAACGGCGAACGGACGGACACATGAGCCCCGCGGTCGCGCCGGCTGCTCCCCTGTGGTGGATATGCATGGATATATTCCTGTAACACGTCTCGGGTACCGTCCCCTCCCTCCAGAAGGGAGCGACACGTGGACCAGAACACCGCGGTGACAGCCGGAGTACACATCCGCCCGGGGACCGAACGTCATCTGAAGCAGCTCACCGACATCTACAACCACTATGTGACCGGCACCCCCGTCACCTTCGACATCGAGCCCGTCACCGTCGAGGACCGCAGGCGGTGGCTGGCCGACCACCCCGCCACCGGACGCCACAGGCTGCTGGTCGCCGAAGAAGCCGGCACGGTGCTGGGGTACGCCACCAGCAGCCCGCTGCGCCCCAAACAGGCCTACGAGACGTCGGTCGAGACCAGCGTCTACCTCGCTCCGGAGCACACCGGACGCGGCCTGGGCGGTCTGCTGTACCGCGCCCTCTTCGAGGCCCTGGCCACGGAGGACGTCCACCGCGCCTACGCGGGCATCACCCAGCCCAACGAGGCGTCGATGCGGCTCCACGAGCACTTCGGCTTCCGCCTGGCGGGCGTCCACCACGAAGTGGGGCGGAAGTTCGGCACCTACTGGGACGTCGCCTGGGTCGAGAAACCCCTCCGCCAGGGACCCACCGGGGCCCCTGGCGGCGCGTAGGTGGCTATCGACGGCTCTCGCCGTCGTTGCGCTCCTGCCAGGAGCGGTAGACCTCCACCGCGTCCTCGCGCGGCTCGTACCGCAGGGGCAGCCGGCGCTCGTCCCAGTTCTTGGCGAACTCGTCGTAGAAGGTGCTCAGCTCGAAGTACTTGCGGTCGTCGACGTAGTACGGCTCGTAGGCGTCGCGGGTGGTGAGGAAGACGACCTCGTCCGGCGAGCAGTAGTACAGCGAGCCCAGGCACATCGGGCAGGGGTGGGCCAGCACATAGATGGTGGTGCCGGTCAGGTGCTCGGTGCCGAGCTTCACACAGGCCTCGCGGACGGCGAGGATCTCGGCGTGCGCGGTGGGGTCACTGGTCTGCGCCACCTTGTTGGCGCTCTCGGCGAGGATCTCGCCGTCCTTGACGATGACGGTCGCGAAGGGACGGCCGCCCTCGGCGACGTTCTGCCGGGCGAGGTCGATGGTGCGTTGCGCGAAGTCCATGGGGCTCCTTCGAAAGGACGTGTACGACGGGAAGGCCGGGGTCAGAAGGGCTTGGTCGGCAGGTACTTGCCGTCCAGGGTGATGACGGCGCGCTCGCCGCCCTCGGGGTCGGCGACCTTCTTCACGTCCAGCTTGAAGTTGATCGCGGAGATGATGCCGTCGCCGAACTCCTCGTGGACCAGGGCCTTGAGGGTGGTGCCGTAGACCTGGAGCATCTCGTAGAAGCGGTAGATGGTCGGGTCGGTGGGGATGCCACCGGGGATCGAGCCGCGCGTGGGGATGGTCCGGAGCAGTATCGCCGCGTCCTCGTCGAGGCCCAGCAGCTCGGCCACGGCCTCGGCGGACGCCTTCGGCAGGGGGTGCTGGCCGAGGACGGCGGCGGTGGTGAAGGCGACCGACAGGCCGGAGGCGTCGGCGATCTGCTGCCAGGTGAGGTCCTTGCGGACCTTGGCCTCGACGGCGGCGTTGGCGAGGGCCTCGCGGGCGGTGGGGTCGAACTGGGCGTGCACCATGAGAGGGGCTCCTTTTCTGAGGGTGCCGGTCCGCGGGGAAAGCGGGAGCGGCGGGTTCTTGGGTGTGGTGGTCAGGACGCGAGGGAAGTGCCCGTGCCGGTGACGTCGAGTGCTCCGACGCGCCCGGTGGCGATGTCGAAGACCCAGCCGTGCAGCGTCACCTTCTTCTCCGCCAGCGCCCGGGCGACGGAGGGGTGGGTGGTCAGGTTGGTCAGCTGCGCGTACACGTTCTGGTGGACCAGGGCACCGGTCTTCTCCGGGCCGGCCGGCAGACCGGCGGTGCGGGCCACGGCGGCGTCCGCGTGCCGCAGCCAGTCGGCGACCACCGGCGCGCCGGACAGGTCGTGGCCTTCGGCCAGAGCGGTCATCGCGCCGCAGGCGGAGTGACCGCACACCACGATGTCGGTCACGCCCAGCACGGCGACGGCGTACTCGATGCTGGCCGTGACCCCGTTGGCGCCGGGGGTGTAGGCGGGCACGAGGTTTCCGGCGGTGCGGATGACGAAGAGCTCGCCCGGCTCGCCCTGCGTGATCAGCTCGGGCACGACACGCGCGTCCGAGCAGCCGATGAACAGCGTGTGCGGCGTGTGGTGCGTGGCCAGGTGGGTGAAGAGGTCCGCCTTGGCCGGGAAGACGTCGCGCTGGAACCGCGCGACGCCCTCGGTGAGGTCCTGCATGGGTCACTCCCTTCGGTAGCCGTCGGGCCCCTGGGGGCCGACGGGTTCCACCATGCACGACCTGCACCTATAGCGTCCAAGAGTCATTGACCATGATTGCTATTGGCCACATCTATAGTTGCCTCATGGCCCTGGAACTACGCCACCTGCGCTACCTGCTCGCCGTCGCCGAGCACGGCAACTTCACCCGCGCCGCCGAAGAGCTGCACATCTCCCAGCCCACGCTCTCCCAGCAGGTCAAACAGCTGGAGCGCACGCTGGGGGTGCAGCTCCTGGACCGCACCGGCCGCACCGTGCGGCCCACCGACGCGGGCGAGGCCTACCTCCACCACGCCCGCCGGGCGCTGCGCGACCTCGCCGCCGCCGAACGCGCCGTGCACGACGTCCACGACCTCTCCCGGGGCCACCTCCGCCTGGGGGTCACCCCCACCTTCACCGCCTATCTCGTCGGCCCGCTCACCGCCGAGCTCCACGCCCGCCACCCCGGCATCACCCTGACCGTGACGGAGGCGCCCCAGGACCGGATCGAGTCCGCGCTGCTCGCCGACGACCTCGATCTGGGCATCGCCTTCACCGGCCCCCATCTGCCCGGTGTCGCCGCCGCTCCCCTGTTCACCGAGACCCTCGTCCTCGTCACCGGCGGCACGCCCGCCACTCCCCCCACGCCGATGCCGGCGCGGGAGTTGAATGAGCGTCACCTTGCCCTGCTCAGCAGCGACTTCGCGACCCGGGGGCATATCGACGCCTACTTCACCCACCACCGCGTCCACCCCCGCATCGCCGTGGAGGCCAACTCGATCCAGGCCCTCACCGAGATCGTCCAGCGCACTCCCCTGGCCACCGTCCTCCCGGACGCCCTCACCCACGACCACCCCCACC
>NZ_JAILXP010000103.1 GCF_020740895.1 Streptomyces sp. UNOB3_S3 | reverse complement strand
CTCCCGGCCGTTCCGTGAGGACCTCGCGGTAGTGGTCGAGGAGCTGGTCGCCGATCGCGGTCCAGGTGCGGGTGAGGACGGCGGCGCGGCCGGCGCGGCCGTAGGCGTCGCGGGTGCCCCGGGCGGCTTCGAGGGTGAGGATCGCGTCGCGGAGGGCCTCGGGGTCGCCGGGGCCGACCAGCAGGCCCGTGCGGGCGTGGTCGATGAGGTCGAGGGGGCCGCCGATGGCGGGGGCGACGACCGGGACGCCGCTGGCCTGGGCCTCCTGGATGGTCTGGCAGAAGGTCTCCTGGGGGCCGGTGTGCACGAAGACGTCCAGCGAGGCGAAGATGCGGGCGAGTTCGTCGCCGGTGCGGGTGCCGAGGAAGCGCGCCCCGGGCAGCAGGGCGCGCAGCCGCGCCGCGTGCGGCCCGTCACCCGTGATGACGACCCGTACGCCGGGCAGGGCGCAGACGGGGGCCAGTAACTCCACCCGCTTCTCGGGCGCGAGCCGCCCCACATAGCCGACGATCAGCTCGCCGCCGGGCGCGAGCGCGCGCCGCAGCTCCAGGTCGCGCCGGGCCGGATGGAAACGTTCGGAGTCCACGCCGCGCCGCCACAGCCGGACCCGGGGCACCCCCTGCGCCACCAGGTCGCGGACGGCCGCGGCGGAGGGCGCGAGGGTGCGGTCGGCCGCGCCGTGGATGGCGCGCAGCCGGTGCCAGGCGTAGCCCTCGCCCGCGCCGACGTACGTCCGGGCGTAGCCGGCGAGGTCGGTCTGGTAGACGGCGACCACCGGGATCCCCAGCCGGCCGGCGGTGCGCACGGCACGCGCGCCCAGGACGAACGGGCTGCCGAGGTGGACGACGTCGGGCCGGTGCGCGCCGATCGTGGCGGCCAGCCGCCGGCCCGGCAGCGCGACGCGGATCTGCGCGTAGCCGGGCAGCGGGACGGACCGTACGCGGACGACCGGGCAGGGCGTGGAGTCCGGCACGGGCGCGCCCGTGCCGGACTCCACGCCCCGGGGGCCGGCCGGGGCCACGACCAGCGCGTCGTGGCCCCGCAGCACGAGGTGCCGGGCGGTCTGCCAGGCGCAGTGCGCGACGCCGTTGACGTCGGGCGGAAACGATTCGGTGACGATGACGACACGCATATGCCTGTTGTCGGCGTTCCGCGCGCCCGAAGGGCCACGTGGATCTTTCCGGCCGGGAAACGTCCCGTGAGCGTCAGGTCGGCCCCTCAGTCCATGCCGCTCAGTCCATGCCGCGGATGATGTGGGACTCGGCCGCCTCCACGGCCTCCGGATCGTCCTCGGTGGGCGGGGGTGCCGCCTTGTCCGGGACGTCGGAACGAGTGCGGGTGCGCTCTTCCCGTCCTGCGGGCTCTTCCACGGTGGGTCGCCTCCCCCTGCCGTTCGGTTCTGACCCGTAAGCCTTCCCCCATCCCTTGTTCGATACACCGCCCATTTGGGTGAATTAAAGGGTAATTGGGGTAAAATGCCACCAGGTCCGCTTCCACAGGGCAAGCCCGATTCCACAGGGAAAGAAGGTGGCCGACGTGACCGCCCCTACGTCGCCCCGGATCGAAACCCACCCCGACATCCTGGCGCTCCGTGCCCACTCCGAGGAGACGACGACGACCCCCGCCGCCCAGGCCGTCGAGGCCCTCGCGCTCCTCTGCGGCGTGTACCTGGCCGCCTCGCCATGGATTGTTGGCTTCAACGCGTCCACCAACCTGGCCATCAATAATCTGATCGTGGGCATCGCCTTCGCATGCCTGGTCGGAGGTTTTGGCTCCGCCTATGAACGCACCCACGCCATGAGCTGGGCCGCCGTCGGCCTGGCCCTCTGGACGATCGTCTCCCCCTGGGTCGTCGCCGGCCACGCCTTCGCCACCCGCGCGGTCGTCAGCAATGTCGTCATCGGCGCCCTGTGCTGCCTGATCGCCCTCGCCTGCGCGCGCATGGGCCTCGGCGGAGGCACTCCGGGAGGCCGCCACTGACCCCCGCCCACCGAACCGCGCCCCTTCCCGTTCCTCCCGTCGACGCCCCGCCGCCCGTTGCCCCGGACGGCGGGGCCCGTCGCTATTCGCCCTGCTGCGCGGGCCCGCTGGCGGCCGGCGCGGCCGCCTCGCCGGAGCGCCCGCCCTCTCCCTGCTCACCCGGGACGGCCTCGCCCGAGACGGCCCACCCCGACGGCCCGTCGAGCGCCCGCCGCGCCCGCTTGCGGAGCTCGGTGTTCATGTCCCTGCGAATCCGTCTGATGATCTGATCCATGTCTGGCATACGGGGGACGCTAGAACCCGCCCGGCGGCAACAGCCCGCAGGCCAGGGCGCATTCACCCGCTCGGATGAATACTCAGGTGATCTTCCGGGGTCCTGGCTTCGGCGGGCGGGAAGTGGCAATGCTCCCCTCCCCCGATCGGCCCACGGATCCCAAGAGGTGCCAGGCGATGACGACCGTACGCGCAGCCACTCGTGAGCTGTTGCGGTCCCGCGGAGCGACGACGGTGTTCGGCAATCCGGGCTCCACCGAGCTGCCCTTCCTCCAGGACTTCCCCGAGGACTTCCGGTATGTGCTCGGCCTCCAGGAGGCCGTGGTCGTGGGGATGGCCGACGGCCACGCCCAGGCCACCGGGCGGACGGCCCTGGTCAATCTCCACACCGCGCCCGGGGTGGGCAACGCCATGGGGGCGATCGTCACGGCGGCCGCCAACCACACCCCGATGGTGGTGACGGCGGGGCAGCAGGTGCGGGCCATGATGACCATGGAGGCGCTGCTGACCAACGTCGACGCCACCCTCCTGCCGCGCCCCGCCGTGAAGTGGGCCTACGAGCCACCGCGCCCCCAGGACGTGCCGGCCGCGCTCGCCCGGGCGTTCCACATCGCCGAGAGCGCGCCGCGCGGCCCGGTGTTCCTGTCGCTGCCGATGGACGACTTCGACGTGGAGCTCGACGCGGCCGAGGCCCGGGCCGCCCGGTACGCCACCGCCCGCCGCCTGGGCGGGCCCGCCCAGGCGGACCGCGACGAGGTCGAGGCGCTGGCCCGCAGGCTGATGACGGCGGTCGATCCCGTGCTGGTGACGGGCGGCGCGGTGGACGCGGAGGGGGCCTGGGACGCCGTCGTGGCGCTCGCCGAGCGCCGGGGGCTGCCCGTGTGGGCCTCGCCGAACGAGGGGCGCGTGGGCTTCCCGGAGACCCACCCGCTCTACCAGGGCGTCCTGCCCCCGGCCATCGGGCCGCTGGCGCAGACCCTCGCCGGGCACGATCTGGTCCTGGTGGCCGGCGCGCCCGTCTTCCGCTACTACCCGTACGTCCCCGGCCCATTGCTCCCCGAGGGCACCGAGCTGACGCTCATCACCAGCGACCCCGGCGAGGCCGCCCGGGCGCCCGTCGGCGACGCGCTGGTGGCGGGGCTGCGGCCCACCCTGGAGCTGCTCTGCGAGCTGGTGGACAAGCGCGCGGACGACGAGGCCGCGCACCGCGCCGACGACACCCCCGTCGAGGTCCCGGAGGCCGACGGGGAGCCGATGTCGGCGTCCATCGCGCTCGCCGCCATCGCCAGCGCGGCCCCCGCCGACACCGTGTGGGTCAATGAATCGCCCTCCAACATCCAGGCGTTCCGCGACCACGTCCGCATCGACCGGCCCGGCTCCTTCCTGATGACGACGGGCGGCGGGCTGGGCTTCGGCCTGGCGGCCGCCGTCGGGGCGCAGCTCGGCCGCCCCGGCCGGCCGGTGGTGGCGCTGGTGGGCGACGGCTCCGCGCAGTACGCCATCACCGCGCTGTGGACGGCGGCGGCCTACCGGGTGCCCGTCACGTTCGTGGTCCCCGCCAACCGCGAGTACGCGATCCTCAAGTGGTTCGGCCGCTTCGAGAACACCCCGGGCGTGCCCGGCCTGGACGTGCCCGGGCTCGATCTGTGCGCGCTGGCGCGGGGCTACGGGGTGCCCGCGCACCGCGCGACCGACCCGGCCCACCTCGCCGAGCTGGTCGGCGCCGCCACGACCAGTCCGGACGGGCCCGTGCTCATCGAGGCCCCGGTGACCGCCGTGCCGCCCGCCCTCTGACGCGTCCCGCCTCTTCGGTGCCGCGCGCGGCGTCCGCCCGCGCGCGGCCGCCCCACCACGCCTTCCACCGGCCCCCCACCGTATGGAGCTGCATCATGCCCGTTTCCGTAGCACATCCCCCGCAGAGCACCCCGCCGTTCACGGCCCCCGGCGCGGCCCCGGCGCCCGAGACGGTGGTGCCGGCGTGACCTGGACGAGCGAGACCTCCGGCACCACGGCCGTCCGGGACGCGGCGGGCACCGCCCTGCCGGTCGCCTCCCGGAGCGAGAACCTGCGGCTGACGCTGGGCTACTTCCTGCCCGGCTACCTCAGGGGCGTCTTCCGGACCCGGCCGCGCGTCGCCCGGCTCGTGGCCCGGCTGGACCCCGGCCGGCACGGCGCGGAACTGATGCGCGCCCTGCGCCGGCGGCACGGCAGGGGGCCCGTCGTCGTGCGCGGCGCCTCCGGCCCCACGCTGCTGGTGCTGGACGCCGAGGACGCCCGGCAGGTGCTGGCCGGGCCGGTGGACATCTACGCGGTGGACACCTGGGAGAAGGTGAGCGGCTTCGCCGCCGTGCAGCCCGAGGCGCTGATCGCCTCCCACGGCCGGCAGCGCACCGCGCGGCGCGCCTTCAACGACGCGGTGCTGGACGCGGGCTGCCCGGCGCACCGGCTCGCCGGGCACTTCCTGCGGGTGGTGGGCGAGGAGGCGCGGGCGCTGCTGGGCCCGGAGGCGGAGGCCGGGCTGACGGCCGGTCAGGTGCGGGAGCGCCTCGACCGGGTGGGGCGGCGCTGCTTCCTGGGCGACGCGGCCGCCGACGACCTGGAGTTCTCCCGGCTGCTGGACGAACTGCTGGCCGAGGCCAACTGGATGGGCGCCCGGCGCTGGCGGACGGCGCGCACCCGCCGGGTGCGGCGCCGGATGATGCAGCGGCAGGCCCGTTATCTGTGCGACGCCGATCCGCGCAGCCTCGGCGGGCTGTTCCGGACCGTGCCCCGGGGCCCGGAGACGGCTCCCGAGGGGCAGGTCGCGCACTGGTTCATGGCACTGTCCGTGGTGCACGCGGCGGTGGTGCAGACGCTGGCCCTGCTCGCCACCCACCCGGCGCACTACCGGCGGGCCGCCCAGGAGGTGCGGGACGCGGACCGGGCGCACGGCGCCCACACGACGCCCGGGTTCCTGGCGATGCCGTATCTGCGGGCGTGTGTACGGGAGGCGGCACGGCTGTGGCCGCCGGTGGCGAACCTGACGCGGCGCACCACCGCCGAGACCCGCTGGCGTTCGGCGGTGGCCCCGGGCGGCGTCAATGTGCTGGTGCCCGCCGCGTTCCACGCGCGGGACGCGGAGCGCATCGACTACGCGCACCGGTTCGCGCCGGAGAAGTGGCTGGACGGCACGGCCGAACAGGACTGGGCGGTCAGCCCCTTCGGCCGGGGCGAGGCGCGGTGCAGCGGCATGGAGCTGGGGCTCCTGCTGGCCACAGGGTTCGTCGCCGAGTTCCTGCGCGGCGGGGAGCTGGCGGTGGCCGGGGTACGGCTGGGGCCCGGGCGGCCGTTGCCGTTCGCCTTCGACGCGACGCGGCTGCGCGTCGGCTACCGCGCCTACCGGACGCCGACGGGGTCATGACGGACGGCACCGCCGCCGTCCGCGAACTCGGCTGCCACAGCGGGCGGTTCCCCGCGCCCTTCGTGTGTGTTCGCCGGTGCGGGACCGCGGGGAACTGAGGACCCCGGGCCGGGGGAGTGCGGGATCCCCCCGGCCCGGAGCGTGTCAGCGGCCGGCGGCCGCGGGCTGCCGGCCGGCGCCCCGGAGGGCCTCGGCCGTGGCGTACCAGCGCTCGTCGCGCAGCTCCGCCAGGCCGTGCCCGGCGAGCCCGGTGACGTGCTTGAGGATGGTGCGCGCCTGATAACCCACCGCGACGCACAACTCGTCGACGGAGGCGCCCTCGGCGCCGCGGGCGAGCAGCCCGTCCCACGTGCGTGCCTCATGGCGGCCGAGCTCGGGGGCCGGCCCCGGCCGCGCCTCCGCGCGCGGCTCGGGACAGGCCTCCGCCCTGGATTCCGACCTGTGTTCCGGCCTCGGCTCGGGCCGGGCCGGGCCGCGGCGGGAGGGACCCACCGGGCGCGGCGTGCGGTTGACCCTGCGGTGTCGGCGGCCCTTCTGGCGCTTGCTCATGGCTGAACCACTGCTCCGTCCTGCGTCGTCGATCCTGCGGTGTCGGTGCGTCAACCCGCCGCGACACCGCCCGGTTACGACCCTTCCACTAAGTGTGCGCGACATCACGCACCGTGACCCCGGATGGCGGTGCCGGAGTTGCGTCCCGTCGGATATGTGAGGCTTGGGGCGTGCGCATCTTGATAGTCGAGGACGAGACGGGTCTCGCGGACACCCTGCGACGGGGGCTGGCCGCCGAGGGGCACTGGGCGGACGTCGTCCACGACGGGCACCGGGGCCTGGAGGCCGCACTGGCCGGCCCGTACGACGTGATCATCCTGGATGTGATGCTGCCGGGCCTCGACGGCTACGAGGTCTGCGGGCGGCTGCGCCGGCTGGACGTGTGGACGCCGGTGCTGATGCTGACGGCGAAGGACGGCGAGTACGACGAGGCGGAGGGCCTCGACGCGGGCGCCGACGACTATCTGACCAAGCCGTTCTCCTTCGTCGTGCTGCTCGCCCGGCTGCGGGCGCTGGGCCGCCGCCGGGGTACGGCCGGGAGCCCCCCGCTGCGGGCCGGGGACCTGGAGCTGGACACGGCCGGGCGGCGCTGCCGCCGGGGCGGGCGGGAGATCGAGCTGACCGCGCGCGAGCTGGCCGTGCTGCGCTGTCTGATGGCCGCCGACGGTCAGGCGGTGGCCAAGCGGGACATCCTCGACGAGGTGTGGGACTCCCCCGGCGGGACCGACCCCAACATCGTCGAGGTCTATGTCTCGTCGCTCCGCAGGAAGATCGACGCGCCCTTCGGCCGCCGTTCCATCCTGACCGTGCACGGCACCGGCTACCGCATGGCGCCCGACGGTGGCTGAGCCCCGCCGGCCTCGCCGTTCCCGGCCCTTCCCCCGGACCGTCCGGGGCCGCTGCGCGGCGGCGGCCGCCCTGGCGATGGCGCTGCTGCTCACGGCGGGCGGGGCCTGGCTGTACACGGTCCTGCGCGCCAACCTGCTGGACAACGTGAGCGGCCGCACCGAACTGGCCGCCCGCGAGGTGGCGGCCCGGGCGGACGCCGGACCGCTGCCCGCGCTGCTGCCCGCGCCCCGGGACGGCGTCGACGTCGTGCTCGTCCTCGACCCGCGTGGCACGGTCATCGCCACGACCCGCCCCTCGGCCGAGCCCCTGGCCCACCGGTTCGCCCCGCTGCAGCCCGCCCCGGGCGCCGACACCGCTTCCACCGTGACCCGGGCCATGGGCGGCCAGCGCGGCGACCTGGTGGTCGTCCGCGCCACGCCGCCCGGCGCGGAGGAGCGCTACGTCTACGCGCTGACCGTCCTCAGCGACGTCGACGACGCCACGCACACCATCGCCATGGGCCTGCTCGCCGCCGCGCCCCTGCTGATCGCGCTGGCCGCCGGCCTCGGCTGGGCGGTCACCGGGCTGGCGCTGCGCCCGGTGACCCGGATCCGCACCGAGCTGGCGGCGGTGACCGCCAGCGAGCTGGACCGCCGGGTGCCGGAGCCGCCGGCGGACGACGAGGTGGCCTGGCTGGCGCGGACCGTCAACGCCACCCTGGACCGGCTGGAGCAGTCGGTCGGCAGACAGCGGCAGTTCGTCGCCGACGCCTCCCACGAGCTGCGCAACCCCGTGGCCGCCGTGCGCTCCCAGCTGGAGGTCGCGCTGGGCGCGCCGGGCGGGCCGACGCCGGAGTCGGTGCGGGCGGCGCTGGCCGACACGGTGCGGCTCCAGCGCGTCGCGGCGGACCTGCTGCTGCTCGCCCGGTTCGACGCGCGCGTCCCCTCGGGCGCGCCGGAGCCCGTCGACCTGGCGCTGCTGGCCGCCGAGGAGGCCGCCCGCCGCCCCGCGCCCCGGGTGCCGGTCGCGGTGGACGCCCCCGCGCCCGTACCGCTGCGCGGCCGGGCGGCCCAGCTGGAGCGGCTGCTGGCCAACCTGGTGGACAACGCCCTGCGGCACGCCTCCTCGCGGGTCACCGTGCGGGCGTACGCCGATCCGGCGGGCCGGTGCGCGGTGCTGGAGGTGGCCGACGACGGGCCCGGGATCCCTCCCGGACAGCGGGAGCGGGTCTTCGAGCGGTTCGTGCGGCTGGACGCGGCGCGGGACCGGGAGAGCGGCGGCAGCGGGCTGGGGCTGGCCATCGCCCGGGAGATCGCGCGGGCGCACGGCGGCGACCTGGAGGCGGGCGCGCGGACCGGCGGCGGGGCGCTGCTGGTGGCGCGCTTCCCGCTGCCGGAGGCGGGTGAACCGGCCGGGAAGCGCCACTTCCGGAAGTCCTGAACAAACCTTCAGAAACCTCAGGTTTCCTTCAGCACCCGCCGATCATCATGGCCGGTGTGACCGTGGAAACCGTACGAGCCGACGGCGGCACCCGGCGCGGTGCGGGCACCCCGCTGTCCGCGCGGGCGGACCGGCGCCGCCGCAGTGAGGCGCTGCTGCTCGGCCTCACCGTCCTCATCAGCTGCTTCGGCTATCTGTACACCGGCCTGGCGACCACGGGGAACGTGCCCGGCGGGCTCCCGGGGTTCGCGGGGAGCATGGCCTGCCTGGCGCTCGTGCCGCATCTGGCGGTGCGCCGCTGGGCCCCGTACGCCGATCCCGTGATCCTGCCGCTGGCGGTGCTGCTCTCCGCGTTCGGGCTGGTGCTGCTGTACCGGCTGGACCCGGCCTACCGCGCGCGCTACCACGCCGGATCCACCGCCTCCGGCCAGCTGATGTGGACGGTGATCGGGGTGGGTCTGTGCGTGGTCGTGGTGGCGGTGCTGCGCGACCACCGCCGGCTCCAGCGCTACATCTATCTGACGATGGCCGTGGCGCTGGTGCTGCTGATGGCGCCGGCGTTCTTCCCCGGGGACACCTACGGCGCCAAGCGGTGGATCTTCATCGGGCCGCTGTCCTTCCAGCCCGGCGAGTTCGTCAAGACCATGATCGCGGTGTTCTTCGCGGGCTATCTGGTCATCCACCGCGACGCGCTGGCCCTGACCGGCCGCCGGTTCCTGGGCGTGCGGCTGCCGCCGGGCCGGCAGCTGGGCCCGATCCTGACGGTGTGGGTGCTGAGCCTGATGGTGCTCGTCCTCGAACGGGACCTGGGCACCTCGCTGATCTTCTTCGGGCTGTTCGTGGTGATGCTCTACGCGGCCACCGAGCGGACGAGCTGGGTGGTGTGCGGCGTGCTGATGGCCTCCATGGGAGCGGGCGTGGTCGGCTCGATGGAGCCGCACGTGAAGGGCCGCATCGACGCCTGGCTGCACCCCTTCGACGCGTTCGAGCCGGGCAGCACGTTCTCCCCGCAGGCCGCCCAGGCGCTGTTCGGCTTCGGCAGCGGCGGCGTCACGGGCGCGGGGCTGGGCCGGGGCCACCCGGAGCTGATCGGCTTCGCGGGCCGCAGCGACTTCATCCTCACCACGGTCGGGGAGGACCTGGGGCTGGCCGGCACGATGGTCGTCCTCGTCCTCTACGCCCTGCTGGCGCAGCGGGGCGTGAGCACCGCGCTGCGGTCGGCCGACCCGTTCGGCAAGCTGCTGGCGGTGGGCCTTGCGGCGGCGCTGGCGCTGCAGGTGTTCGTGGTGGCGGGCGGGGTGATGGGGCTGATCCCGCTGACGGGCAAGGCGCTGCCGTTCCTGGCGAAGAGCGGCTCGTCGCTGGTGGCGAACTGGCTGATGGTGGCGCTGCTGATCAGGGTCAGCGACCACGCCGGGCGGGAGGCCGGGCCGGATTCCTGACCTGCGGCACAGGGCATGGCGTCGCACGATGAGGACATGCTGCTGGTCGATGTCGCGCGGGCGTCGGAGGAGATCGCGGCGACCCGTTCCCGGTCGGCGAAGACCGCCGTGCTGGCCGGGGTGTTCCGGGCCGCCCGCCCGGACGAGGCGCCGGTGGTGATCCCGTATCTGGCGGGGCGGCTGCCGCAGCGCAGGACGGGGGTCGGCTGGAGCACGCTGCGCGACGTGCCCGCCCCGGCCGCCGTGCCCTCGCTGACCGTGGAGGACGTGGACCGGGCGCTGACGGCGATCGCCGCGGTGGCGGGCGAGGGCGCGCGGACCGAGCGCAAACGACTGCTGGACGGGCTGCTGGGGGCGGCGACGGAACGGGAACAGCGCTTCCTGCTGCGGCTGATCGGCGGCGAGCTGCGGCAGGGCGCGCTGGACGCGCTGGCCGTGGAGGGCCTCGCCGCCGCGGTGGGGGCGGCGCCGGAGGAGGTGCGGCGGGCGGTGATGCTCGGCGGCTCGCTGGGCGCGGTGGCCCGGGCGCTGCTGGCCGGGGGCCCGGCGGCGCTGGCGGGGTTCCGGCTGGAGGTGGGGCGGCCGGTGCTGCCGATGCTGGCGCGGAGCGCGAAGGACGTCGACGAGGCGCTGGACCGGCTGGGGCCGTGCGCGGTGGAGGAGAAGCTCGACGGGGTCCGGGTGCAGGTGCACCGCGACGGCGAGGACGTCCGTGTCTTCACCCGCACCCTGGACGAGATCACCGGACGGCTGCCGGAACTGGTGGGTGCGGCGCTGGAGTTGCCGGTGTCGTCGGTGGTCCTGGACGGCGAGGCTGTCGCCCTGGACGCGGCGGGCCGCCCCCACGCGTTCCAGGACGTCGCGGGCCGGGTCGGCACCCGGACGGCGGGGGCGGGGGCGGCGCTTCCGTTGTCAGCGGTCTTCTTTGACGTCCTGTCCGTCGAGGGCAGGGAACTGCTGTCACTGCCGACGGCCGAACGCCACGCCGTGCTGACCCACGTGGTGCCCGAGCCCTTGCGGGTGCGGCGGCTGGTGGTGGCGGACCCATCGGCCGCGAAGTCCCGGGCCGCGGCCCGGGACTTCGCGGCGGACGTGCTGCGGAACGGGCGCGAGGGCGTGATGCTCAAGGCCCTGGACGCCGCCTATGTGGCGGGCCGCCGGGGCGCGGCGTGGCTGAAGGTGAAGCCGGTGCACACGCTGGACCTGGTGGTCCTGGCAGCGGAGTGGGGCCACGGGCGGCGCCACGGCCGGCTCTCCAACCTCCACCTCGGCGCACGCCGCCCGGACGGCTCGTTCGCCATGCTGGGCAAGACGTTCAAGGGCCTGACGGACGACATGCTGGCCTGGCAGACGGACCGGCTGCGGTCACTGGCGGTGAGCGACGACGGGTATGTGGTGCGGGTGCGGCCGGAGGTGGTGGTGGAGATCGCGTTCGACGGGCTCCAGCGGTCTTCGCGGTATCCGGAGGGGGTGACGCTGAGGTTCGCGCGGGTGGTGCGGTTCCGCGACGATAAGAGGGCGGAGGAGGCCGACACGGTGGAGACCGTGCGGGGGTTCCTCCCTACCGGCTGACGTCCGCCGGGCAGAGGCGACGCGGCTGCTCGTCGTCACGCGGCTTCGCGTCCACGCAGCCTCCCCGCCGGCCGTCCGAACCGCCGCCCCGGCCGGGGGTGCTGAGGGTCCGTCACCCCGAGTGGACCCGTTCCGCGCCGCGCCCCCGGCCGGCGCCGGTCAGCCGCCCTGGAGGAGGTCCAGCATGTCCTGGCGGGCGAACATGGCCGCGGTGTCGACGGCCGAGGGCATACCGGCGGCCGGGTCCGCGCCATGGGCCACCAGGATCCGGACGACCTCGCTCTCCCCCTTGAAGACGGCGCCCGCCAGCGGGGTCTGGCCCTTGTCGTTGGGGCGGTCCGCGTCGGCGCCGCGCTCCAGGAGGGCGGAGACCGTCGCGGAGTGGCCGTGATAGGCGGCGAGCATCACCAGCGAGTCGCCCCGGTCATTGGTGAGATTGACCGGAACTCCAGCGTCCACATATGCGGCCAGGGTATCGGTGTCACCGTGCCGCGCCAGGTCGAAGACCTTGGCCGCCAGCTGGAGCACCTCCGGGTCGTGTGCGGGCTCTCCGGATGCGGGTGTCGGCTCGGTCATAATTCGTCATCCTCCGTACGGGTGTATCCCCAGTTGCCTAAAAAATACTTTCTGTGAAGCTGGAGGAACTTGTGGTGACCGCCCCCAGTTCCCAGGAGATTCCCATGATCCTCTCCATCTCGGGCGTCGTACTGCTCGGTGTCGTCGTATTCCTGTTCTTCCGCAAGGACAACCTCAAGCCCTCGCACGGCATCATCTGCGCACTGTTCGGCTTCTACCTCGCGGGAACGGGCATCGCGCCGAGCATCAAGGCGGGCGGCGCGAGCCTCGCCAGCCTGCTGGGCGGCATCAAGTTCTAGGAGAACGACGTGGGCCGGCGTTCACTCCCCCGCATCCCGACCGGACCCGCCGGGCCCTCCCCGGGCCGGGAGCTGGCGCACGGCCTCGCCGACAACGCCCGGGACATGTTCTACCCGCTGCTCGTCGTCGCCCGCGGGCTGCGCTCGCTCGCCACCACCGGACGCCACGGCTGGGGGCGCATGCCGCGGGAGCGCCGCGGCCCCACCCTGCTCCTGGTGGCCTCGTGCCTGGCCATCGTGGCGCTCGTCCCCTACGGGCCGACCCTGGGCACGGCTGCCCTGCTGGCGGCGGCCGGGCCGGACGAGGAGGGGAGCCACCGGCTCCAAGCGCTCTACGAGGCGCTCGTGCCCTACTTCTCCGCCCCGCAGGACCCCCGGCCGCTCTATCGGCACGGCGGTGACTGGCAGCAGGCGTTCGAGGAGTACGCGTTCGACGGCCTGGGGCGGCTGACCGCCCTCCGGCTGCGCTACCCCGGCTACTTCACCGACGGCGAGGAGGGCGCGCGGGCCAGGATCGAGCAGCTGCTGCACCTCAAGGCGGGCCGGGGCCCGGAGTACCGCTTCGACTGGGACGAGGCCGCCAACCGCCTCGGCCTGGGCGTCCTGCCGGTGCTGCCCACCGACGTCTGGGCCCAGCGCTTCGTGACCGCGCCCGGTGAGACCGTGCTGGGCTTCACCGACCCGTCCGCCGTACTGCGGACCCTGCCGGTGACGGCCGGGCAGGAGACGTACGACGCGCCGCCCGTCGTCTGGCGCACCGGGCCGCGCTCCACCGAGCCGCACCTGCTGGCTCTCGGCCAGCCGTCGGCCGGGGTCACGACGCTGCTGCGCTCGGTCGTCCTGCAGGCCCTGCTCCACGGCGACGTGGTGATCGTGGACGGCGGGGGCGCGGGCGAGTACGCCTGTCTGGAGGGCCGGGCGGGGGTGCTGGCCGTCGAGTCCGCGCTCCCGGGCGCGCTCGCCGTCCTGGAGTGGGCCTCCCACGAGACCGAGCGGCGGCTGCTCGCCGCCGGGCGCGCCCGGCGGCAGGGGCTCCCCCTGCCCGACGACGTGCGGCGGCCGCTGTGGATCGTCGTGGACCGGCCCGGGGCGCTGAGCCACCTCGCCGCGCGCGAGGGGCGGCCCGATCCACAGGATCTCCTCGCCGTTCCACTGCGGCACGGCCGGACGGCGCAGGTCACCGTCGCGGTGGGGGAACACCTGGAGGGCGTGGGGCGACTCGCCGAGGCGGTGCTCGCCCACACCCGGGCCCGGGCCGTCCTGGGGGCGGTCGCCCCGGAGCAGGTCACGGCCGTGCTCGGCGCGCCCTCGCACACCACGCCGGCCGACCACGTGCCGCCGGGGCGCGGCTACGCGCGGGTGGGCACGGGTCCGGTCCACCGGCTCCAGGTGCCGACGACGCCGGACCCGTACGACGAGGAGACGGCGGACGCGCAGCGGCAGGCGGTATGGGCGCTGCTGCCGGAGCCGGCGGCGCCGACGCACGCGCCGGCGCCCTAGCGCCGCCCGGCGGGGTCACTCCCCCGGCGGACCGGCATCAGGCCGTCACGCCACATACGTGCGCGGCATCTCCACCGCCGCCGTGGCCCCGCTCGCCACCAGCCGCGCCGCCTCGGCGAGGCGGGTCGCGGCCTCCTCCGCGACGGCGCCGTTCACGGTGAAGGGCAGGCGCACATAGCCCTCGAACGCCCCGTCGACGCCGAAGCGGGGCCCGGACGGCACCCGGACCCCCAGGCGCTCGCCCGCCTCGGCGATCCGGGAGCCGGAGAGGCCACCGGTGCGCGCCCAGAGGGTGAGGCCGCCGCGGGGGACGGTGAACTCCCAGTCGGGGAGGTGACGTCGGACCGCCGCGACGAGCGCGTCGCGGTTCTCCCTCGTCTGGCCGCGCCGTATGGCGAGGGACTCGCCCCAGCCCCCGGTGTTGAGCAGCCAGGTGACGGCCAGCTGGTCGAGGACGGGCGTGCCGAGGTCGGCGTAGGCGCGGGCGGCGACCAGGCTGCGGATCACCTCGGGCGCGGCGCGCACCCAGCCGATCCGCAGGCCCGCCCAGAAGGACTTGCTGGCCGAGCCGACGGTGATGACGGCGCTGCCGGCGGGGTCGAAGGCGCAGACGGGACGCGGCAGTTCGAGGTCCGGGTCCAGCACGAGATCGGACATGGTCTCGTCGGCGACCAGCAGGGTGCCGGCGGCCCGGCACGCCTCCACCAGCTCCCGGCGCTGCTCCTCGGGGGCGAGGGCGCCGGTGGGGTTGTGGAAGTCGGCGATGACGTAGGCCATGCGGGGCGCGGCGTCGCGCAGGACCTGGCGCCAGGCGGGCAGGTCCCAGCCGGCGAGGCCGCCGGCCATCGCCACGGGGACGAGCCGGGCGCCGGCCTCGCGCATCAGCTGGAGGACGTTGGCGTACGAGGGGGACTCGACGGCGACCCGCTCGCCCCGGCCCGCCATCAGCCGGCAGATGGCGGCGACGGCTCCCATCGCGCCGGTGGTGACCATGATCTGCTCGGGCATGGTGGGGATGCCGCGGGCGGTGTAGCGGTCGGCGAGGGCCTGGCGCAGGGCCGGCAGGCCGGCCGGGTAGTCGCCGTGGGTGTGGGCGTAGGGCGGCAGCTCCTCCAGGGCGCCCTGGACCGCGCGGGTGAGCCAGGGCTCGGGGGCGGTGAGGGCGGCGCAGCCGAGGTCGATCACGGAGCCGGCGGCCTCGGGCGGCAGCGGGTCCAGGGCTCTGGTGGGCAGCGGGTTCCCGGCGGGCACGGCGGTCCAGCTGCCGGCGCCGCGCCGGGACTCCAGGAAGCCCTCGCCGCGCAGGGCCTCGTAGGCGGCGGCGACGGTGGTGCGGCTGACGGCGAGGGCGGCGGCCAGTTCGCGCTCGGCGGGCAGCCGGGCGGCCACGGGGACGCGGCCCTCCAGGACCAGGAGCCGGATGCGGTCGGCCAGGGACCGGTAGGCGGGGGTGCGCCGGCCGCCGAGCGCCGTCACGGTGTCGCGGGCGTGGGGTGAGCCGAGGAGGCGGGCCAGCTGCGGCGCCCCCACCGAAGAAGTCCACTGGGTCATGGCGTGCAGTCCACCTTTCCGGGATTGGCCATGGATCAATGTTCGATCCAGTCCACAGACTGTCATGCCAAGGCCACTCGCACCACCACAGGGGGGTATCTCTTGTCCGCGCACGTTTCCGCGCCCCGGAGTCCGGGGCCGGCCCGCCATCTTCCCCGCCGTCTCGCCCAGCTGTACGCCGGGCTCGTGCTGTACGGGGTGAGCTGCGCGCTGCAGCTGCGCGCCGGGCTGGGGCTGGCCCCCTGGGACGTGCTCAACCAGGGCGTGGCTCGCCACGTGGGCCTGTCGATCGGCACGGTGGTGATCGCCATCGGCGTCCTGGTGCTGCTGCTGTGGATCCCGCTGCGGCAGCGCCCCGGGCTGGGCACGGTCTCCAATGTGCTGGTGATCGGCCTGGTGATGGACGCCACACTGAGCATCACGCCCACCCCGGGTTCGCTGTGGATACGGATTCCGCTGCTGCTCTTCGCGGTGGCGCTGTGCGGGATGGCCACGGGGCTGTACATCACGCCGCGCTTCGGCCCGGGCCCGCGTGACGGGCTGATGACGGGGCTGCACCGCCGGACGGGCTGGTCGGTGCGGCTGGTGCGGACCTTCATCGAGGTGGCCGTGCTGGCGACCGGCTTCGCGCTGGGCGGTTCGGTGGGCGTGGGCACGGTGCTCTTCGCGGTGTGCATCGGGCCCCTGGCCCAGTTCTTCCTGCGCTTCTTCGCGCCCTCGGAGCAGCGGCCGACGATACCGGTGGCGGGCTCGGCGGGCGTACCGGAGGCCACTGATCAGGCCAGGTCCGCCGAGGGCGCACCGGACCCGGTTTAGGCGTGAAACCGGCGGGCCGGTAGTGTACGCCTTCGACCCGCCGGACGGACCGTTACTGCGCGCTCAAGTAGCAACAGCACAGGGTGACATCTATTGCCAGATGTGACAAAACGGGCGCTGGTGGGTACAACAAGGGGCGGCACGACGGGCGACGCATGTCCCTCAACGGGGAATCTTCACCGCCGACCGGACGTTGACCGGATGACGACGACAGCGACACCTGTCCTGTGGGCGACAAGCCCGGGAGGCACGAATTCATGAGTGAGCGAGCTCTCCGCGGCACGCGACTTGTGGTGACCAGCTACGAGACCGACCGCGGCATCGATCTGGCCCCGCGCCAGGCGGTGGAGTACGCATGCCCGAACGGCCATCGATTTGAGATGCCGTTCTCGGTAGAGGCGGAGATTCCGCCGGAGTGGGAGTGCAAGGCGTGTGGCGCCGTGGCACTCCTGGTGGACGGCGACGGTCCCGAGGAGAAGAAGGGCAAGCCCGCGCGTACGCACTGGGACATGCTCATGGAGCGGCGAACCCGCGAGGAGCTGGAGGAGGTGCTCGCCGAGAGGCTGGCCGTCCTGCGCTCCGGCGCCATGAACATCGCCGTGCATCCGCGGGACACGCGTAAGTCCGCCTGACGGCGGGCCGCGCGTTCCATCGCACGACCAAGGGCCCGGGCCACTGCGAGAGCAGTGGCCCGGGCCCTTTCATGCGCTCATTCGACTGCAGGCCGTCCGTGGCTGGTCGCGCCCACGCGGCGGAGCCGCACAATGTTGCGGCCCCGCGCCCCTTCGGGGCGCTCAGCGCGGCAACTGGGGGTCGTCCGTACGCGGCGTCCGCGGCTGGTCCTCGCGGATGACCTCGCCCTGGACGACCTTGCCGTCGGGCTGCCGCATCCGCGCGCCCTGAGCCTGCTGGAAGGCGTCCCCGAGCGTCCCCGGCGCCGCCTGCGTCGCGTAGCCGGTGAGCTTCCGCTCGGCGGTCCGGCGGATCAGCGCCCTCGTCGGCGGGAAGAGACAGAGCAGCCCGGCCACGTCGGAGATCAGCCCCGGCACCATGAGGAGCAGCCCGCCCAGCATCGTCAGGGCGTTCCCGCCGCCCTCGCCCTCCCGCGGCGGGGCCTGCGGGGCGGTGCCCTGCTGGAGGGAGCCGCTCAGCCGCTGCCAGGCCCGCCGCCCGGCCCGCTTGATCACATACGAGCCGACGACCACTCCCCCGGCCAGCAGGGCGAAGACGGTGAGCCCGCCCGCCGCGCCCGCCACCAGCACCAGCAGCCAGATCTCCAGGACCGCCCACACGGCCACGCCGAGGGGGACCAGCCTGCGGGCACGGCCGCGCCCCGGCGGCCGGCTGTTCAACGTCTGCTGCTGCGCTCCGAACGTCATGCCTCAAGTGTGCCTGGACGGCGGCCGGACAGCCGGAGCGCGCTTATGGATCCCTTACCGGCCCACCCGGGGGCCCGTCAGCGCTCCTTGCCGAGGGCCTTGGAGGTCGCCTTGGAGACGCGGGATCCGACGCCCCAGGACGTGACCCGCCACAGCGCCTCCGCGACGATGTCGCGGCTCATCTTGCTGTCGCCCAGCTCGCGCTCGACGAAGGTGATGGGGACCTCCACCACGTGGAAGCCCGCCTTGACCGCGCGCCAGGCGAGGTCGACCTGGAAGCAGTAGCCCTGGGAGGCCACCTCCTCCATGCCCAGCCCCTCCAGGGTCTCCCGGCGGAAGGCCCGGTAGCCGCCGGTGACGTCACGGATCGGCACGTCGAGCATGAGCCGCGAGTAGGTGGAGCCGCCCCGGGAGAGGAACTCACGGGACTTCGGCCAGTTCACCACCCGGCCGCCGGGCACCCAGCGGGAGCCCAGCACCAGGTCGGCGCCCTTGAGGGCGGTGAGCAGCCGGGGCAGCTCCTCCGGCTGGTGGGAGCCGTCGGCGTCCATCTCCACGAGCACGCCGTAGCCGTTGTCCAGGCCCCAGCGGAAGCCCGCCAGATAGGCGGCGCCGAGCCCCTCCTTGCCCTGCCGGTGCAGCACCTTGACGTGCTCGTCCTCGGCCGCCAGCTCGTCGGCGAGCTTGCCGGTCCCGTCGGGGCTGTTGTCGTCCGCGACGAGGACGTGCGCTTCCGGCACGGCCTGCCGCACCCGGGCGACGATGGGCTTGATGTTCTCCGCCTCGTTGTAGGTCGGGATGATCACCAAGGTCGTGCCGAGCGGACCGAATCTCCGCTGACCACCGTCGTTCACTTCTGGCACTACTGGCCCTTCCGGTTCGAGGTCTCGTCCGCCCGTGCCCGACGGGAGGTCAGGACTGCGGCCGCGCAGGACAGAAGACCCACCATAGCGAGCGCCCATTCCGGCCCCGCACCGACGCGGTCCGCAACGGTCGTGCCGTCCCGCAGGGGGAGGCTCGCGGAGATCACATCACGGGTGAACTCCTCGCTCCGCCGGAGCACCCGCCCGTCGGGGGCGACGACCGCGCTGATGCCGCTCGTGGCGGCCGTGACCACGGCCCGGCCGTGCTCGACGGCCCGCAGCCGGCTCATGGCCAGCTGCTGCTCGGGCTGGCCGGTGCGGCCGTAGGTGGCGTTGTTGGTCTGGACGACCAGGGCGCGGGCGCCGGCCGCGACCGTGTCGTGGACGATCTCGTCGTAGGCGACCTCGAAGCAGATGACGTCGCCGAGCCGGGCCGGGCCGACCTGGAGCACACCGGTGTGGTCGCCCGGGTAGAAGTCGCGGGGGACGCGCTGGAGCCGGGAGATGACCTTGCTCAGCTGGTCCCGGAAGGGCACGTACTCGCCGAAGGGCACCGGGTGCTGCTTGGCGTAGGAGGCGCCGGGGCCGGTCACCGGGTCCCAGACGATGCCCTTGTTGTCGATGTAGCCGCTCTTGCCGGGGTGGTCGACGAGGGCGCCCACCAGGACGGGCACGCCCACGGCCCGCACCGCCTCCTGGATGCGGTCGTAGGCCTCGGCGTACTGGAAGGGGTCGAGGTCGGAGGAGTTCTCCGGCCAGATCACCAGGTCGGGCTTCGGCGCCTTGCCGGCCTTGATGTCCCGGGCCAGCTGGAGCGTGGCGTCGACGTGGTTGTTGAGCACCATCAGGGGGCGGCCGAGGAAGTCCATGCCGGGCTTCTCGACGTTGCCCTGGACGATCGCGATGTTCACGGTGTCGTCGGCCTTCGTGGGCACGGGCACGGCGTACCCGGCGAGCCCGACCACCAGGGCCGTCCCCAGCGCCCCGGCGGCCGGCAGCACGGCCCGCACGCCCCGGGGGCCGCCCCGCAGCCGCCACGCGGCGAACAGCGCGTACGCGAGCAGACCGCCGGACAGGGCCACCGCGAAGCTCACCAGCGGCGCCCCGCCCAGCGCGGCGAGCGGGGTGAAGGGGGAGCCGGTGTTGGCGAAGGCCAGCCGGCCCCAGGGGAAGCCGCCGAACGGCGTCCGGTCCCGCGCCCACTCCTCGGCGATCCACAGGCACGCCCCCCACAGCGGCCACGCGGGCAGCCGGGAGGTCAGCGCGAGCCCGGCGCCGAGCACGGCCAGGAAGGCGGCCTCGACGACCGACAGGCCCAGCACGGCGTCGTAGCCGACCACGTGCAGCCAGCGCAGCAGGAAGAAGAAGAACGGCAGCCCGAAGGCGAATCCCGTCCAGGCGCCCTGGCGGACGGTGCGCCCCCGGGTCAGCAGGGCCAGCGCGGCCACCGAGGCCACCGACAGCGGCCACAGGCCGTACGGGGGGAAGGCCAGGGCGAGGGCGAGCCCGGCGCCGGCCGCGAGGGCGGTGCGCCGCGCCTCGCGGCGGGCAGCGAGCCGGGCCAGGCGGACGGCCCGGCCCGGGCGCGGCGCGGGGGCCGGGCC
>NZ_JAILXP010000102.1 GCF_020740895.1 Streptomyces sp. UNOB3_S3 | reverse complement strand
CCGTCCACCCCACCGCCGCCGATGAGCGGCCCCGGGCAGGTGGTCGAGGACTACTACGCGGCCATCAACGCCCACGACTACCGACGGGCCTGGTCGCTGGGCGGAAGGAACCTGGACGGCTCCTACGATTCCTACGCCGCCGGCTTCGCGCAGACCGCGTCGGTCGCCCTCACCGTCACCTCGGTCTCGGGCGACACCGTGACGATGCGGCTCGACACACGGCAGACCGACGGATCGCAACGGCACTTCGCCGGGACCTACACCGTACGGAACGGGGAGATCGTCTCAGCCGACGTACGAGGCGGCTGACGGCATCTCACGAGGCCGCGCTCCCGGAGGGCACTTTCTAGTTCCGACCGCTCCCGGGCGGCCCCGGCAGGGGAGGGGGTGGCGGCATGTCACTCGGCCAGCCGTCGGGGACGTCAGTGGGGAATCCGGTCGGGAAGCCGGTCGGGAAGCCGCCGGGCGGGCCGGGCCGCGGGCTCTCGCGGACCTGGCGGCCCGTGTCCTTGATCTTCTCCTCCACCACGTCCGCCGCCGGCCGGAGGACCGTCAGATAGAAGCCGATGAACGAGAGCGCCCCCAGGACGAAGACCGTCAGAAAGGCGAGCAGGCAGCCCGTGGCGAGGAGGTTCTTGTTCCGCTCGCCGGGCGGAATGGCCGTGGCCCGGTCGGGCCGCCCCGCCGGATATCGGACGACGACCCGGTCCCCGCCCACCACCGTGCGCGCCCCCCCGGCCTCCTCGAACCGCCGTACCTCCCCTTCCGGGGTGGTGAATTCGTGAACATGGTGCCAGGTGCTGTGGCTCGGCCCCCCTCCATGGGAATGGCTCGTGGTGACCACGTACGCGCTGACGCACACCCCCTCGGCCGTGACCCCGCTGCGCCATGCGGTATTCAGCCGCCGCATCCGCACCACGGCCCACACCATTCCGGCGATGCCACCGGCAGCCAATAACCCCGGCAGGGCCAGGAAGAACACGTCGCGCATGAATCCCTCGTCGACTGGATGTTTTCGCTCATCCAATCGGCCCGGGAATGGTCCAGGCCATCGATTAAGCCCAGGGCGTCCTAGGGAACCGGGTGCCTCTCTTCCGCCTCCGTCTCCACCGCCACCATCTTCTCCATGGGGTCCACGGCCAGCGGTCCCGTCGCCACGATCGCGGTGAGCACCGCCGCGCCCATGAGCACGTTGCCCAGCCACACCACCGTGTGCGCGGGCAGGGTGTAGGCCGCGACCACCCGGGAGACCGATTCGGTCAGCAGGGCCAGGCCCCACACGAGCGAGAAGCGGAGCTCGGCGCGTCGGAAGCGGGCCGATTCGCGCTGGAGCCGCTCCCACGCGGCGGTCTTCGCGGGATCGCCGCCCTTGGTGATCCAGGGCTTGAGCCCCGCGGTCATCATCGGCCGCCCTGCGAGCACGGAGATCAGCACGGCAGCGCCGATCACCCCGCTGCCGGCGCTGTCCTTGGCGAGCATCAGCCGGGCGTCACCAGTGACAGCGCTCATCGCCAGTCCCACGGCGTTGACGACGAGCATCAAGCTGGCAAGCGCGTTGAGACGACGGTCCTTGACGAGGGACCAGAGCGAGCGCGCCGCCGGGAGGACGCTCGTCCAGGCGAGCGCGGCGACGGTGCCCATGCCGAAGCCGCTTGTCAGCGCGTAGTACGCGGCCATGGGCACGAGCGCGTCCACGACCAGGGGCGTCAGGCTCTGCGCCAGAGCCCGGCGCTCCCCGCCGACGCCGACGGCGGGGGTGGTGGTGGCTGTCTGCATGGGCGGGCCCTCCGTGTCGTCGTCCGGTCCCCGGCGGGGACACGTACAGACTCATGGGAGGGCCCGCCCCGGCAGCAGAGCGAAGCGTCCTCAAGCAGCCGTGACTTTTGTCAGCGGGTCAGGCCGTGAAGCCCCCGTCGACGTTGACGCTCGCCCCGGTGATGTACCGGCCGCCGTCACCGGCGAGGTGTGCCACGGTGGCGGCGATGTCCTCCGGCGTGGCGTAGCGGCCCAGGGCGGTGAAGCCCCGGACGGTGTCGGCCCCGGGCCCGTCGGCGGGGTTGGCGTCGGTGTCGGTCGGGCCGGGATTGACCAGGTTCACGGTGATCCCGCGCGGCCCGAGGTCCCGGGCGAGCCCCTTGGTCATGCCGGTCAGCGCGGACTTGCTCATCGCGTACAGCGCGAACCCGGGGAAGACGGATCGCTCCGCGACGTTGCTGCCGATGCTGATGATGCGGCCACCGTCACCCATGTGACGGGCGGCGGCCCGCGCGGCGGCGTACGGCGCCCGTATGTTCACGGCGACCGTCCGGTCGAACTCCGCCGGGCCGAGGTCCTCCAGCGGCCCGACGAGGAACACGCCGGCGTTGTTCACGACGACGTCGAGCCTGCCGAACGCTTCCGCCGCGCGGTCCACGGCTGCGGTGACCGCGTCGACGTCGGCGCTGTCGGCCTGGATCGCGAGGGCCCGCCGCCCCATGCCCCGGATCCGACCGGCCACCTCCTCCGCTCGCGCGGCGCTCTTCTCGTACGTCAGCACCACGTCGGCCCCGTCCTCGGCCAGCCGGAGCGCGATCGCGGCGCCGATGCCGCGGCTTCCGCCGGTGACGAGGGCGACGCGGGTGCTGTTGTCCGTTGCTGTGTTGTTCTCCATGACCACGAGCATGGTTCGTTGATCGTTCAACGGCTGGCGGTCATCGGACGTCGCGTTCCCGCACCTCGGGGATGCCTCTGGTGAAGGCGGCCCACGCCTCGGGCGTGAAGACGAACGCGCCGCGGGTGCGGGCTTTGCTGTCGCCTATGGCGATGAGGCCGTCGGTGGTGGGCTGGGTCTCGACGCAGGTTCCGCCCTCGTCTGCACTGTGGGACGACTTGTGCCATTTCTGTTCGGGCAGATCGTGACGTATCACGCGCTGTACCTCACTTGTATTCAAGTTCATCCGCAATGGACGAGATCAGTTCAATGGACTGTCGTGATGACAGAGCAGAGGCTCGAAGCCCGTCGAGCGCCCGCCTATACCTTGCCACCGGCTCATCCTCCTCCAGGTACAGAGTGCCGTCGAGGTATTCGACCTGCACGACGTCCAAGTCCAGCGGATCCGGGTAGGAATAAAGGATGAAAGAGCCGCGCGTGTCCGTGAAGACGCCCTGGGAGAAGGGGATGACCTGGATCGTCACCTCCGGTGGCTGGCTCACGGCCGCCAGGTGGCGAAGTTGTTCGGCCAGCACCTCGGGGCCGCCGATCTCCTGGCGAAGAGCGCCCTCTTGAATGATGGCGAGGTATTGCGGTGGGTCTCCTCGGAGGAAGATTTTCTGCCGCTCCATGCGGAGATTCACATAGAAATCAAGTTTTTCGGGAGTCAGTTGTGCCGATGGCTCGTTGATGACCGCAGTGGCGTAGTCCTGGGTTTGGAGAAGCCCTGGGATGATCTGGGACCGGAACGTGGCGATTCGCGCGGCATCGGATTCCAGTGTGAGCAACTCCTTGAATCCCGGCGGAATCTTGTCGCCGTACTGGCGCCACCAGCTGCGTTTGCCGCCCTCTGCCGCGAGGGCGATCAGCCACTCGCGGAGTTTCTCGTCCTCGACCCCATAGAGGTCGAGTAGCACGTCGAGCTCCAGTCGCATGACGCGGTGACGTCCGGTCTCCTGCCGACTGATCTTCGACTTGTCGCCGTGGATCGCTCTCGCCGCTTCCTCGGTGGTGACCTTGGCAGCTTCCCGGAGCGCTTTGAGTTCGGCTCCCAGCCTGCGGCGACGTGCCGTACGGCGAGCGGGTTGTCCCACGTCTTCCTCCCCTGGCTCGTGTTGCGGCCCAGTGTGGTGCAGGTGTGCGGATCCTTCAGGAGGGTGGGGAGATGGTCACTCACATGGGTTAACTTCCGCAATACACAGCTCTATGGGTAGCGGATCCGAGCATCGTGAGGGCCTACTCGATGAGCCGAATTGGGGAGGCGATAGGGCCATGACCTACCGGAACGGTGCCTACGTCATGGACACCCGCGAGAACAGACTCGCGCAAGTGATCGGAAGCACCGACGCCCGCGTCCAAGTGCAACGCCCCGGCGGCGGCCTCCAGTGGGAAGTGCCCGTCGCCGACGTCCGTCTGGCCACGCGCGAGGAGCGCGACGCCGCCGGGCTGCCGGCCAGTGCGTCCCCCGTCGGCTGCGCGGAGTGCGCCGCGCTGGTGGCGGCGCGGCAGGAGGCGGGGGCGAGCGGGGACGAGGAGAAAGCCGTGGACGCGATGGTCGCCGTGCGGTCGCACTTCCGCGAGGCGCATGTGCTGCCGTACTGGACCCGGCGATGAGCGGCGCTACGGCCCTGGCCGTGGGCCGCTGCCAGCACAATCCTTCACACTGGACCCACGCCGGTGGCGAATCCCGCTGTCACTCATGCGGCGTGCGACGCTTCAGCGGCTACGGCGCGCTGCGGCCCCCGGGGCTGGCCGCCGCGATCACCCCGGCGCCCCGGGATCCCCGTGCCGCGGACCGCGCGGCCGCGCTCGGCCTGGCGAGGGCCCGCCGCGCGAGGTGGTGGTGGCGGCGTCCCGCCGGGTAACAGTGGACACGCCGAAGGGGCGCCCCCGGTCAGGAAACCGGTGGCGCCCCTCGGCGCGCGGCAAGCGGAAGCCGAAAGAAAAAGAAGGCGTCAGGCCTTCTTCGTCTCCCAGAAGATCTTGTCGATCTCGGCGATGAGCTCCAGCGCCTTCTCACCCGTCTTCGGGTCCGTGGACGCCTTGGCGGCGCTCAGGGCCTTGAGGGTGTCGTTGACCAGCTGGTGCAGCTGGGGGTACTTCTCGAAGTGCGGGGCCTTGAAGTAGTCGCTCCAGAGCACCGACACGTGGTGCTTGGCCAGCTCGGCGCGCTGCTCCTTGATGATGGTGGCGCGAGCGCGGAAGTGCGCGTCCTCGTTGGCCTGGTACTTCTCCTGGACGGCCTTGACCGACTCGGCTTCGATGCGGGCCTGGGCCGGGTCGTACACACCGCAGGGGAGGTCGCAGTGGGCGCTGACCTTCACCTTGGGGGCGAACAGGCGGGAGAGCATGTGCTGTCCTTCCTCGTGATCGTCTTCTCAGGTGCGAGATTACTCGGTGCGGGAAGGCTTTTCTCGGGTGCCCCGGGGGGCTTAGGACAAAAGACCGGTGTCAGTCTGGGACTGGCGGAGGAACGGACGCGGAGGTTGCCGTGATGCAGGACCAGCTGGACGAGCGCGGCTACGAGCTGGAGCGTGAGCGTCGCGGGCTGCTGCGGGTCGGGCTGGCCGAGGTGTACAACCCCTCGATGGTCCCCACGCTGAACCCCGGCGATCAGCTGCTCGTGCGGTACGGGGCCCCGGTGCGGCCGGGGGACGTGGTGGTGCTGCGGCATCCGTTCCGCCAGGACCTGCTGATCGTCAAGCGCGCGGTGGAGCGGCGCGACGGCGGTTGGTGGGTGATGGGGGACAACCCGCTGGTGGAGAACGACAGCCGGGAGTTCGGCACGGTGCCGGAGGAGTTCGTGGTGGCCCGGGCGTGGTTGCGGCTGCGGCCGCCGCCCGGGGCCGGTCAGCGGTCGGCGGGGGCGCTGCTGTCGTGGGCCGGCGCCGCCGTGCGGCCGCTGCGTTCCGCCGGGACGGCGGGGCGGGCGTTCTCCAGGCGCTTGCGGGCGCGGTAGGCGGCGACGTTGGCGCGGGTGGCGCAGCGGTCGGAGCAGTAGCGGCGGGAGCGGTTGGTCGAGGTGTCGAGGTAGGCGTTGCGGCAGGGCGCGGCCTGGCAGATGCCGAGGCGGTCGACGCCGTACTCCGTGAGGTGGACGGCCAGGCCCATGCTCGCGGTGGCGGTGTAGACGGCGCCCGCGTTGGCGGCGTGGTCCGCGATGTGCATGTGCCACTTGGGGCGGCCGTCCTCGTCCCGGTACTCGTGGCCCGAGATCTGGGGGCTGACGGGGAACTCCATCAGCAGCGCGTTCAGCAGGTCCACCGCCCGTACCTCGTCGCCCTCCGACGCGGCCTCGAAGACCGCGCGCAGCCGCGCCCGTGCAGCCCGCATCCGGGTCAGATCGCCGTCGACGAGGCGGCGGGCCGCCTGCGACGCGGTGCCGAAGAGCTCGCGGGCCGTGTCGAGGGAGGTGAGGGTGTCGGTGCCGCGCGTGGGCTGCTCGGTGTTGACCAGCCGCACGGCGAAGTCCGAGTAATAGGCCAGTTCCACTTGTAGTCCTTACGCAGCCGGGCTAGGGTCGCTGTCGTCGGCCAGTAATGGCCGATTCTGCTTCGAGGGTATTACAGAGCACCGCGAAGGGAAGGCGACGGGATGACCGAGAGCGTCACCGCCATGGACTGGAACGCCTGGCAGACCAGCTGGGACCGCCAGCAGGAGTGGTATCTGCCGGACCGCGAGGAGCGGTTCCGGGTCATGCTCGACATGGTGGAGGCCTTCGCGGGGCCGGAGCCCCGGGTGCTGGACCTCGCCTGTGGCACGGGCTCCATCACCGCCCGCCTACTGGAACGATTCCCCGGGGCGACCTCCGTAGGCGTCGACCTCGACCCGGCCCTGCTGGCCATCGCCCGGGGCACCTTCGAGGGCGACGAGCGGGCCACGTTCGTCACGGCGGACCTCAAGGATCCGCGCTGGACCACCGGGCTTCCGTACGACACCTACGACGCCGTCCTCACGGCCACCGCCCTGCACTGGCTCCACACCGAACCCCTCCGCGCCCTCTACGGGCAGCTCGCCGGGCTGGTCCGCGACGGAGGCGTCTTCATGAACGCCGACCACATGCCGGACCCCGCCACCCCGCGCATCAACCAGGCCGAACGGGCGCTGCGCCACGCCCGGCAGGAGCGGACGAAGGCCGGGGGCGCCCTCGACTGGGCCGACTGGTGGCGGCTGGCCGCCGCCGACCCGGTCCTCGCCGGCCCGACCGCCGAGCGCTTCGCGATCTACGGCGAGCACGCCGACGGCGACACTCCCCCGCTCGACTGGCACGCCCGCACCCTGCGCGAGGCGGGCTTCACCGAGGCGCGCGCGGTGTGGAGCTCCCCGACGGACGCCATGGTGCTCGCGCTGAAGTGACCCGCTCGCAGCGGGAGGGGCGGTACGGCCCGTGACCGTACCGCCCCTCTCTCCCGTGTCCGCGGCTACAGCACCTTGGACAGGAACGACTTCGTCCGGTCGTGCTGAGGATTGGTCAGCACATCCCTCGGGTGACCCGACTCGACGACGACGCCCTGGTCCATGAAGACGACCGAGTCGCCGACCTCCCGGGCGAAGCCCATCTCATGGGTGACCACGATCATCGTCATGCCGTCCTCGGCCAGGCCCCGCATGACGTCCAGGACGTCACCGACCAGCTCCGGGTCCAGCGCCGACGTCGGCTCGTCGAAGAGCATCAGCTTCGGCTCCATCGCCAGCGCCCGGGCGATGGCCACGCGCTGCTGCTGGCCGCCGGAGAGCTGGGAGGGGTAGTTGCCGGCCTTGTCGGCGAGGCCGACGCGGTCGAGGAGCTTCAGGGCGCGCTCCCGGGCCACGGCCTTGGTCTCGCCCTTGACCTGGACCGGCGCCTCCATGATGTTGGCCAGCGCCGTCATGTGCGGGAAGAGGTTGAAGCGCTGGAAGACCATGCCGATGTCCCGGCGGTTCTGGGCGACCTCGCTGTCCTTGAGCTCGTACAGCTTGTCGCCCTTCTGGCGGTAGCCGACGAGCTGGCCGTCGACGTAGAGCCGGCCGGCGTTGATCTTCTCCAGGTGGTTGATGCACCGCAGGAAGGTGGACTTGCCCGACCCGGACGGGCCGATGAGACAGAACACCTCGCGCGGGGCGACCTCCAGGTCGATGCCCTTGAGGACCTGCACTGCGCCGTAGGACTTGTGGACGCCCTGCGCCTTCACCATCGCGTTCATGCGCTGACGCCTCCCTTGGAACGGTTGCCGAAGGCCGCCAGGTTGGCCCTGACCTTCTGCCACGGGGTGAGCGGCAGGCTGCGCAGCGCGCCACGGGCGAAGCGCCGCTCGAGATAGAACTGGCCGACGCTGAAGACGCTGGTCAGGATGAGGTACCAGGTGGCGGCGAGGAACAGCATCTCCACTGTCGCACCGGTCGTCTGCCCGATGTCGGACGTGGAGCGCAGCAGCTCCAGGTACTGGGCCGCCGCCGCGGCCAGCGACGAGGTCTTGAGCATGTTGATGAACTCGTTGCCCGTCGGCGGCACGATCACGCGCATCGCCTGCGGCAGCACGATCCGGCGCAGCGTCCTGCCCTGGCTCATGCCGAGCGCGTGGGCGGCCTCGGTCTGGCCCTCGTCGACCGACTGGATGCCGGCCCGGACGATCTCGGACATATAGGCGGCCTCGTTGAGCCCCAGGCCGAGCAGCGCGGCCATGAAGGGGGTCATGAAGTCGCTCATCTCGTCCCGGTAGATCGGGCCGAGGTTGATGTACGGGAAGATCAGCGCCAGGTTGAACCACAGCAGCAGCTGGACATAGACCGGGGTGCCCCGGAAGAACCAGATGTAGAGCCAGGAGACCGATGAGGTCACCGGGTTCTTCGACAGCCGCATCACGGCCAGGACGATGCCGAGGACCAGGCCCAGCAGCATCGCGAGCAGCGAGATCAGGACGGTCTTGCCGAGGCCCGAGATGACGGAGGAGTCGAAGATGTAGTCCGGGATGGCGCTGTAGTGGACGTTCGCCGAGGCGAAGGCGTTCACCAGCAGGCCGAGCAGGGCCAGGACGACGACGGCGGCGATCCACCGGCCGTAGTGGCGGACCGGGATGGCCTTGACCGTGTCGGGTTCGACGGCGGTCGCGGTCGCCTTGCCGGAGGAGGCCGGGGGGTCGGCCGGGTCCGGGTCGGGGTCCACGGGGTTCTTGTCCGTGGACGCCTTCTTCTCGGCCTTGTCGGCGGAGGCCTTGTCGGCGGCGGCCTTGTCGGCCGTTTCGGCCTTCTCGGCCTTCTCCGGCTTGTCGGTCGAGACCTTCTCGGCGGGGGCCTTCTTCTCGGGCTCCTTGTCGGGCTCCGCCGCCTTGTCGGCCGCGGGGGTCTCGGCGGGCTCCGCCGTCCTGTCAGGCTCCGGCGTCTTGTCGGGCTCGGGCTCGGGCGCCTTGTCGGGCTTGTCGGGGGAAGCAGTCACGGGGGATGCCTTTCAGCGTTTGCCGTACGAGGAGGGGGACAGCCAGGACAAACGAAGGTCAGGAACCGCCGTTGATCTTCGCTTCCTTGATGGCGCCCGCATCGACGCCCCAGGTCTTGATGACCTTCTCGTACTCGCCGTTCTTGATGATCGCGTCGAGCGCCTCCTTGAGGGCGTCGCGCAACTGGGCGTTGTCCTTCGAGACGGCGATGCCGTACGGCGCGGCCTGCACCTGGTCCCCGACGATCTCGAAGTCGTTGCCTCCGCCGGAGGTCTTCACCGCGTAGGCCGCGACCGGGAAGTCGCTGGAGACGGCGTCGACGCCGCCGGCCTTCAGCCGGGTCTGGGCCTCCAGATCGTTGTCGAAGGCCTCCATGCCGATCTTGTCCTTGCCGTCCTTCTCGCACTTCTCCGACTGGGCCTTGGACAGGTCCTCGGAGACGGTGCCGCGCTGGACGGCGATCTTCTTGCCACAGAGGTCGTCCCAGCCGTTGATCCCCTTGGTCTCGCCCTTCTTGGTGTAGAGCGAGACACCGGCGTTGAAGTAGTCGACGAAGTCGACGCCCTCGCCCACCTTCTTGTGGGTCTTGGAGTCGAGACCCTCCTGCCGGTCCTTGGTGTCCGTCATCGCGGACATCGCGATGTCGTAACGCTTGGATCGCAGTCCGGTCAGCAGGGCGTCGAAGGTGCCGTTGTTGAACTCGACCTTGACCCCGAGCTGCTTGCCCAGCGCGGCGGCGATGTCGGGGTCGATGCCGACCGTCTTGCCGTCCTTCTTGAACTCGACGGGCGGGTAGGCGATATCGGAGCCCACCTTGATCACCTTGGTGCCCTGGATGCTCTTCGGGAGCTTGGCGAAGAGCGGGGCCGAGGAGCCCTGGGCGGACGACTGGCCGGCCTCGTTGCCGGTCTTGTTCCTCTGGTCGCCGCAACCGGTCAGCAGCAGGGTGCCGGCGACCGCGATCGCGCCGACGGCGGCCAAACGACTCCAGGCGGCTGCCGGGCGGGGGGTGGTGCCTGCGGTCATTGCTCGTTCCTCCTGCGGTTGAGGGGGTATACGACAGGTCATTCGGCAATCACGCGAAAACACTGCAGAAGTCGCAGCACACTTCCTCGTGCGACGCGACCTCGCGCGGTCTGCGCATCTTGCCATCCGGACTGCCCCATTCGGGGGGCCAGCCATGTCAAAATCGGATAACGGGTGATCCCCATTCGTTACCGGGCGGTTCACACCCCTTGTTCCGCTGTGTCTGTTCTGATCGGCTTCCTGACGCGAGACGCAGGTCACGCCCGCCCTGTCTCACTTCGTGGACACCTTGGCGCGTCCAGGACCAGTTGACACGTTTCCGCCGTGATCGCGTGTCGGGTCCGCGTGACCGGGACCCGGAACTCACTCGTCGGCCGTAGTGGTCTTCCGGTAGAAAGACCAGTTACACCCCTCACCCGGGGCTCAGGGTGCGCATGTGCGGCGCGCCCGCTTTGTCCGTACCGCCCCGTCGCACGGAAGTCATCCGCCGTCCGGGGTCCGGACATGGTTCGGACATGTGCCCGACCCGCCTCCCACACCCAGAGGCGGTTACCCTCGATCTGCACTTACGACAAAGGGGTCAAGAAAAGTGGCAGCGGAGATCGTGAATCCTCGCAGCGACAACGGCACGGACGAAGGGGCTCGCGCAGAGTTCTTCGATCCGGCCTTCGCGCTGCACCGTGGCGGCAAGATGGCGGTTCAGGCGACCGTTCCCCTCCGGGGGAAGGACGACCTGTCCCTCGCCTACACGCCGGGGGTCGCCAAGGTGTGCAGCGCCATCGCCGAACAGCCGGAGCTGGTGCACGACTACACCTGGAAGTCCCAGGTCGTCGCGGTCGTGACGGACGGCAGCGCGGTGCTCGGCCTGGGGGACATCGGCCCCGAGGCGTCCCTGCCCGTGATGGAGGGCAAGGCCATCCTCTTCAAGCAGTTCGGCGGCGTGGACGCGGTCCCGATCGCCCTCGACTGCCGTGACGTCGACGAACTCGTCGACACCGTGGCGCGCATGGCGCCCTCCTTCGGCGGCATCAACCTGGAGGACATCTCCGCGCCGCGCTGCTTCGAGATCGAGCGCCGGCTCCAGGAGCGCGTGGACATCCCCGTCTTCCACGACGACCAGCACGGCACCGCCGTCGTCACCCTGGCCGCGCTGCGCAACGCCGCGAAGCTGACCGGCCGTACGCTCGGCGAGCTGCGCGCGGTGATCTCGGGCGCGGGCGCGGCCGGCGTGGCCATCGCCCGGATCCTGGTGGGAGCGGGCATCGGCGACGTGGCCGTGTGCGACCGCAAGGGCATCGTCTCCGGCGACCGCACCGACCTGACGGACGTCAAGCGTGAGCTGGCGGGCTTCACCAACAAGGCGGGCCTGTCGGGGTCGTTGGAGACCGCGCTGGACGGCGCGGACGTCTTCATCGGCGTCTCCGGCGGCACGGTCCCGGAGCCGGCGGTCGCGAAGATGGCGAAGAACTGCCTGATCTTCGCGATGGCCAACCCGAACCCGGAGATCCACCCGGACGTCGCCCACAAGTACGCGGCCGTCGTCGCCACCGGGCGCAGCGACTTCCCCAACCAGATCAACAACGTCCTCGCCTTCCCGGGCATCTTCGCGGGCGCCCTTCAGGTGCGGGCCTCGCGGATCACGGAGGGTATGAAGATCGCGGCGGCCGAGGCGCTGGCCGCCGTGGTGGCGGACGAGCTGAGCGCGGACAAGGTGATCCCCTCGCCGTTCGACGAGCGGGTCGCCCCGGCGGTCACCGCCGCCGTGGCCGCGGCGGCGCGGGCGGACGGCGTCGCGCGACGCTGACGACCGGACGGCTGACGACCGGACGTGTGTGAAGGGGCCGGTCCGGACCATGGGGTCCGGGCCGGCCCTTCGCCGTTCGCGCCGGGCGCCGCCCTGTCCCGGCCTCGTCACGGTGCCGTCAGCGCAGCCGGCGGACGAAGGCGTCGTAGACCTTGTTGGTGTCGCCGGGCACGAGGTTGTCCGCGGCGCTGCCGAAGACGAGCGTGCGCCCGGCGAGATCGACGCTCGGGCCGCCGGACCAGCCGTTGGCCTGCGAGCCGTCGGCGGCGACGCTGACGCGCTCGACGGCGCCGGTCACGAGGTCCTTGGCGAAGACGTCCTCGACGCCGTTGGTGTCACCGGGCACGAGGTTGGCGGCCAGGGACAGGAAGTACACGTGCCGGTTGTCGGCGCTCATGACCGCGCCCCGGTACGAGCTGTTGTCGGCCTGCGAGCCGTCGGCCGCGACGCTGACGCGCCGGGTGACGCCGGTGAGCAGGTCCGTGGCGAAGGCGTCGGCCCGTCCGTTGGTGTCGTTCTCCACCACGTTGTCGGAGGCGGACGAGAAGAGCGAGTACCGGCCGTCGGGGCTCAGCGCGAAGTCGCCGTCGACCGCCACGCCCCCGCCGTCGAGGGACGGGGCCCCGCGCTGGGTGCGGCCGGTGCGCAGGTCGTGGACGTACAGGGCCCGGGCGCGCGGCCGCTGGAGCGCCTTCTCCTCGCCGGGCGGCGTGACCAGGTCGGACATGCTGAGGAAGGCGACCTTGCCGCCGTCCGCGCTGATCACGGGGGAGACGGAGAAGCCGTCGGCCTGGGCGCCGGCGCTCGTGACGCTCACCCGTGTGGTGGTGCCCCGCCGGCGGCCGTGGACGAAGACGTCCGTCTGGCCGTTGGTGTCACCGGGCACCAGGTCGTCCCGGTTGGACGAGAAGGCGACGTAGCGGCCGTCGGCGCTGATGGACGGGGCCGAACTGTGCGCGGGCTTCGCGCCCTTGTTCTCGACGAGCACCTCGGTGCGGCCCGTGGCCCGGTCGTGGACGAAGACGTCGTAGCCGTCGCCCGGATTGCGGTTCGGGGCGAGGTTCTTGGCCTCGGAGTCGAAGGCGACGTACCGGCCGTCGCCGCTGATCGAGGTCGTCCACGACGATCTGTCGGCGGGGGTGCCGTCGGAGGCGACACTGGCGAGCTCGGTGCGGCCGGTGCGCAGGTCCTTGACGTAGACGCGGCGCATCGACTCGGTGGCGCCGGGCACGAGGTTCGTGGCGCCGGTCTCGAAGGTGACGAAGCGCCCGTCGGCGCTGATCTGCGCGCCGATGCTCTCGGCGTTCGCCTGGGTGCCGTCGGAGGCGGTGTTGACCCGCTCGGTACGGGCCTGGGCGAGCGGCCGGGCGGTGGCGGCATCGGCTGTGGCCACGGTCTGGGGCAGGGCGATGGCGCAGCCGGCGAGCAGGGCCGCCGTGACGGCGGTGCGTCCGGGACGACGCATGTCCACTCCTTGGGGGTTCCTCGGGGATTCAGGGGAGGTGGCGCACGAAGACGTCGGCCTGCTGGTTGGTGTCGCCGGCGACGAGGTCGTCCGCGTAACTGGTGAACAGCGCGGTGCGGCCGGTCAGATCGACGGAGACGTCGAAGGAGCTCCGCGTGGGCTGGGACCCGTCGGCCGCGACGCTGACGCGCTCGACCTTGCCCGTCAGCAGATCGCGGACGAACACGTCGTTCACGTGGTTGGTGTCACCCGGCACCAGGTTGGAGGCCATGGAATCGAAGTAGACATAACGGTTGTCGGCGCTCATGACCGCGTTGCCGGAACGGCCGTTGGGCTGGGAGCCGTCGGAGGCGAGGCTCAGGCGCCGGGTGAGGCCGGTGCTCAGGTCCGTGGCGAAGACGTCTTCCTGGCCGTTGGTGTCGCCCGCCACGATGTCGGGGCTGCCGGAGCTGAAGATCGCATAGCGTCCGTCCGGGCTGAGCCTGCCGATGCCTTCGATCTTCGCGGGCTCGCCGTTCCGGCGGCGGGCGACCGCTTCGGTCTTCCCGGTGCGCAGGTCGTGGACGTAGAACCGGCGGAGGAACGGCTCCTTCCCCGGGGCCGGGTCGTCCGCGTTCGCGCCGGGCTCGGGGATCAGGGGGACATTGCTCAGGAAGGCGACCCGGCTTCCGTCGGAGCTGATCACCGGAAAGCCGGCGTACCCGTACGGCTGCTGTCTGCCGTCATGGGTCGCGTTCACGCGCGTGGTGGTGTGCTCGCGGCGGTCGTGGACGAAGACGTCCTCGCCGCGGTTGGTGTCGCCGGGGACCAGGTCGTCGCGGTACGAGGAGAAGGCGACGTAGCGGCCGTCGGCGCTGATGGTGGGGCGCTGCGAGTCGCCGGCGGTATCGGGTTTGTCCTTTTGGATGAGGAGTTCGGTGCGTCCCGTCTCGCGGTCGCGGACGTAGATGTCCAGGGTTTCGTCACCGGGTTCGTGGCCGGGAACGAGATTCGTCGCCAGGGACGAGAAGGCGATGTACCGGCCGTTCGCGCTGATCGACACGGACAGCGAGGTGCCGTCGGCCGGCCGGCCGTCAGGTGCGGCGCTGATCAGCTCGAGTGCGCCGGTGCGCAGATCCTTGACATAGACCTGGCGTTCGTTCACCGGGACGCCGGGGACCAGGGCGGTCGCCGCGGTGATGAAGGTGGCGAAGCGCCCGTCGGCGCTGATCTTCGCTTCGACCGGCTCGGCGTCCGCCTGGGTGCCGTCGGCGGTGACGTTCACCCGCTCGGTGCGGTTCTGCAGGGGTGCTGCTGAGGCCGCCGCCGTGGTCATGGGCAGGCCGGCCGCGAAGCTCGCGAGCAACGCCGCCGTGGCGGCGGCGCGTCTGAGGTGACTCATGCTCCCCCTAGGGAATGAATCCATGCGACACACGTGCGAATCGAGGGAAGCCAACCTCTCGCGACGACGCCCGGTCAATCGATCAGCGACCGCCTCCGCTCCGGATACGGCCGTTGCCGGAGTGGGCACGTGGACGCGGATCACGTCGCGACGCGGTGCGGTGCGGCGCGGCGCGTGTCACAGCGCCATGTGGTTTCCTCCGCCGCGCCCCGCCACTAGGTTCGGCACATGTTCGCCGCCTACGCCGCACGCATCGACCGCGACCAGCCGCTGAACGGCCTTGAGCTGGGGGAGCGCCCCGAGCCCGTGGCCCGTCCCGGCTGGACGATCGTCAACGTCAAGGCCGCCTCGCTCAACCACCACGACCTGTGGACGCTGCGCGGTGTGGGGATCGGCGAGGACGCGCTGCCGATGATCCTCGGCTGTGACGCCGCGGGCGTCGACGAACACGGCAACGAGGTGGTCCTCCACTCCGTCGTCGGCGAGACCGGCCACGGCGTGGGGCCCGGCGAGCCGCGTTCGATCCTCACCGAGCGCTACCAGGGCACCTTCGCCGAGCGTGTCGCCGTGCCCGCCTGGAACGTGCTGCCCAAGCCGAAGGAGCTGTCCTTCGCGGAGGCCACCTGTCTGCCCACGGCCTGGCTGACCGCCTACCGGATGCTGTTCACCAAGGCGGGCGCCCGGCCCGGGCAGAGCGTGCTGGTGCAGGGCGCCGGCGGCGGGGTGGCCACGGCGGCGATCGTGCTGGGCGCGGCGGCCGGGCTGAGGGTCTTCGCGACCAGCCGTGACGCGGCCAAGCGCGAGCGCGCCGTGGAGCTGGGCGCCGAGGCGGCGTACGAGCCGGGGGCCCGGCTGCCGCACCGCGTGGACGTGGTCGTCGAGACGGTGGGCGCGGCCACCTGGTCGCACTCGGTCAAGTCGCTCAGGCCCGGCGGCACTCTGGTGATCTCCGGCGCGACCAGCGGTGACCGGCCTCCGGCGGCCGAGCTGACGCGGATCTTCTTCCATGAACTCCATGTCGCGGGCGTGACGATGGGCACCAAGGAGGAGCTGGCCGACCTGCTCGCCTTCTGCGCGGCCACGGGCGTCCGGCCGGTGATCGACACGGTGCTGCCCCTGGACCGGGCCCGTGAGGGCTTCGAAAAGATGTACAGCGGCGACCTGTTCGGAAAGGTCGTGCTGACGGTATGAACGACGGATGCCGAAGAGACGCTCGCGCACGGCGGCGTTCCTCGCCGCGATCACTTGTGTCCTGACCCTTCTCGCTCCCGGGGCCGCCGGGGCGTCGGGGGCCGCCGGGGTGTCCGAGGCCGCTGGGGCGTCCGGGGCGGCTGACGCCCGCGCCCGGACCGGCCCCGGCATCCCCCGCCTCACCGACGAGCACGGCCGGGCGCTCACCCTGCGGGGCTGGAACCTCGCGGACAAGGAGCACCGGGGCGAACGAGCCCTGGAGGACATCACCGAGCGCTCGCTGCGCGACATGGCGGGCCAGGGGTTCGACTTCGCCCGGCTGGCGGTCTTCTGGGACGACCTGGAACCCCGGCGCGGCGCATACAGCGAAACCTATCTGCGGAAGATCGAACGCATCCTGGACTGGGCGGCGAAGTACCGGATCCGGGTGCTGGTCGACGCCCACCAGGACATCTACGGCCCGGCCTTCGGCGACCACCGGGGCATCCCCGCGTGGGCCACCCGCACCGACGGGCTGCCCTACCGGCAGCACCCCGACGACTGGTTCGCCGAATACTTCGAACCGGCCGTCCAGGCCGCCTTCGAGCACCTATACGAGGACGCCGACCTGCGCCTCGCCCAGACGCGGATGTGGCGGGTCCTGGCCGGCCGCCTCGCCGGCCACCCGGCCGTCCTGGGCTACGACCTGATCAACGAGCCCATGGGCCGGCTGCGCCCCGGCGAGGACATGTTCACGGCCGCCCGCCGTATCGAGGCCACCCAGATCACCCCCATGTACCGGCGCGTCGCGAAGGCGATCCGCGCTGTCGACCGTAAGCACTGGATCTTCATCGAGCCCACCCCGGCGGCGGGCGAGGGCAAACCCACGGCCCTGGGCCGGATCGCCGACCCGAAGATCGTCTACGCGCCGCACTTCTACAACGCCGCGATGGAGGCGGGCCGGGACTACGACCCCGCGTCCGGCTGGCTGGAGGCCTACGAGGCGGCCGTGGTCCGCTATCCGCGCGAGCGGCGGGTGCCCGTCGTGGTGGGGGAGTGGGGACCGCTCGACAGCTCGCTGCCCCACATGGGCCGGTTCTACGAGGACGCCATCGCCTCCATCGGGCGCTACGCCTCCGGGTGGGCGAGCTGGCAGTGGTGCTACGGCGGGACGTACTGCGCGATGGACCGGCAAGGACGCTTCCGCCCCAACAAGGAGCGCACCGCCCGCCCTTACGCCCCCGCCGTGGCGGGTACGCCCAGCGCCGAGGCGTACGAGCCCGGCGCGCGCTCCTACCGGCTCACCTACCGCCCCACCCCGGGGGGAACCACCGAGCTGTCCCTGCCCCCGGCCCCCCACGGCTGGCGCGTCACGGTCACCGGACCGGCGCGGGCCGGCACCGGGACCGTACGGCCGGGGCGGCGCGGCACGGTGCTCGTCCACGCGACGGGACAGGCGACGGGACGGATGGCGGAACAGGCCACGGGTCCGGTCACGGTGGTGGCCGCGCCGGGCGCGTGATGGAGTGCGCCGGAGTGGGTAGCGCGCCCCCGGAGTGCTGAGGATGATGGGCCCACGGGGGCGTCTCCCCGTGTCCCTTGCCGCGGCCGTCCGCCGCGGGAGGGACTTGCCGGCCCGGCTCCGGGCCGTTCGGGGGGTGAAGCGTGTCCACGCCTGTACCACCATTGCCGTCCGTGGGGGACTTCGTCACGGCCTTCGAGGAATTCGTCCTGGTGCCGCCGGGACGCCGGGGCCCGTCCGCCAGGGTCCTCCTCGTGTCGCCGCCGGGCGGGGACGAGGCGGAGCGGGTCGCCGACGGCGAGTGCCAGCGGCTGCGGGTCCGGGGACGGGCGCTCGTCCCGTTCGCCCGCGTCCAGGAGGCGACGCGGCGCGCGGGCACCACCTCGCGCACCCACGATGTCTTCGAACAGATCGAGGTCGCCCTGCGGGACAACCGGCCCCCCGGCTTCGGCCGGTTACGGCTGCCGCGCTACGAACTCGTGCGCGCCTTGGCCGACGCGCGCACCCGGGAGACCCAACCGGCGGTGCGGGCCAGGGACTTCCGCGACCAGTGCTACGCGGAACGGTGCAAGACCTCGCTCTTCCTCAAGGCCCTCTACGCGATCAGCGGCGACGACCAGGCGCCCGCGAGCGTGCCGGGCTGGCTGTGGCACTGGGCGCGCCGGCCCCTCTTCGGTGTGCTGCCGCGCTGGCTGTACGGGCGGCGGCAGCAGCGCCGGATGATGGGCAAGAACGGCTGGTTCCGGAGCTGGGCGGGGATCCCCTCCGGGCGCGGCGACTTCTTCGCCCACCACGAGTCGGTCGTCGCCGGCCGGAACGACGCGTTGCTGTGCGCGCTGCTCAGTGATCTGGAGGACGCCGTCCAGCGCAGGCGCGCGCTGTCACCGTGGGTCCGGCGGCGCCGGACCCGGTTCGTCCTCGTCCTTCCCCGGGCGGGGGCACCCGGCTCGGTCACCGAGAGCATGGTCCGGGGCTTCCCCCAGGCGGTCGAGCGGACGGGCAGCACGGCGGTGGTGCTGCTGGCCGTCGGCCGCGACGGCCGCGACACCACCCAGACCCTCGCGGCGGCCACGACCACCATCGACTCCTGGACCCGCAGCCAGGGCCGGGGCCGGGGCCGGACCGTGACCGTGGGGGTGGGGCCCTACGACGGGCGCCCCGACGAGGAGGCCGAGAGCAGGCTGCGCGGCTACCCGGAGATCCAGCCCCGCACGATGTACTCCGACGCCGCGCCGCGCGTCGAGGCCGCCGTCATGACCGTGGCGGGGGTCGCGGCGCTGTCGCTCGTCGCGCAGTTCGCGGTGGCCCGGATCGGCGCGGAGACCAGCACCGAGTGCGTCGGCGCGAGCGTCGCCGTGCCGGAGTCGGCCGCCCCGGGCAAGGTCCCCACGACCTCCCCGAAGGAGCTGTACGAGCAGGCGCTGGCCGCCATCAAGGCGCAGAACGCGGAGGCCGACGCGGCGGCGAAACGCCCCAACACGGCCGTCCGCACCGTCGTCTACCTCGGGGTGCCCGCCGTCGCCGAGACCTGGAAGGAGGGCATGTACAGCGGCTCCATCCCCGAACTGCGCGGCATCGCCCTCGCCCAGGAGGCGCTCAACCGCGAGGCGTCCCGGGACGTGGCCCGCAAGGTGTGGCTGCGGGTACGGGTCGAGGACGGCGGCCAGCAGTTCGCGAAGGCGCCCGAGACGGCCGAGCGGATAGCCAAGGAGGCCGAGGAGGAGCGGAAGAGCGGCGGGAGCCAGCAGATCATGGGCGTGGTCGGGCTGGGACAGAGCAGGACGGCCACCCTGAAGGCCCGGGACATCCTCGGCGCCGCCGGGCTGCCCCTGATCGGCACGGTGACGACCGCGGAGGAGATGCAGCAGAACCATATGTACCGGCAGGTGGCGCCGGACAACCGGCGCGAGGCGCGCATCGCCGCCGAGTTCGCCCGCCGCGGCAACATCGTGGAGACCTCGCCCGGTGTGTGCGCCCCGGCCCGGGAGGCGGTGGTCGTCGCGGACCCCACCGACCGCTACAGCGACAATCTCCGCCGCCGCTTCGTCCAGGAGTTCAAGAACACCCGCACGATCCTCTACACGGCGGAGCCGGAGGCCCCCTTCGACCCGCCGCAGGACGACCGGACCGAACGGGCCCGCACCCTGGCGGACATGGCGGCCTCCGTCTGCCGGCGGATCCGGGCCGAGCCCCGCACGGTGGTGTACTGGGCGGGCCGGGGCAATGAATTCTCCGCGTTCCTTGACGAGTTCGACAACGGCACCTCCTGCCGGGGCCATGTGACGGCCCTCGGGGGCAACGACCTGACCAGCGCCGTCGTGGACGCCCAGCAGCCCAGCAGCCGCCACTCGGGCGTCCGCCTCTACTACGCGGCGCACGCCGTCCCCAAGAGCTACTGGCCCAACGAGGTGGGCCGGGCCTTCCGTACGCAGTACCTCGACGCGTACGGCAAGGACGACCTGTGGAGCAACGACGGCCGCGCCCCCGTCGCCTGGGACGCGCTGCGGCTGCTGGCCACCGCCGTGAACACCGCCCGCCAGGCCTCCGGCACCGGTTCCTTCTCGCGCGACACGGTGCAGACCGTGCTGGCGTCGGGGGCCGGGGGCGGCGACGGGGTACGCG
>NZ_JAILXP010000101.1 GCF_020740895.1 Streptomyces sp. UNOB3_S3 | reverse complement strand
CTGTTCGGTCGGCCGCCCCGCCGTCCGCCCCGTACACTGGGCGCAGCGAAAGGCGTGGAAGGGACCAGTAGCGCCGCACGCAGCCATCAGCGATCCGGGGACGGTGCGAGCCCGGGGGTGTGCGCGGGGTGAAGATCAGCCCGGAGCCGCCGGAAGAACGCCCCGCCGAGGGGTCAGTAGAGCCGGCTTCGCGACCCTAATGAGGGGGCTGGAGACCGGGAGCGTCTGCGGCCAAGGAGGGTGGTACCGCGGGAGCGCGCAACGCGTCTCGTCCCTCCGACGGACAGTGCGATACGTTCCGCCGGAGGAAGCCCATGACGCAGTACCGCCAGGTACCCGCACAGGTCGACCTGCCCGCCCTTGAGCACGCGGTGCTCGAGTTCTGGCGGGAGCACAAGACCTTCGCCCGTACCCTCGAGCAGTCCGAGGGCCGCCCCGAGTGGGTGTTCTACGAGGGCCCGCCGACCGCCAACGGCATGCCCGGCGCCCACCACATCGAGGCCCGCGTCTTCAAGGACGTCTTCCCCCGTTTCCGCACGATGCAGGGCTACCACGTCGGCCGGAAGGCCGGCTGGGACTGCCACGGCCTGCCGGTCGAGCTCGCCGTCGAGAAGGAGCTCGGCTTCTCCGGCAAGCAGGACATCGAGGCGTACGGCATCGCCGAGTTCAACGCCAAGTGCCGCGAGTCCGTGACCCGCCACACCGACGCCTTCGCCGAGCTCACCACCCGCATGGGCTACTGGGTCGACCTCGACGACGCCTACCGGACCATGGACCCGGAGTACGTCCAGTCCGTGTGGTGGTCCCTGAAGGAGATCTTCAACAAGGGCCTGCTGGTCCAGGACCACCGCGTCGCCCCCTGGTGCCCCCGCTGCGGCACCGGCCTGTCCGACCACGAGCTGGCGCAGGGCTACGAGACGGTCGTCGACCCCTCCGTCTTCGTCCGCTTCCCGCTGACCTCCGGCCCGCTCGCCGGCGAGGCCTCGCTGCTGGTGTGGACGACCACCCCGTGGACGCTGGTCTCCAACACCGCGGCCGCCGCGCACCCCGACGTCACCTATGTCGTGGCCACCGACGGCACCGAGAAGCTGGTCGTCGCCGAGGCGCTCCTGGAGAAGGCCCTGGGCGAGGGCTGGACGGCCACCGGCCAGAGCTTCAGCGGTCGTGAGATGGAGCGCTGGAACTACCGTCGCCCGTTCGACCTGGTCGAGTTCCCCGAGGCCGCCCACTTCGTCGTCAACGCCGAGTACGTCACCACCGAGGACGGCACCGGTCTGGTCCACCAGGCCCCGGCCTTCGGTGAGGACGACCTCATCACCTGCCGCGCCTACGGCCTCCCGGTCGTCAACCCGGTCCGCCCGGACGGCACCTTCGAAGAGGGCCTCGGCCTCGTCGGCGGCGTGTTCTTCAAGAAGGCCGACGAGAAGCTCGTCGCCGACCTCACCGAGCGCGGCCTGCTCTTCCGCCACGTGGCCTACGAGCACAGCTACCCCCACTGCTGGCGCTGCCACACCGCGCTCCTCTACTACGCGCAGCCGTCCTGGTACATCCGCACCACCGCGATCAAGGACCGGCTGCTCGCGGAGAACGAGAAGACCAACTGGTTCCCCGACTCGGTCAAGCACGGCCGCTTCGGCGACTGGCTGAACAACAACATCGACTGGGCGCTCTCCCGCAACCGCTACTGGGGCACCCCGCTGCCCATCTGGCGCTGCGAGGACGACCACCTCACCTGCGTCGGCTCGCTGGCCGAGCTCTCCGAGCTGACCGGCACCGACCGGAGCGACCTGGACCCCCACCGCCCGTACATCGACGAGATCACCTTCACCTGCACCACCGAGGGCTGCTCCCACACGGCGGTCCGGGTGCCGGAGGTCATCGACGCCTGGTACGACTCGGGCTCCATGCCCTTCGCCCAGTGGGGCTACCCGTACAAGAACAAGGAGCTCTTCGAGCAGCGCTACCCGGCGCAGTTCATCTCCGAGGCGATCGACCAGACGCGTGGCTGGTTCTACACGCTGATGGCGGTCGGCACGCTCGTCTTCGACAAGTCGTCGTACGAGAACGTCGTCTGCCTGGGCCACATCCTCGCCGAGGACGGCCGGAAGATGTCCAAGCACCTCGGCAACATCCTCCAGCCCATCCCGCTGATGGACCAGCACGGCGCCGACGCCGTCCGCTGGTTCATGGCCGCCGGCGGCTCACCGTGGGCCGCGCGCCGCGTCGGCCACGGCACCATCCAGGAAGTCGTCCGCAAGACCCTCCTCACCTACTGGAACACCGTCGCCTTCCAGGCCCTGTACGCCCGCACCTCCGAGTGGGCACCCTCGGCGTCCGACCCGGCGGCGGCCGACCGCCCGCTGATCGACCGCTGGCTGCTCGGCGAGCTCAACACGCTCGTCGACCAGGTCACGTCGGCCCTGGAGGCCTACGACACCCAGCGCGCCGGAAAACTGCTGTCGTCCTTCGTCGACGACCTCTCCAACTGGTACGTCCGCCGCTCCCGCCGCCGCTTCTGGCAGGGCGACGCCGCCGCACTGCGCACGCTGCACGAGGTCGTCGAGACCGTCACGCGGCTGATGGCCCCTCTCACCCCGTTCATCACCGAGCGGGTGTGGCAGGACCTGGTCGTCCCGGTCGACCCGCAGGCCCCGGAGTCGGTGCACCTCTCGTCCTGGCCGGTCGCGGACGCCTCGCTGATCGACCCGGCGCTGTCGCAGCAGATGCTGCTGGTCCGCCGGCTCGTCGAGCTGGGCCGCGCCACGCGCGCCGAGTCCGGTGTCAAGACGCGCCAGCCGCTGTCGCGCGCCCTGGTCGCGGCGGCCGGTTTCGAGACGCTGGGCGAGGAGCTGCGCGCCCAGATCGCCGAGGAGCTGAACGTCTCCTCGCTCGCCTCCCTCTCCGAGGTGGGCGGCTCCCTGGTCGACACCACCGCCAAGGCCAACTTCCGCGCACTGGGCAAGCGCTTCGGCAAGGGCGTCCAGGACGTGGCCAAGGCGATCGCGGCGGCCGACGCGGCGGCGCTGTCGCTGGCCCTGCGCGAGGGAACGGCGTCGGTGGAGGTCGACGGCGAGACGGTCGCGCTGGCTCCCGATGAGGTGATCATCACGGAGACCCCGCGCGAGGGCTGGTCCGTGGCCTCCGACTCCGGCGCGACCGTCGCCCTCGACCTGGAGATCACCCCGGAGCTGCGGCGCGCGGGCCTGGCCCGCGACGCGATCCGGCTGATCCAGGAGGCGCGGAAGAACAGCGGCCTGGACGTGGCGGACCGCATCGCCCTGCGGTGGGTCTCCTCCGACGAGGACGTCGTCACTGCGCTGGGCGAGCACGCGCCGCTCATCGCCGATGAGGTGCTGGCCACGGACTTCGCGTCCGGCTCCGCCGATGACACGTTCGGTGAGCCCTTCACCGACGAGGGGCTCGGACTGACGTTCCGCCTCCGTAAGGCGTAAGCAGACAGGTGAACAAGACCCCCCGGCGCTACCGCGCCGGGGGGTTTCGCCCACCCTCCCCCAGCTACCGCTGGGGGAGGGTGGGCGAAAACGCGCCGAAGGCGCGCAAACGCGCGCGCAAATGGGCCGGGCCCCTGGGATCACCCAGGGGCCCGGCCCATAGTGCCGACGGCTCGCGAGAGCCAACCGTCAGTTGTCGTCCTCATCGATGAGGAACCCACGCATCGGCGAAGGCGCCTGCATCGGCTGCTGCCCCTGCGGCCGCACCGGAGCCATCGGCTGCGTCATGGCCGGGGACATCTGCTGCTGACCGCCGTACGACGGGGCACCCGCGGAGGGAGCGCCCATCGACTGGTTGCCGCCCATGCTGTGACCGCCCATGCCCGCGCCGGCCGAGGCCATCGACCCGCTCATCGAGGGGGCCGGCGGCAGCGACGCGGCGGCCGGGGTGCGCGGCGGGGCCAGCGAGTCGTCCGCCTGGTTCTCCAGCTGACGGAGCTGGCTCTCCAGGTAGGACTTCAGTCGCGTGCGGTACTCGCGCTCGAAGCCGCGCAGGTCCTCGACCTTGCGCTCCAGCGTGGCGCGGGCGGACTCCAGGGAGCCCATCGCGACACGGTGCTTCTCCTGCGCGTCCCGCTCCAGGGCGTCAGCCTTGGCACGGGCGTCCCGCTCCAGGCCCTCGGCGCGGCTGCGGGCCTCGCCGACGATCTTGTTGGCCTCGGAACGGGCCTCCGCGATCGCCTGATCGGCCGTCTGCTGTGCGAGGGAGAGGACACGAGCCGCGCTGTCGCCACCCGGACCCTGGCCCGGCTGCGGCAGCTGCGGGGCACCCATGGGGGCGTTCTGCGCCATGGGGTTCTGGCCCATCGGACCGTTCTGCCCCATAGGACCGTTCTGCACCATGGGGTTCTGCCCCATCGGTCCGTTCTGTCCCATGGGGTTGCCCATCGGGCCACCCATCGGACCGTTCTGTCCCATCGGGCCGGGACCGTGCGGACCCTGGGGACCGTGGCCGTGACCGCCCGGACCGGCCGGCAGCTGCGGGGCACCGCCCGGAAGCTGCGGCGGACCGCCCATCTGCTGCTGGTTCGGCGGCACCGGCTGCGGGCCCGATATGGCGGCGGGCACCGGCGCGCCGGGTCGCTGGTCCTGGGGCTCCGGCTTGCGCATGTTCTGCTGCTGGTTCTGCGCGGCGGCACGCGTCGCGGCGGCCAGCTTGGCGCGCAGGTCCTCGTTCTCCCGGAGCAGGCGGGTCAGTTCCGCCTCCACCTCGTCGAGGAAGGCATCGACCTCGTCCTCGTCATAGCCTTCTCGGAGGCGGACGGTCGTGAACTGCTTGTTCCGCACGTCCTCGGGGCTCAGCGGCATCTCTTCTTCACCTCAACGTAGTCGTCGGCAATCGGCAAGACCGTATCGTTCACAGCCGCGTTCACAGCCGGCTCACGACGGTGATCAGGATGTAGACGATGATCATCAGTACGAAGAAGGACAGGTCGAGCGCTACGCCCCCGAGACGCAGCGGCGGGATGACCCGCCGCAGAAGCTTGAGTGGCGGATCGGTGACAGTGTAGGTGGCCTCCAGGAGGACCACCATCGCCTTACCGGGTTGCCACGAGCGGGCGAACTGGAAGACGTAGTCCATCACCAGCCGGAAGATCAGCACGATCAGGAAGCAGTACAGCGCGATGTAGATCACCTGCTGTGCGATGCCCATCTCGCGCTTCCCTCTCCCCTTGCTCGTACCTCGGCCTGACTGGCCGTTGTCCGGATTGCCCGGTGTTGCGTCTCAGCTCTGGTTGAAGAACCCACCCTCTGCGATGCGGGCCTTGTCCTCCGCCGTGACATCGACGTTAGCAGGCGACAGCAGGAACACCTTCTGTGTCACCCGCTCGATGCTGCCGTGGAGTCCGAAGACCAGACCGGCCGCGAAGTCGACGAGACGCTTCGCGTCGGTGTCGTCCATCTCGGTGAGATTCATGATCACCGGAGTGCCCTCACGGAAGTGTTCCCCGATGGTACGGGCCTCGTTGTAGGTCCGGGGGTGCAATGTCGTGATGCGGTAGGGCTCCCGCTCGGACACAACCTTGGGCATGATCACCGGTGCGTTCTTCTCCAGAGAGTGGCGTTCGGGTGTGATGGACGACACGGGGGCGATTCGGGCGGGTCGTCCCGGTTCTGCTACGAGCGGAGCCGGTTCACGCTGCGCGGGTGGCTGGGCGACTCGAACCGGTTCGTCCGATTGCGTCTGTTGTGCCGTGTGCGCCTGGTGTTGCTGCTGCCGGCGCCGGTCCGGCTCCGGCTCGGGTTCGAACTCGTCGTCGGGGTCGAACCCCGGGCCGTCGTACCCATCGTCCTCCACGAGGCCGAGGTAGACCGCCATCTTGCGCATCGCGCCGGCCATTCTCCGCATCCTCCGCTCTGTGGTGGATCGGCTCCGTCAACGGCGCCCGGATCCACGTGGTCCGCCCGCCTTTTGACGGGAATGACCATATTTTCTGCTGTGGTCCGACTTCCTGGCGACGTTACCCGAGCCGGGGTCGGACTCCGAGTACCGCTGAGCCGACACGTACATGTGTCGCACCGGCCGCAACGGCGTCCTCGAGATCCGCGCTCATCCCTGCTGACACCATGTTCGCAGTCGGATGAGCCGCGCGCAGGTCCGTTGCGATTTCCATCAGCCGGTCAAATGCGGCCCTCGGCCTGCCCGCGTAGGGGCCGGCGAGCGGAGCGACCGTCATCAGTCCCGCCGGTCGCAGCCCTTCCGCCTTGGCGATCGCGTCGGCCAGGGCCGCCACGCCGTCGGGCGCGACACCTCCCCGGACCCCGCGCTCTCCCGACTCCGCGTCGAGCGCCACCTGGATCAGGCAGTCCAGCCCGGTCTCCCGACCGGACCGGACGGCCGCCTGGGACAGGGAGGTGATCAGTCGGTCCCGGTCAATGGAGTGCACCAGACCGGCGTAATTCACTACCGACCGGACCTTGTTCGTCTGCAACTGTCCGACGAAGTGCCAGGTAAGGGGCAGATCCGAGCACTCCGCCGCCTTGGGGGCGGCGTCCTGGTCGCGGTTCTCCCCTACATGACGCACCCCCAGCTCCGCGAGGAGACGGACGTCACTCGCGGGGTAGGTCTTGGTGACCACGATCAGGGTCACCTCCTCCCGCCGCCGGCCGGCCGAGGCGCAGGCGGTGGAGATACGTTCCTCCACCCGGGCGAGGCTGTCGGCCAACAGGGTCTTGCGGTCCGTCATGACCGCTCCTCCAGCCATACATAGGAGGCCAGCCGTCCGGTGGTCCGCTCACGCCGGTAGGAGAAGTGGTCGGCGGACTCCATCGTGCAGATGTCCGATCTGCCGACCGCCGTGACACCCATCCGGCCCAGCTGGGCCGCGACCCCCTTCGCCACGTCCACCGCCGGGGTGCCCCGCCGGGTGGTGGCCCAGGACTCGGGCACCTCCCCGGCGACCTCGGCGCGCATCGCCTCGGGCACCTCGTAGCAGCCGCCGCAGACCGAGGGGCCGATGCGGCCGACGATCCGGTCCGGCTCGGCGCCGAGCCGGAGCATCTCCGTCACCACCGCCGGGACCACCCCGGCGACCAGCCCCGGCCGCCCGGCGTGGGCGGCGCCCGTGACCCCGGCGACCGGGTCGGCCAGGAGCACCGGGACGCAGTCGGCGGTGAGGACCGCGAGGGCCAGGCCACGACGGGTGGTCACGACCGCGTCCACCGCGGGGGTTTCCCCCTTTTGCCACGGTCCGTCCACGACCGCGACGTCCTTGCCGTGGACCTGGTTCATCCAGACGACCGACGCCGGGTCGAGGCCGAGGGCCTCGGCTGCCCGCCCGCGGTTGGTCCGCACGGCGGCGGGGTCGTCGCCGACCGCGCCGCCGAGGTTGAGCTCCGCATACGGAGCGGCGCTCACCCCGCCCCACCTGTCGGTGGAGGCGAAGTGCGCGCCGCTCGCGTGTGCCACGTGTTCTACGGGGGGCACGGTGTGCTGTTGCCCTATCACTCGGTGCTGGTCAGCCGTTCCCTGAGAAGGTGTCCGGCCCGGGGCTACTTCAGGAAGTCGGGAACGTCCAGTTCCTCGGCCGTCGAGTCCTGGTACGGACGGGCCGGCGGCACCTGCGGGGAGCTGACCGGCGGCGGGGGGACCTCGGCGACCGGCGACGGCTCGGCCGGCGTGGGCTCCTCGGTGCGCGGGGTCACGCTGCCGAGGCCGCCGAAGGACGGGCGGGACGGCTCGGACGGAGCCGAGGCCGGCCGGCTGGGAGCGCCGACCGGGCTCTCCTCGCGGCCGGAGCCGTAGGAGGAGGAGCCGCCGAGCACCTTGTCGCGGCTGCCCTTGGCCGGCGGCTGGCCGCCGTCGAAGCCGGCCGCGATGACCGTGACCCGGACCTCGTCGCCCAGGGCGTCGTCGATGACGGCACCGAAGATGATGTTGGCCTCGGGGTGGGCGGCCTCGCTGACCAGCTGGGCCGCCTCGTTGATCTCGAAGAGACCGAGGTCGGAGCCGCCGGAGATGGAGAGCAGCACACCGCGGGCGCCGTCGATGGACGCCTCCAGCAGCGGCGAGGAGATCGCCATCTCGGCGGCGGCCACGGCACGGTCGTCGCCGCGGGCCGAGCCGATGCCCATGAGGGCCGAGCCCGCCTCGGACATCACGGACTTGACGTCGGCGAAGTCCAGGTTGATCAGGCCCGGGGTGGTGATGAGGTCGGTGATGCCCTGGACACCGGAGAGCAGGACCTGGTCGGCCGACTTGAACGCGTCGAGCACGCTCACCTGGCGGTCCGAGATGGACAGCAGCCGGTCGTTGGGGATGACGATGAGGGTGTCGACCTCGTCGCGGAGGCTGGCGATGCCGTCCTCGGCCTGGTTCGCCCGGCGCCGGCCCTCGAAGGTGAAGGGCCGGGTGACCACACCGATCGTCAGGGCGCCCAGCGAGCGGGCGATGTTGGCCACGACGGGCGCGCCGCCGGTGCCGGTGCCGCCGCCCTCGCCGGCGGTGACGAAGACCATGTCGGCCCCCTTGAGGACCTCCTCGATCTCCTCGCGGTGGTCCTCGGCCGCCTTGCGGCCGACATCGGGGTTCGCGCCGGCACCGAGGCCGCGGGTGAGTTCCCGGCCGACGTCGAGCTTGACGTCGGCGTCGCTCATCAGCAGGGCCTGTGCATCGGTGTTGATCGCGATGAACTCGACGCCCTTGAGACCGACCTCGATCATCCGGTTGATGGCGTTCACGCCACCGCCGCCGATGCCGACGACCTTGATGACTGCGAGGTAGTTCTGCGGTGCTGCCACGTCGAAGGCCTCTCGCCTCGAGTTACGTATGCCTGGGGGCGGTTCTCAATGCCGACCCGAACCCTAACGTTGAAGTTTAGGGTTACCGGTGCCACTGTTCCCTGGGTTCTCCGAAACAGGACACTAAGTCGACAAGCGGCGCGGCTTCAACGAACACGCCGAACCTCCCGTTTTTCTTTTCACCCTATGTGATCACCCATAGCCGTAGCCAACCAGGGTGCTGGCCAGCCGGGATCGACGTCAACTCCCGGACACCGCGGGGGCCGCCGGGGCGCTCACATCGAAGTGTTTCGCGCCCCCCGCGGCCTTGAGGAGCGCGACGAGCGTACGGGCCTTCGCCTCGCCCCGCTCACCACTTCCCCAGGCGATCGTCCGATCATCCGTCAGCTCCACGGTGATGGAGTCGTAGGAGCGGACCCGGATGGCCCGGGTCTCCCGGCGGGCCTCGGCGGGCAGGTCGGCGGCGACGCGGGCGGCCTCGCGCTCCAGCCGTTCGACGCCGAACCGGCGGTTGCCGGGCGAGTCCGAGCTCTCCACCACGAGCCGGGGCACCCCGGCCACGGCTTGATCGACTGTGGCGAACCGCACTCCGGAGCCGTCGATTTCAATAAACTTCCCGCCCTTTTCGAGCAGCACCTTGGGGCGTCGTTCGGTCACTTTCAGACCGATCGCGTGCGGCCAGGAACGTACGACGTCCACCGACTCGATCCGCTTCAGCCGGGTCAGCAGCCGCTCCTCGATGGCGTCGGTGTCCACGGACGCCAGGGGGTCGCCCAGCGGCACCCGGGCCGCCTCGCGAACCTGTTCGGCCGTCAGCACCGTGGTGCCGCTGACCTCCACGCGGGTGACGCGCAGCCAGCCGGAACCGTAGAGCACCCAGATGGCGGCGGCGCCGGACAGCAGGCTGACGACCGCCCAGAGGAGCGGTCCGCGCGCGCCGGAGCGGAGGCGGGTCCGGGGGCCGCCCGGGCCGCTCCGGCGGGGCGCGCGGCCCCGCCGGGGCGTACCGGAGGACGGGGACCGGGACGGCCTCGGCCGCCCGGCCGGTCCGGAGGACCCGGAAGACCTCGCGGCCCCGGAGGACTTGGACTTGCCGTTCTTGGCCGCCCCACGCCGGGCGGTCGTCGGTCCGGCCACGTTCCCCAGCCTCCTGCTCCTACGGGCCGTCAGCCCGCTCTGCGTGCGGCGATCGCCTCGTACACCATGCCGACCAGCAGCTCGTCGGCGTCGCGCCGGCCGAACTCGGCGGCGGCCCGGGACATGTCGTACAGCCGGTGCGGATCGGACAGCACCGGGAGCACGTTGGACGTCACCCACTCGGGGGTGAGCTCGGCGTCGTCGACCAGCAGGCCGCCGCCCGCCTTGACCAGCGGCTGGGCGTTGAGCCGCTGCTCGCCGTTGCCGATGGGCAGCGGGACGTAGGCCGCCGGGAGGCCGACGGCGGACAGCTCGGCGACGGTCATCGCGCCCGCGCGGCAGAGCATCATGTCGGCCGCGGCGTACGCGAGGTCCATCCGGTCAACATACGATACCGGGACATAGGGCGGCATTCCGGGCATGTTGTCGACGCGCGGCAGTTCGTTCTTCGGGCCCACCGCGTGCAGTACCTGGATGCCCGCGCGCTGGAGGAACGGGACGACGGTCTGGACGACCTCGTTCAGCCTGCGGGCGCCCTGCGAGCCGCCGGAGACCAGCAGCGTGGGCAGGTTGGGGTCGAGGCCGAAGGCGGCCCGGGCCTCGGGGCGGACGGCCGCCCGGTCCAGGGTGGCGATGGTGCGGCGCAGCGGGATGCCCACGTAGCGGGCGTTGCGCAGCTTGCTGTCCGGGGTGGACACCGCGACGCCGGCGGCGTAGCGCGAGCCGATCTTGTTGGCCAGGCCGGGGCGGGCGTTGGCCTCGTGGACGATGATCGGCACACCGAGCCGCTTGGCGGCCAGATAGCCGGGCAGCGCCACGTAGCCGCCGAAGCCGACCACGCAGTCCGCCTTGGTGCGCTCCAGGATCTGCTCGGCGGCCTTGATGGTGCCGCGCAGCCGCCCGGGGACGGTGATCAGCTCCGGGGTGGGCTTGCGGGGCAGCGGTACGGCGGGGATCAGCCCCAGCTCGTAGCCCCGCTCGGGCACCAGCCGGGTCTCCAGGCCCCGCTCCGTGCCGAGCGCCGTGATCCCCACGGTCGGGTCCTGCCTGCGCAGGGCGTCCGCGAGGGCGAGCGCGGGCTCGATGTGTCCGGCGGTTCCTCCGCCGGCGAGTACGACATGCACCGAAATTCACCGCTCTCCGGACGGTCGCTTCTTGACGCGCCGTCTCATCGTCTTCCATCTCACCCCAGGCTGCCGCATGGCCAGCGCCGCCCGCGCACCGGGTTCGTCGCGCGCGAAGGCGATGAGCAGTCCGATGGCGAACATGGTCGGCAGCAGGGCGGACCCTCCGTAGGAGAACAGCGGGAGCGGGACACCGGCGATCGGCAGCAGACCGAGCACCGCACCGATGTTGACCACGGCCTGGGCCGTGATCCAGGTGGTCACGCCTCCCGCGGCGTACCTCACGAAGGGGTCCTCCGTGCGTCCGGCCACGCGGATACCCGCATAGCCTAGAGCCGCGAACAGGGCGAGTACCGACAGCGTCCCCGCGAGACCCAGCTCCTCGCCGGTGATGGCGAAGATGAAGTCGGTGTGTGGCTCGGGTAGTTCACCCCATTTTTCCACACTCGCCCCGAGTCCGGCACCGAACCAGCCGCCGTTGGCCAGCGCGTAGATGCCGTGCACGGCCTGCCAGCACTGGTCGTGGTCGCCCGGGTCCGTGGCCCCGATGCACTCCAGCCGGGACATCCGGTTCGCACTGGTCTTGATGAAGAGTACGGCGAGGGCGGCGGTGACGCCGAACACCCCGGAGAAGAGCCGGGTGGGGGCGCCCGCCACCCACAGCAGGCCGAGCAGCACCGCGGTGAGCACCACGGTGGTGCCCATGTCGCCGCCGAGCATGATCAGGCCCAGCAGCAGGAAGGTGACCGGCACCAGCGGCACCAGCAGGTGCTTCCACTGGGTGAGGAGCTTCTTGGAGTGCTTGCGGGCCAGCAGGTCGGCGCCCCAGAGCACCAGCGCGAGCTTGGCGAACTCGCTGGGCTGCATCTGGAAGGGCCCGCCGAGCGAGATCCAGTTGGTGTTGCCGTTGATGGTCTCGCCGATGCCGGGCACCTGGACCAGGCAGAGCAGGAAGACCGAGACGGCCAGCAGGGGGTAGGCCAGGGCGCGCAGCAGCCGGACCGGTGTGCGGGCGGCCGCGAGCAGCAGGACGGTGCCGATGGCGGCGGCCAGCAGCTGTTTGCGGAAGAAGTAGCTGGGGGCCAGGCCGTTCTGGAGGGCCTTGATCTGGGAGGCGGAGTAGACCATCACCAGGCCGAGCACGATGATCAGCAGGGAGCCGCCGAGCACTAGGTAGTACGCGGTCAGCGGCCGGTCCCAGGCGCGTCTGGCACGGGCGTGGAGGCCCTTCAGGCCGCCGCCCCGGCCGCCCGGGGGCCGCCGGGGCGCGGGGGCGCGCCCGGCCCCGCCACGGGCCGCGGGGCGGGGCGCCCGTACGGACCGGGAGCCCGCCGCGGACCCCCGCAGGGCCGTCCACACGCCGGCCGGCGTCAGCATGTCGTCCGCGTGCATCCGGGTCGCCCCTCCGCTGTCTCCCGCGCCGTCCGGCCGCGTCGCCGGGGCCGGACCGCCGCGCTCGTCGGTTCCTGGCTGGCGCGGCGCCCGGCCGCGGGGACCGGTGGGCTACGCGTCCGTGCCGCGGCCGGCCGCGAGGGCCCGCACCGCCTCGGCGAAGGCCTCGCCGCGCTTGTTGTAGTTGGTGAACATGTCCATCGACGCACAGGCCGGGGCCATGAGGACGGTGTCCCCCGGGCCGGCGAGCCGCGCCGCCTCGCGGACCGCCTCGGCCATCGCCCCAGTGTCGGTCCGGTCGAGGTCCACCACCGGCACATCCGGGGCGTGTCGCGTCAGGGCTTCCCTGATCAGCGCCCGGTCGGCCCCGATCAGGACGACTCCGCGCAGCCGCTTGGCGGCGGAGGCGACCAGGTCGTCGAAGGTGGCGCCCTTGGCGAGGCCGCCGGCGATCCACACGATCGACTCGTACGCCGCGAGGGAGGCCTGGGCGGCGTGGGTGTTGGTGGCCTTGGAGTCGTCCACGTAGGCGACGCCGTCGACGTCGGCGACGTGGGCGATGCGGTGGGCGTCGGGCCGGAAGGCGCGCAGGCCGTCCCGGACGGCGGCGGCCTCCACGCCGAAGGCGCGGGCCAGGGCGGCGGCGGCCAGCGCGTTGGCGATGTTGTGCGGCGCCGGCGGGTGGACGTCGGCGACCTCGGCCAGCTCCTGGGCCTGCTGGTGGCGGTTCTCCACGAAGGCGCGGTCGACGAGCAGGCCCTCGACGACACCGAGCATGGAGGGGCCGGGGGCGCCGAGGGTGAAGCCGATGGCGCGGCAGCCCTCCTCGACGTCGGCCTGCTCCACCAGGCGCTCGGTGCGCGGGTCCTCGACGTTGTAGACGCAGGCGATCGTGTTGCCCTCGTAGATCCGGCCCTTGTCGGCGGCGTAGGCGCGCATGGAGCCGTGCCAGTCGAGGTGGTCGGGGGCGAGGTTGAGCACGGCCGCGGAGTGGGCGCGCAGCGAGGGCGCCCAGTGCAGCTGGTAGCTGGAGAGCTCGACGGCGAGGACGTCGTAGGGCTCGTCGCCGAGCACGACATCGACGATCGGGGTGCCGATGTTGCCCACGGCGGCCGTGCGCAGCCCGGCGGCCTTGAGGATGGAGGCGAGCATCTGCACGGTGGTCGTCTTGCCGTTGGTGCCGGTGACCGCCAGCCAGGGCGCGGCGTCGGGGCCACGCAGCCGCCAGGCGATCTCGACGTCGCCGACGACGTCCACGCCCGCCTCGGCGGCGGCCGCGAAGAGCGGGCTGTCGGGCTTCCAGCCGGGCGAGGTGACGACGAGGTCCGTGCCCTCGGGGAGGGTGTCCGCGTCGGCGAGGCGGACGGTGATCCCGGCGGTCTCCAGGGAGGCGGCGCGCTCGCGCAGGGCCTCGCTGTCGCCGCCGTCGACGACGGTGACGGTCGCGCCGAGGCCGGCCAGGGCGCGGGCGGCGCTGACGCCGCTCACGCCGAGACCGGCGACGGTGATGTGCTTGCCGCTGAACTCTGCGGTGCTCACTTGATGGCCAACCATCCGGCGTAGAAGATTCCGAGGCCGACGGCCACGCACAGGCCCTGGATGATCCAGAAGCGGACCACGACCAGGACCTCGCTCCACCCCTTGAGCTCGAAGTGGTGCTGGAGCGGAGCCATCCGGAAGACGCGCTTCCCGGTGAGGCGGAACGAGCCGACCTGGATCACCACGGACATGGTGATGAGGACGAACAGACCGCCGAGGAGGGCGAGCAGCAGCTCCGTGCGGGAGCAGATCGCCAGGCCCGCGAGGGCGCCGCCGAGGGCGAGCGAGCCGGTGTCGCCCATGAAGATCTTGGCGGGCGAGGTGTTCCACCACAGGAAGCCGAAGCAGGAGCCCATCAGGGCCGAGGCGACCACGGCGAGGTCGAGCGGATCGCGCACCTCGTAGCAGGCGGCGCCGGCGGTGAGGGAGTTGCCGCACCACTGGCCGTGCTGCCAGGTGCCGATGAAGACGTAGGCGCCGAAGACCATCACGGAGGCGCCGGTGGCCAGGCCGTCGAGGCCGTCGGTGAGGTTCACGCCGTTCGACATCGCGAGGATCATGAACAGTGCCCAGATCACAAAGATCACGGGGCCGACGGACCAGCCGAAGTCCTGGGTGAAGGACAGCCGCGTGGAGGCCGGGGTCTGGCCCCGGGTGTCGGCGAACTGCAGCGCGAGGACGGCGAAGGCGATGCCGACGATCAGCTGGCCGGCCATCTTGGCCTTGGCGCGCAGACCGAGGCTGCGCTGCTTGACGATCTTGATGTAGTCGTCGAGGAAGCCGACCAGGCCCATGCCCGCGGTCAGGAAGAGCACCAGCAGGCCCGAGGTCGTGGGCTCCTTGCTGGTGATCACCTTCGTCAGGGCGTACGCGATGAGCGTGGCCAGGATGAAGGCGATGCCACCCATGGTGGGCGTGCCCTTCTTCCCGGCGTGGCCGCGGGGGCCGTCGTCACGGATGAACTGGCCGTAGCCCTTGCGGGCGAGGAACTTGATCAGCAGCGGGGTGCCGATGAGGGTCAGGAACAGACCGATGACACCCGCGAAGAGGATCTGGTTCATCAGCCGGCGACCTCACCGTCGACCGCGAGCAGCGCCTCGGCCACCCGCTCCAGCCCCGCCGACCGGGACGCCTTCAACAGCACGACGTCTCCCGGGCGCAGCTCACTGCGCAACAGGTCGACGGCCGCCTGCGCGTCGGACACGTGCACCGACTCCTCACCCCACGAACCCTCGTTATAGGCGCCCATCTGCAACCAGGCCGCTTCCCTGCCCCCGACTGCCACGAGCTTGCCGACATTGAGCCGGACGGCCAGCCGTCCGACCGCGTCGTGCTCGGCGAGTGACTCCTCGCCCAGCTCGGCCATCTGACCGAGTACTGCCCACGTCCGTCCACCCCTAGCCCGGGCGGCTTCGCCCATCGCGGCCAGCGCGCGCAGCGCCGCTCGCATGGATTCGGGGTTCGCGTTGTAGGCGTCGTTGACGATCGTCACGCCGTCCGCGCGCTCGGTGACCTCCATCCGCCAGCGGGAGAGCTGGCCCGCCCCGGAGAGCGCGGAGGCGATCTCCGCTACGGGCATGCCCAGCTCATGGGCGACGGCGGCCGCGGCGAGCGCGTTCGACACGTGGTGCTCACCGTACAGCCGCATGGTCACGTCGGCGCACCCGGTGGGTGTGTGAAGCGTGAAGGAGGGGCGGCCGAAGTCGTCGAGGCGGACGTTCCCGGCGCGGACGTCGGCGTCCGGGGCCTCGCCGAAGAGGAGCACCCGGGCCTTGGTGCGGGCGCTCATGGCGCGGACCAGGGGGTCGTCGGCGTTGAGCACGGCGACGCCGCCCTCAGCGGCGGCGGGCAGCACCTCGGCCAGCTCGCCCTTGGCCTCGGCGATCGCCTCACGGCCGCCGAACTCGCCGATGTGGGCGGTGCCGACGTTGAGGACGAGGCCGACGCGGGGCGGGGTGAGCCCGGCGAGGTAGCGGATGTGGCCGATGCCGCGGGCGCCCATCTCCAGGACGAGGTGACGGGTGTCCTCGGTCGCCATCAGGGCCGTGACCGGCAGGCCGATCTCGTTGTTGAAGTTGCCGGGCGTCCACACGGTGGGGCCGAGGCGCTCCAGCAGCTGGGCGATCAGGTCCTTGGTGCTGGTCTTGCCGGCCGAGCCGGTGAGCCCGACGACGGTGGTGCCGAGCCGCTCCACCACGGCGCGGGCGAGGGCGCCCAGTGCCTCGACGACGTCGGGGACGACGATCGCGGGTACGCCGACGGGCCGAGCGGCCAGTACGGCCGCCGCGCCCGAGGCGATGGCGCGCTCGGCGTAGTCGTGGCCGTCGACGCGGTCGCCGGGCAGCGCGGCGAAGAGGCTGCCGGGCCGCACCTCACGGGAGTCGATCACGACCGGGCCGGTGGCGATGAGCCCCGGGTCCGGTATGTCGTGCTGCTGTCCGCCGACGATCGCGGCGATCTCGGCGAGGGACAGTGCGATCACCGGAGGTCACCTCCTGCCGTTCGGGGGAGCTGCCGGGGGGAGGGTTGTGCGCGCATGGCGGTTGGTCATCCCTGGTCGTTCCGGTGCGTGATGGCCGCCTGACGGTGCTCGATGGCCTCGCGCAGCACCTGGCGGTCGTCGAAGGGGCGTACCACTCCGGCGATGTCCTGGCCCTGTTCGTGTCCCTTGCCCAGGACCAGGACGGTGTCGCCGGGTTCGGCGCGGGCGACGGCGGCGGCGATGGCGGCGGCACGGTCCTCCATCAGGAGGACGGTGCCGCGCTCGGCGGCGGGCACCTCGGCGGCGCCCGCGAGCATGGTGGCGAGGATCGCGAGGGGATCCTCGGAGCGGGGGTTGTCGGAGGTCAGCACGGCCGTGTCGGCGAGGCGGGCCAGCGCGCGGCCCATGGGGGCGCGCTTGGTGGTGTCGCGGTCGCCGCCGCAGCCGAGCACGGCGTGGACGCGGCCACTGCCGACCGCGCGCAGAGCGCGGAGAACCGATTCGACTGCGTCCGTCTTGTGGGCGTAGTCGACGACGGCCAGGTAGGGCTGGCCCGCGTCCACGCGCTCCAGCCGGCCGGGGACGCCGGGGACGGCAGCGACGCTGTCGGCGGCCTCCTGCGGCTGCGCGCCCGCGGCGACGAGCGCGACGATCGCGGCCAGGGCGTTGGCGACGTTGAACGGGCCGGCGAGCGGCGCCCTGGCGGTCACGGAGACGCCCTCGGGGCCGAGCACGGTGAAGGTGGAGTCGAACGGGCCGATCTCGACGTCGACGGCGCGCCAGTCGGCGTCCTCGCGACCCTCGGCGGAGAAGGTGATCACCGGGACCTCGGACTCGCCCGCGGCGAGGCGGCGGCCGTACTCGTCGTCGGCGTTGACCACGCCGAGGCGGCTGCGCTCCTTGGTGAACAGCTCCGCCTTGGCGGCGAAGTAGTCCTCCATGCCCGAGTGGAACTCCATGTGCTCGGGGCTGAGGTTGTTGAAGACGGCGACGTCGAAGACGCAGCCGTCGACGCGGCCGAGCCGCAGGGCGTGGCTGGAGACCTCCATGGCGACCGAGCGGACGGCGCGCTCGCGCATCACCGCGAACAGCGCCTGGAGGTCGGTGGCCTCGGGCGTGGTGCGCTCCGACTTGACCCGCTCGTCGCCGATCCGGGACTCCACGGTGCCGATCAGGCCCGTGGGGCCGCCCATGGCGCGCAGGCCGCCCTCGATCAGGTAGGCGGTGGTGGTCTTGCCTGAGGTGCCGGTGATGCCGACGGTCAGCAGCTCGTCGGCGGGCCGGCCGTAGATCGTGGCGGCCAGGGCGCCCATCCGGTCGCGCGGGGCGGCCACGGTGAGCACGGGCAGGCCGGTGGCGGCGGCGCGCTCGGCGCCCGCCGGGTCGGTCAGCACGGCGGCGGCGCCGAGGCCCGCGGCCTGCGCGGCGAAGTCCGCGCCGTGGAAGCGGGCGCCGGGCAGGGCGGCGTAGACGTCGCCCGGGCGGACGGCGCGCGAGTCATGGGTGATCCCGGTGACCGCGACGGCCTCCGCGCCCTCGGGGGCGGCGATGCCCAGCTGAGCGGCCAGCTCCGTCAGGGGCACGGGGCGGACCCGGGTGGGACGAGGCGCTCCCGGGGACACGGCGGGCGTGTCCTGGGAGGTGGTGTGGGACTGATCAGCGTGGGGCACGGCGGTGAGCGTACCGGGCGTACCCGCCTCGTCGCGAAGCGAGGGGCGTCGCCGGCCGCGGTTCCCCGGGTCGGGAGTGATCGTCGTCACGGCCGGCCCGGCTCACTCGTAGCTCACCGGCAGCCGCGGCGGCCGGGTGCCCGACGGGGGCACCTGGAGGGTCTTCAGCGCGAACTCCATGACCTGCTTGAAGACGGGTCCGCAGACCTGGCCGCCGAAGTAGCTGCCCTTGGTGGGGTTCTGGATGGCGCAGTAGACGGTGATCCGGGGCTGGTCGGCGGGGGCGAAGCCGGCGAAGGAGGCGGTGTAGCCGTGGTAGCGGCCGGTGGTGGGGTCCACCCGGTTGGACGTGCCGGTCTTGCCGGCGACCCGGTAGCCGGGGATCTTCGCCTTGGTCCCGGTGCCCTCCTGGTCGTCGACGACCGACTCCAGCATCTGCGCGAGCTGCCGGGCGGTCTTCTCGCCGACCACCCGGGTGCGCGGGGCGGTGTCGGCGGGGGTGAAGCGGCCGTCGGGCCCCTTGGTGCCGCGCACCAGGGAGGGCTGTACGCGCTCGCCGCCGGCCGCGATGGTGGAGTAGACGGAGGCGGCCTGGACGGCGTTGAGGGACAGGCCCTGGCCGAAGGGGATGGTGTAGGCCCGCGAGGACTTCCACTCCCCCGGCCTGGCCAGCAGGCCGGGCGTCTCCCCGGGGAAGCCGAGGCCGGTGGGGCGGCCGATGCCGAACTTGCGGAGGTAGGTGTAGAGGACCTCGTTCGCCTCCTCCCGGGTCTTGCCCAGCTGCTCGCTGGCCAGGATCGTGCCGATGTTGCTGGACTTGGCGAGCACCCCGTTGAGGGTCAGGTGCCAGGTGGGGTGATCCACGTCGTCGGCGAAGGCACGGTCGGCGCGCGGCAGCCGGTTGGGGACCTCCACATGGGTCTCGGGCGTGGCGACGCCCTCCTCCAGCACGGCGGCCATCGTCATGATCTTGCTGACGCTGCCGGGCTCGTAGGCGTCCTGGAGGGCGGCGTTGCCCAGGGCGGAGCGGTCGGCGTGCTCCAGGTCGTTGGGGTTGTAGCCGGGGGCGTTGGCCATGGCCAGGATCTCGCCGCTGCGGGTGTCCTGGACGACGACGTAGCCCCGGTCCGCCCCGGACTCGCGCACCTGCTTGGCGACGGCGTTCTGGGCCGCCCACTGGATGTCGCGGTCGATGGTCAGCTCCACGCCGGAACCGGGCACGGCGGCCTGTTCCTTCATGTCGCCGGTGGGCACCTGCCGGCCGCCGGACTGGGCGTAGACGCGCTTGCCGTTCTTGCCGGCGAGGATCTCCTCCAGCTGGGCCTCCAGGCCGCCGGCGCCCCGGCCGTCGCCGTTGACGAAGCCCAGCAGGCCGGCGGCCAGGTCGCCGTTGGGGTAGACGCGCTTGCTGTGCGACTCGCGGTTCACCCCGGCCAGGACGTTGACGCCCTGCTTGCGGCGGGCCTTCTCCGCCTGCGCCTTCTTCAGCTCCGAGATCTTCTTCCAGACCTGCGGGGTCTGCCGGCGGGCCAGCACGACGTACTTGGACTTGGGGTTGGCGGTGAGCTTCTGCTCCAGCGTGCCCGCGTCCTCGCCGAGGACCGGGGCCAGCAGCCGGGCGGCCCGCCCCGCCGCGCCCTCGGCCTTGATCCGCTCGGGGGTGAGGAGGTCGGGGGCGGCGGTGATGTCGTAGGCGTCGACGGTGGTGGCCAGGTCCACGCCGGTGCGGTCGGTGATGGCACCGCGCTCGGCGGCCAGCGTCACTGGGATGTAGCGGTTGACGTTGGCCCGGGCCGCGTAGGCGCTGGCGTCGACGGCCTGCACCTGGAGCAGCCGGACCGTGAAGACCAGCAGGACGAGCGTGAGCCCCACGCCGATCGCCCGCAGCCGGGGCCGGGGGTTGCCCAGCCGCAGGGAGCGGTCACCGGGACGGGGGCGCGCCGGCCGGGCGACGGGGCGCGCGGGCCCGGGAACCGGGCGGCGGGGCTGCCTGGGCGCCGTCACGA
>NZ_JAILXP010000100.1 GCF_020740895.1 Streptomyces sp. UNOB3_S3 | reverse complement strand
ACCCTCCCCCCGCTCCGCACGCGCGGACTCCGAAGAACCGGGGAAGGCCACGGCCGAGGCCGGCTCGTGACCGGCCAGCCGGCCTTCGGCCTCAGCTTCGACCCCCGGGCCCTGACCGACCTGCTCCAGGCCCCTGGCGACATCCGCGACCTCGCCCTCGCCCAGCTTCAGGACGTCGTCAACGCCGAGCTGCGCGGCGGCAAGCTGGCCGGCGACTTGGAGGGCTACCGCAAGGTCTACGTCGACTCGCGCAACGCCTGGCGCATCGTCTACGCCCAGCGCCCCGCCCCCGCTGGCTCAGCCCACCACGCGGAGATCCACGTCGTCGCCGTACGGCAGCGCGCCGGATACGACGTCTACGACACCGCCCGGGCCCGCCTGGGCATCACCCGACGTCCCATGAGCACGCGCACTCATGCCGCCCGTGCCCGCTCCCCGCAGTTGGGCACCCACCAGCCTCAGCCGAAACCGGGTCCGCCGTACGCGATGCCCGGCCTGCCCCAACCGGCAAGCACACCCACCCTGTCGAAAGGCCCCGTCCGTTGACGACGTCCCCCACCCTCCTCGCATCGCTCGTCACTTGCCTGCTGGAGGACGAACCGCCCCAGGAGACCCCGCGCCACCGACGGCTTGTGGACACCATCCTCGAGATCCAGCAGCTCGACCAGCAGATCCTCGACTCCGTCGACACCACGCCCACCAGCGTCGGCCCCTTCGGTGACCTGGTGGACTTCACCCACCTTCTCCTCGCTCGCATGCTCGCCGGCGACGAGCTCCGGCAGTTGCTGTTCTCGCCCTGCTGCTGCCCCGCCCCCGCGACAGCGAAGGGTGCCCCCGCGGACGCCGACGCGCCGCACCTGAGCTGGCCGGAGCCGCCGGAGAACATCGCGCACGCGCGCCTGAAGGTCTTCGCCCCACTCGCCCTCGCTGGCGCCGTCCACCTCTACCTCCTCGTCCAGCACCGTCCCGCCCAGATGGAACGGCACGAAGAGCCCAGCCACACCGCTCCCATCACAGCTAGTCGCGCCGCAACTGCCCGGGAATCGGTGCCGGTTAGCGATGTGGCAGCGGATGCCACCGATCAAGTGACTCAGCCCCAAAAGCGGTCCGCCGGACGGCCCGGCCCCCAGCCGAGCACCACGTTGGAACAGGCCATCGAGATCGGCCGCACCGCACCGCTGGGACGCGGCGGCCGCGCATCCCGTCGTCACATCGAGAAGGCCATCCGTGACCAGGGCCTCCGCATCGGCCGTGACCGCCTGGACAAGACCAAGGACTTCCTCCAGGACGAACTCGACCGAGCCCGTGCCGACGCCGCATAAGCCCAGCCCTGTCCACAAGCTCCACCGTTCGCTCCGGAAACTCCTGGGGCAAACTCCACTTCCCCTTCCTTCCAGCCCTCTGCGAGACCGTCCCTGCTGAACCACCCCGCCGTTCATCGAACACGTCCGGCACGGGAAGCGGACTGGCACTTGATCGATGCCCTCCACCGACAGTGCTCCCTGGAAAATCTCCTGCGCCGCTGGGGCCGCACCCGCGTCACCCGACGTCATGCCGAACGCCTGCTGGAGCACAACGCCTGCTGGATCAGCCTCGACAGCGCCAGCCGCCCTCTCGCCCTGACCTCCGTTGGGTGGCTCAGCCAAGAAGTCGGCGTTGTCGACCTCGGACCCCCAGATCGCTGACGCCCACCAGAACCACGGCATCGGTACCGCCCTGGCCCAGCACGTTGCCGATCATGCCCGCAGTCGCGGCGCCCACACCCTGACCATGCACACCGACGCGGCCAACACACCGATGCTTCACCTCCTGCGCCGCCTCGGCCTCTCTCAGCACGTACGGGACGGCACCCGCATCGACGTCCGCGTCCCCCTGGGCACCGTGCCGTGAAACCCGTCCCAAGGAGCACCTGCAGTTCATGTCCACCACCCGCGCGCCCACCCCAGCCAGAAAGGCATTGACGGCGCTCGATCACCGCATCGAGGCCGCCACGGCCTTCAGCGTCGATCAGCTGTGGGATCACCGTGACCGCGGTCTGCTCGATGAGGCGCGCGCTTGCCTGGCCGACGCCCACCGCGGCCTCGCCCAGGCGGAGACGTCCGTGACCTTCTACCGAGTCCTGCTGCACCGCCTGTCCTCCGGCGATTTTCCCGTCGACCAGGCACTGTTCGCGCGCATCGACCGCACCGTCGACCAGCTGGAGGACGCCGCCAGCACCCGCGACGAACACGAACGGTCGGTCCTGGCCGCCTTGGAGCCCATCGAGGCGTCCGCGCGCACGCAAGGCCCCGCGTCGATCCAGCAGATGACGCCCCCGGATGTCGCCGCCCTCCTGGCCATCACCCAGGGTGCCAAGCTGCACGAACATCTGCTCACCCAGCGGTTGTCGGTCGTCACCGCCTCAGGAACCCGCGTCTCCTACAGCCAGCTCCAGCGCCTGGAGGAAGCCGGCCTTGTCCAGCGGGACACCTCCCACCCGGTCCACGCCGGGCAACCCGTCACCCTCACCGACGTCGGCCGCGCCGCGCTGGCCGGGTCCCGCCGCACGAACCCGACCGCCGTGCCCGCCCACCGGGCCGGGACCTGGCCGCAGACCCCCGCCGCTGACGCCCGCGGCACCACCGGCGCCGCCCGCCGTCACTGACACGAAAGCCCTTATGCCGCACGACGAACCCGACTTCCTGCGCCTCGACGGCTACGAAGCCGATACCCCACAGGCCGAGGAACGGTTCTGGCAGCACATCGCCGGCGAGCAGGACATGCTCACCGTGCTGGCCGAACACCACACCGACGATGCCCGGCACAGCTTCTACGTCCTCCACAACGGTGCCGTCACCTGGGGCATCCCGGGCGAGCCACAGATCGTCGCCCTCCACCTGCAACGCGACGTCGAGGCCCGCACGTTCCGCTTCGAGCACGCCGAACTGCCGCTGCCGACGATGGCCCAGTCCTGGCTCATTGCCCGCGGCTGCCCGAAGGAGAAGATCCGCCTCCCGGACGGAATGGGCACGCGCCCCGCCGACGAGGCAACCCGTGCCCTGCAGGAGCGGTTGATGAACGATGGCGACCACTTCGCCCTGCTGACCAGCTACACCGACGACACCTCGGACCGGCCGGAGACCATGGTGCTCCTGCGTGCCCTGGACGAGCGGGCACCCCTCCCCTTCCGCGTCCTGCTCGAGGAGGCCGACCTCGACGCACGGACGCATACGCTGCGCGAAGGAGGCTTCGCCACCTTCGAGGCTGCCACCCAGTGGTGGGAGAACCACTTCGACGGCGACACCGCCGCCGCCCTGCCGGCTACTTCGCCGCCCACGCGCCATAGCCCTCTGCCCACGGCGCCCGCACGTCCTGCGCCGGCCGCACCACCGCGTGGCAGAGGCCGTTGACGATGCGGGCCCGCTCGTGCCCTGTGGCTGCCGCCGGGAGCGCCGGCCTCCGCGCGAGGGCCGGAACATAGCAGGCAATCCCCGGTTAGCGAAACCGGGAATTCTCCGCACTCTTGTATTCACCCCGCATGGCATCGCCTCGGGGCGTGTTTCCGTATTCCCTCACCTGCCTAAAGGCTAACTCGCCATGCGCTCACCCCGAATAGCTGTCTGTACCGCTGTACTCGGCGCATTGTTTCTTCCTCTTGCCTCTGCTACGACCGCCAGCGCAGCGTCCGCCGCCGCGCCGACTGCGGCGGCCGTTGACTGCCACCGGCCCGGACCTTGGGTGATCGACGCCAAGGCAGTCACCATTCGCTCCCAGGCGACCACGAAGTCCACTGCCGTCGGCGTCCTGTACCGGGGCCAGAAGATCACCGTGCGCAAGACCAGCGGGAACTGGCACTACATCACTGACCGGACCACGGGCGTTACAGGCTGGGTATCCGGCACCTACGTCTACCGGGACGTCTACATGTGTTTGGACTAATTCCCCAGCCGTAGCCGCCCTGGCTGCCATGGAGGGAGTTCCACCGAGGCAGACCAGGCCCGTCCCGTTTCCGGAAATCTCACCGTGAGGAGCTGGCTGTGCCCGACGACGCCGATGACGTGATGGGCGTCATCACCCAGCAGATCGAGGCCCGATTCCAGATGAGCCTGCCTGAGCTGCGCCAGGGCGTCGCGGCGGCCCCGCACGCCAACCAGCAGGCGACCGAAGTCGTCCACTGGCACGGTCTGTTGTCGCAGGCCCAGGCGGCGCTGGAGCGAGCCGAAGATGCTCTCGTCGCCACTCTCGCCCAAGACCCCGTGCCGCTCGATGACCCGGCCATGGATCTCGCCCACCAGGTGAACGCGGCCGTCACAGCCCGGGACGGTCGCGCCATGGTCGTGCGCTTCCTCCTCGATCCGGCCGCACCGGGCAAGCACGGCCCCGGAACCTGGCGTGGCGCCATGGCCACCGGTCGGCGACCGGCCCTGCAGACCAGCCCGCCCATGCGTCCAGCCACCGCGGCTATCCCGGTCCGGGGAGCGGCACGGTGAGCGTGACCACCAAGCCCAGCAGCCAGGACCGCCGACTCGAGGACACCTTCGGTGCCGCCATCGGCGTGCTGTACGAGAGGGCGGCCGCCGAGGAGGCGTCGGCGGCGTTGCGGCGCGCGCTGGAGCTGCGCGGTTTCCTGGCCCTCGCCGAGGAACAGGTCGCTCGGGTCCGCGACCGTGTCCACCAAGCGATGGGCCCCGACCGTGACATGGGCGAGCTGTCCGCTGACGACCTGCGGATGGACGCCCAGTGGCTGGAGGCGGCGCTGGACGCCCGCGACGGATTCCGCATCGCCCTGGACGAGCTCCTGCGCACCATGCCCCCTGTGGCCACCGGCCTCCCGCGAGCCGTGCAGGTCACCCAGTCGAAGATCACCACCGCCCTTCCCCCGGCTGCCCCGGCATCCCCGCGAGCCGGGGCGGTCCGGGCCCGCAGACCCTGAAAGGGGGCTGATTGCCGCCCACCACGTCCCAGACCGTCACCGAACGTATCGAAGCGCTCTACGGGCAGCCGCTCGACACCCTCATAGCGCACGCCGAGGCCACTGTTGGCGACAGCATGCTGGCCGCCCTCCTCGGCAGCCTTGCCAACCTCGCCTTCGCCGAGCGGAACATCGAATTTCAGCTGGACCGTCTGCGGCAATTCACTGAGCCGGGCCGCGAGATCGGCCGCTCCGACGCCGGTCACATCCTCGACTGTGCACGCCGCATCACCGAATCCGTCGCCGTACGCGACGCCCATGCCAAGAGCGTGAGCGCGGTCCTCGCGAGCTTGCGCCGCCTGCCCGCCCGGGACACCAAGGCCCCGGCGGCCTCCCCGCCGCAAGTGCCGGCCTCCGCGACACCTGCTACTGCTCGGACCCGCTGACCGCTCAGCCCCCCTTTGCTTCAGGAGCTCCCCCCTTGACCACCACCGGTCTGCCCCGCACCACCCCCACCGACCTCTCCCGTGTCACCGAGACGTTGGAGATGCTCGCTCCGCGCTGGAGCGTCTGGGTGCTGATGACGCTCGCCAACCAGCCGCTTCGCTACGCGGAGATCAAGCCGAAGCTGCCGTGGCTCGCCGACGGCCAGCTCCACCCCAGGCTCCGCAAGCTCACCGACGTCGGCCTCGTCGAGCGCACCGAATACGCCCCCCGGCACGTCACCTACGGCCTCACCGACCGCGGCACCGAGCTGATGCCCGCCTTGACCGTGATCGCCGCCTGGGGCAACACGCACCTGGAGAAGGACCTGGTGCCCAACCCGAAGACCGGCGAACTCGAGCCCGAGCGCATCGCGGCCGCCGACAACATCGAGGACGCCCTCCTCATGCTCAGCCCCCGCCACGCCACCCCTCTCCTGTGGGCGCTGAAGGCGCGCGGCGCCACCAGCCCCAAGGCCCTCGCCGCCGACGCGATGCCGGGCTACAACCTCAGCGCCGTCTACCCGCCACTGCGCCAGCTCATCGACGACGGCCTCGTCGAGGTCACCGGTGAATCGACCTTTCAGCTGTCCGCTCAGGGCCACGCCCTGGCCCCGGTCTACCGCGCTCTCTCCGCGTGGGCGGCAGGACGCCCCCTGTCCGACGCCACCACCCACCCGGTGTGGAAGCAGGCACCAGACCTGTCGCAGGCCCGGACAAGGGCATGGATTACCCACCAGTCACGTGTGCCGGCGCTCCCGGCACCGGCCCCCTCGGTCCCGGCGCTCCCGGTGACGCAGCGACCGGGGGCCACGTGGCAGCCGGGCGACCTCTTCTCGCACCAGATACCCGCCCGACCGAACGCGGCTCCGTCCGCGGGAGGCCACCACCGGTGATCACCACTCCGACGCTCACCGCCGCACAGGTGACCCGCGCCGTCACCGTGCTGTCCCACCCGGGCCTGATCCGGCTGGTCACCGAAATCGACGACTACGGCCCCGTCAACCGCCGCATGCTCGGGCGGACCTTCGCCGACCTCATGCGCCACCAGATCCGTCACGCTCTGGACATCGGACGTGCCCACCAGCTCGTCCGCACCGGGCACCGTAGCGAACCGTGCTACCTGCTCACCGGCCGCGACACCGACCTGGCCGACGTCTACGACACGGTCGCGCGCTGGGCCCGCACCCAGCAGTTCCCCACGCCGGCCAGCGACTTCGTCACCCGCGTCCAGCAAACCCTCACGCTGCTGAGCCACGAGTCGGTCCTGGGCCTTATGACTGGGGAGACCAGCGACCCGCAGCCGTCACGACAGATCATGGACGCCGGGCTGTTCCCCAACACGGACGCGGTGACCAGCCTTCACTGGCCGTGGGCGGCAGTATCTGCATGGATCCGCTCAAACCCGTCCGTCCTCACGGCCCGGACCCGCCGTTCCACCGTCGCAACGGTTGAGGCGGAGCGCGCCCGTTGATCCCTGGCTTCCGACCGCGGCATGCCCGCCGCTCGGTCCACGGCGTGGTGCGCGGTATCTACCTGCCGCGCACCGCCGACGCCGCCGCCTTCGCCATGACGACGTACGGCATTCCCTTGCTCGTGCTGGCCACCACCGACTCGGCCGCGCTCACCGGGCTGGCGTTCGCCCTGGAGTGGATTCCCCGCCTTTCGGCGTTCGCCCTCGCCGGCGCGATGGTCGACCGCTACGGCACCACACGCGTCCTGCGCTACGCCTCGGTGGCCCGGGCCCTCGTGGTGCTGCTCGCCGCACTCGCACTCCCCGCCCAGTCCGCAGGACCCACGGCGACGGTCGTCGTCATGCTGCTGGCCGCCAGCACCGGCGTGCTCACCGAGTTCAGTTACATCGCGGCCGAGACTGCGGGCGCCGCCGCCAGCCGTGAGGCCGGCCAGCGTGCACACCATGTGCAGACCGTGCTCCTCGGCATCGATCAAGTCGCTACCCTGGCCGGACCCGCGCTCGCCGCCGTGCTGCTGCAGCACACCGGCGCCTCCGGCATGCTCGCCACCCTCGCCTGCTTCTCCCTGGCCGGAGCCGCCCTCACCCCACGCCGGTCTCACCAGGTGGCAGACGAACCGCTGCCGGTGATCAAGGGGCTGCGGACCGGGTGGGAAACCCTGCGGTCCCTGCCGGCCCTGGCCTGGCTGGTGACGGGCATGACACTGGCGAACCTGGGGATCGGCCTGGTACAGGCCGCCGCCCCGGTCATCGTGGTCCAGCATCTTGGGCACCCCAGTGCCTCCGTCGGCCTGATCTGGTCAGCCGCCGCCCTTGCCTCTCTCCTGGCCATCGCCGTGTGCCGGACCGCGATCGACCGGTACGGGCTGTGGGCCGTGGGCGCCACCTCGGCCGCAGTGGTCACCGGCGCCGGCCTGGCGGTCGCCACCGCTCACAGCTACACCACCTACCTGATCTTGATCGCCGTCCTCATGGCCGGCGAAGGCGGCATGTCCGTGGTCCTGCGCACCCTGCGCTCCCACCTCATCCCGCCCGACGCCTTCGGCGCCACCCTCAGCCTGACCATCCTGCTCTTCCTGCTGCCCTTCCCCCTCGCCGGCCTCATAGTCGCCCTCACCCCCGGCCCCGCGCTGAACAGCGTCATCACCGCCTGCGCCGCCGTCCAGACGGTCGGGCTCGCCCTCACCTTCGCCCGGCTGCGGACCCTCCCCGGGCTGCACACCGCGAAGGTCCGACAACCCGGCACCCAGCAGTGCAGCTGACCGGCCGCCGCTACCGCCCCCGCGTCCACGGCCCAACCCCTTGTAGGTGCTCATGTCCGACCCCGACCAGATCGACGGAGACGTCTACGTCTCCCCGCGCTACCTCGCCGGCAGCACGTTCACCGGCGACCCGGCCCTCGATCCCCTGCTCGCCCTCGACTGGGACATGCACCGCGACGAGGACGGCAACGTCTACCTCACCTCACCCGACAGCAAAATCCGCCTGGGCTACCTGCCCGAAGGCGAGGACGACGGGCTGTGGCGGATCTCCGCCTACGACGATGCCTTCGCACAGCCGCACTGGGGCGTGTGCTTCAACAACATGGCACCCACCGAGTTCGTCACCGCCTTCACCACCGCCCTGGCCCAGGCGTACACCGACGGCCCCGACGCCTACCTCACCGGCCGGAGGCCGACCGGCCGCAAGGCACCGGCATTCGACGCCGTTGTGCCCCTGATCAACCACGGCTGGAAACCGCAGCCCCCGCGCGGCGGCGTCATGGAGCTGAAGAGCCCCGACGGCATGGCCGGCCTGGAGTACGCCACCGGCCAGCTCGACCCCGGCCGCGAGCTGACCACACCGGAAGCCCGTTGGTACATGTGGGGCGGACCGGCCAGCGCCCGCTGGTACGCCACAGCCTCCTCCCACACCCCTGTCCACCTGGTCACGGCGATCACCACGGGCGTCTGCGACCCGGCTCCGCTGCCGCGCTGGAACAACGCGATGCCCCGCTCCTTGCGTCAGGCCGCCCAGCTCACCCCCATCACGCCGCCACCACCTACCCCGCTCGACGTGCGACGCAACGTCGCCCGCCGCCCACCGGCACTAGTCGCCGTCAGCATCCCGCGCTGGAGCACCGCCTCCCGGCCACCCACTTCTCCCACGACCCGAAACGGCGTCGGCCCACGCCGCTGACCCCCACCCTCCTCCGCCGGAAGGCCCTTGTCCCATGTCCCTGCACGCAGACCAGTTCTTCACCGAGCACCTCGCGCTGCCCTTCAACGACAGCATCGTCGTCGGGAATACCTACTACGCCACCCCCACCCCCGGCTCCGCCCTACGCCTGCGGATCGACTTCACGCCCACCATCCGCCACGGCGAGTACGACGGCCTGCGGCTGCAGGTGATCCATCCCGAGCAGGGGATGGTGGACAACGCGGTCCTTGCCTTCGCCGATCACGACACGTTCACCCGACGGGATGCCGTCCGCAAAATACATCCCGGCTACGACGGATACGCCCGCATTCGTGACTGGCACCGCGCCGGCGAACTGCCCTGGAAGGGAGCCGACGTCCGCGGACTGCGCCGCGCGATCGAACAGTACGCGCAGGTGTGGTTCCCCGGTGCCGTCACGGCCTCCGCTCCGCCGCGCACACCGCCTGCGCCGACCACTGGTCGGCCACCGGCCGCACCAGCTGGCCGCCCGTCTCGCGCCCGCTGACCCACCAGCCGCCGCTGAGGACTTGCCCATGCCGACCGACCCCTTCACCAACCTCGCCCCGGATCAGCAGGTGAAGGTCCTGCCCCGCCACCTCGCCGGCCCCGGAACAGTCGACCTCCGTACGGTCTGGCCCTTCCCCGAGGACTGGTCCTTGCACCAGACCGACGCAGGGGCAGCCCTCGCCACCAGCCCCTGTCTACGGTTGTTCACCGGCCTGGTCCCCGACCCCGACAGCCCCCGCAAGGGGAAGTGGACCGTCACCGCGAACCGCGCCCCGTTCGGCCCCGCGGCCTGGCAGATCACCTTCGACGCCACCACCCCCGTCGAACTGCTCCACGACTTCCACGCCGAACTGCTCGACCTCTACCTCGAAGGCCGCCACAGCGACACCGACTGGCTGCTCGACGACGACACACCAGCGCAGGAGGCGTATGCACTGCTACTCGCCCGCAGCTGGAACCACCAGGTCAAGACCGACGGCACCCAGTTCTTCCGCGACCCCGACGCCCTCGGCGTCGTCCAGCACCGATACGCCATCACCAGCACCGACTCACCGACCTGGTCGGCCTGGGGCGGATACCCGAGCGAGCCCCACTGGCGCGCACGGTTCTCCCACGGCACGCCTACCACCCTGGTCGCCGCCTTCACCGCATCGCTGGCCTCCACGGAGCCGGTGAGCCGCACCGTGAAGGACCTCCCGCTCCACACCCGCCACCACGTCTACATCGCGGCGACAACCCCGGCCAAGCAGATGCCTGCCGCTTCACCGATCGCCTCGCCGCCGGCGCTCCCCGGGCCGAGCCGGGCCCGCTGACCACCCTCACCACCGGGCAGCCCTGCCCCTTCCCCGGAAAGTCCCTACTTGCACACTCATTCCGTCTGCTATCTCCCTGCCGCGGCCCTCACCGTTGCCGCTGCTGTCACCGGCACCCTCGCCTGGGCCCCGACCGCCACTGCCCACACCGCAGAACCCACCCCGACCGCGACGGCCCCCGCGAGCAACGCGCCGGACACGCCGACCGGGGGTGTCCAGATCCGCAAGAAGGACCCGAGCGGAGCCGTCCTGGGGGGCGCGCAGTTCAGCCTCCTCAACACCATCAACGGAACGAAGGCCCTCCAGGGAACGACCAACAGCGAAGGAATCCTGCGCTTCGAAGGCGTCACCCCCGGGGTGTACCGCCTCAAGGAGACATCTACCGGAAGTTCCCTCCACGAGCTCGTCCCGGACCAAGACGTCATCGTCACCGCCGGCCAGGACGCGCCGCTGACGATCATCGACCCGTTCAAGCCTGCCGACCTGACCGTCAAGAAGACCGACAAAGCCACGGATAAGCCACTGGCCGGCGCCGTCATCAGCGTCGCGCCGACTGACAAGGGCGATTCGGTCACGCTGACCACGGGCAAGGACGGCACAGCCTCGGCCAAGCTCCCCGTCTTCTCCCGCACCGGCACCGAGTACACCGCCACGGAGACCAAGGCCCCTGCCGGCTACCAGATGGACGCCAAACCGGTGAAGCTCACCGCGAAGCCCGGCGCGCCGGTCGCCGTCACCCTCACCAACACGGCGACAGGCCAGACGACCAAGCCGCCTGCCACCCCGCCCGCCTCGCCGGAGGCGGCCACCCCGAGTAAGCCGTCGGCCAAGCCGACGCCGGATCAGCCCGCCGAAGCCGGGACCGCTCCCTCTCCGTCCGCCTCCAGTACACCGCTCGTAGACGAGGCCGCTGCGAGCCCCGCGGCGCCTGGGCCCGAAGGCTCGCTCGCCCACACTGGTGCCGACGCCACTCCGTGGCTTCTCGGCGGTGCTGGCGTCCTGCTCGTCGCTGGCGGAGGAGCGGTCATCGCCGCACGTCGACGTCGTACGGACGACGAGAGCGACGACCACCGTGCTGAGAGCTGACATAACCTGACCAACCGCTGACAAGGCCCCCGGGATCCACGCACCCCGGGGGCCGTCGCATGCCCTGCCGCAGGACCTACCGACTCGTCGATGCCCCTGACCAGGTACCAGTTGATGATCGCCGTTCGACAGGCAATCGGCGCATGCTCACGCGGATCAAGCATCGAGTCGAATTGAGCGATGACGGGCTCGCTGTCGACTGATCAGTCCCCGCTCTTCCAGCCGGATCAGGTGATACGCCACGGATGAGGTGCTCGACAGGCCCACCTGTTGGCACAGCTCCCGGATCGTCGGCGCCTCACCCCACTCGGCGATGTACTCCCGCACGGCACGCAGAACGCGGCCCTGGGCCTCAGACATGTCCGTCACCGGACCGCCGCGAAGCCAGCGGCGCGGGCCTGGCGGCGGAGCTCAACTCGAGCTGCCGATGGCCGGTCGGCTGATCGCCAGAACGGGTGGCTGGCGAGGCGGCACGAGAGGGCGATCAGGTTCCGTCTCAGTCGGGTGGTGTTGGCTGCAGCGGGTCGCAAGGCGAGAGTCTCGTAGGTGTGGACCCACTCGCCATCGAGCTGCACAAGATCATTTGGGAACAGCGTTTGCGGCATGCCTGAAAGTAGAGCACGTGTTCGATTTTCTGGGCATATTCAAGCTGGCTGTGTCACTGAGTCGATATGCCCCTTCTTGTCAGTCTTTAAGTAATTAGTCTCAATGTGTTTGATTGATGCTGGGAGATGTTTTGTGGCAAACCGCCGATGGTCGTGCCACGCGCGCAACATCTGCGCGTGCTCCTCGGCCTGCGACCAGCCGCCGCCCCGCTCTCCGCCCGCTATTCCCATAGGCTCCACGCTATCGACATGTGATCTCGGAGTGCACGCGTTTCAGCACGTGAACCTCGGGCCCGCAGCGCCCTGAACGATCTACTGAAGAGCCGTCGCCCGACTCGTTGAACACGTCTCAGGCGAGGTCATTCATGCCGCGATCGCAGGGAATTCTGGCTCGCCAGCGTCAGCATCTTGCGGGTCGGCGGCGCCGAGAAAACGAGAGCCGGACGGCTGCTGAGGGTGTGGTTGACCGGCGGCTGATGACAGTTCGCCTCTGGCAGACGGGAATGAGTCCGAAAGGACTGGCCAACGCTTCCACCGCATGTCAACGTAGACGCCTTCCTGGAAAACCCCAGGTCAGAGAGGGGATAGACCCATGGCTGTGGATGTAGCCCGCCCCGGATTCTCAACGACCACCGAGGCACTGTGCCTGCGTCAGTGGAGGCTGGGCCCCGGACAGCCGACGTTGGTGACCGATCAATTCGGCACCGAAAGGTTCAACCTGATCGTGGACGACCGTGCCGACGTTCACGTCGGCAGCAAGGACGGCCGTTTCTACCTCGGCTGGTTCCCCACCGGCCGGCCCGGCACCGACGGCGAGGGCTGGAGACTCGCCGTCACTGGTACCGCCAATATCCCCGGCTACCAGGTCTCCTTCGGCATGGAGACCCCCGCCGAGGTCGTTGCCGCCGCAGTGGCCTGCGTCTTGGCCACCTCCCGGCCCGTGTGAGGGCACGGCGCGTGCTGACCGGGACGGCCTGGCCGCTGGCTCACATCACATCACGTCACCGGACTCCCGGCCCGTTGTGAACGCTAACGGTCATTACCACCGACGCCTACTTTGGCTCCCGTCCGTGCTTCCGCACCGCGTGACGCCCTCTGTTCGCACGCGGCTCGCATCCTGCCTCTTTGGACCACCCCAGCCCTTACTGCAAGGAGAACCGAGTTGACCGCGCACATGCCGGAGATGACGGTCGGCGAACTGATCGACTGCCTGTCCGCCTGCGATCGCGACGCGACGGTACGCCTGGCCATCAACCCGTTCTTCCCGATGGCCCACCAAGTCGCTGGCGTCATCGCCTGCCGGGATGAGACCGGGCGGCCGGTGGTCTTCATCGCCGAGGACAAGAAGGCCGAGCAGCACGGACACCTTCCGCCCGAAGCCGCCGTCAGGCTCACCTGGCAGAAGCCCGTCGACGCTCCACAGCGCAGGCGACGCGGGACCATTCGTCCCACCGATAGTGGCCAGTGAACACCCCGACGCTCCGGAGGCGCCCTGAACCCGCACTACCCCTTCGACTCGTCCATTCCGAGTTCCGCCGACCCGGCGTACTGGGTCAGTCCGCGCCACCTCGCCGGTGATGACGGCCGCTTGGCCGAGGAGATCGGCACCCTCCTCACCGGCGCCGACTGGAGGAACTGGCCGACTGCCCGCGACACCCTGCTCTACGTGAGCCCGGATGAGATGCGCGGCGCCGAATGGATTCTGGCCAGTTACCCCTTCGAGCTCGGCGGGCTGCCCGTGGCGTGGCAGGTCTCGGCTCGGGCCCACGCCGCCAGCGCCATGACGGAGTGGAACGCGTACTTCACCACCGGCACCCCGCACGAGGCGCTGGCCGATTTCCTCCTCGCCCTTGATGCCCGTGCTGAACCGGACACCTGCTTCGACGGGCCCGAGACGGTGCTCGCCGCGCTGACCGCCCAGGGCTGGATCCGAGACATCGACCGCCCCACCACCACGGCCACGGACCCATCCTTCACCTCCAGCGTCTCGCTCGAGCCGCTGCCCGACCTCGTCCACGACGCCGACCCGCGCCCCGACTTGGCTGGCTGGCAGGCATGGGCGGAACCGGCCTTGGGGGAGCCCTATCTGTGGTGCGCGACCTTCAGTGCCAGCGTCCCGCACGACCTCGTCGCCGCTTTCGCCTCCTCGCTCGCCTCACCGGCTCCCGTCCTGCGGCACACGCTGCCCGAGGGCGCGGAGGGACAGCTCACCGTCATACCGCCCAGCTGAGAAGCTGTCCTGCATCCTCGGCGAAGCACCCCAGACATGACGTGAGGTCCGCGCCAGTTGATCGGCGCGGACCTCACCCCGCTACATGTGCGCGCCGTTGAGACACGCGCGAGACCGGACGCGCTCACGCGTCCGGTCTCCATGGCTTTCCGCGGATCGTCCTGCTCGCTGATGCCCCTGTCGATCCCTCACACGGGTGACATCCAGAAGCGAGACAGCTTCTGAACTTCCACCTGAGGAATTACGTGAGCGTCCACAAGCAGTCCTTTGCCGTCATCCGGGAAGCCTCCGCCCCGATCAGAAGGCCGGCACGACGTTGATGGTGAAAGGCTGTTGGTCGTTGGCTTGGTTCTTGTCGTCGGGGCTGCGCACCTCGACCCGGCCGCCTGTCAGTACGCCGACGGGCACGGTGGTGGCGAGCCTGACCGGGATGTTGGCGGTTGCGCTGTCGTACGCGGCGAGCCCTGCCGGGAAGGGGCAGCGCACCCGGCGGCCGTTCGCGAGCACCTTGCACTCCTCAGGGAAGAACGGCGCCTCCGCCGTGACCCCGTCCGGCAGGGTGACATCCACGATGAACGGCGACGCTGTCGTCTCCGGGCCCTGGTTGGCGACGAAGCCGCGCACCTCCGTGGTGCCGCCAGGTGCGGCGGCGTCCGGGTCGATCCGGACCACCTCAAGGTCGGAGTTCGACGGCTTGGCCGCTTCGGCGGTGGTCATCGGCACGAGGGTGGCCAGCAAGGCTGCGCCGGCCACCAGCGCCCGGCGGCGGGCACTGGAGCGGCGGACGATTGTGCGGATCATTCCGGTTCACCTCTGCTCAGGTGTGAGTGCGCCTCATGCAGGCGGGGCGCCTTCCCCTGGGGTCATCGTCCACGCCCGGCCGCCACCGCGCCCCCTCGCCGGCCGCTATCATCCGATCAGGTGAGAACCACCGCCGTCAGCCCTCTGATCAGCACGAACACCCTCAGGCAGTCCTGAACGGGTGTTCCCGGGGCAGCGGAGGCTGCCATGACTATCCCGCTCGGCCGCCGGGCAGCCGCTGCCCGGAAGCGGGCCACGTCGTTGCGCTGAATGAGTGAGCGCCGCGTGTGGTACCACCGGCTGCAGCCCGCCTTCGGGCTGGGGTGCTTCGCCGAGGATGCGGGACAGCTTCTGATATCCGGAGATCGCACCGCTGGTCGGCATACCGCGCGGAGCCCACGCCGCCGTCGCTTCCCGCGACGGCGGCTTTCCGTTTTCCCCTTCGGGCGCAGACAGTTGCGGCGCTCGAATGACCAATGCCCCTGCTGCCACCCTCTCGGGTGGCAGCAGGGGCATTGTCGAGCTTGGGCGGGGTCAGCGGGCGGTCTGGGCCTTCTTGAGGGCCTTGTCCAGGTGTGTGTCGACCAGGCCGGGTGATCCGGCGAGGACCACGACGGTCGTCCCGGTACGGACGGCTGTCTGCTTCACCACGGTGGTGCTCCCGCTGATGGTGAAGGTGAGTAGCTGGCTCCACTGCTCATCGCCGAGCCTGGGCGCGGCGACTTTCTGCGTGCCCATGTCGATGGGGGTGCTGCCCACCACGACTTGATATGTGGGGCAGGACGCCATGGCGTCGAAGATCTGTCGGGTCCTCTGCGACGCTTGGGCCTCGGTGTCGCTGTAGAGCTCCTCGGAGATCTCCGAGTCGCTGCTGCCGGTATAGGTGAAGGATGCCTTCGCCTTGTTGGGGAAGTCCAGGGAGCCGCCGGCCGCCGCGTCGCCGCCCAGCTTCTCCAGGGCGGGGCAGCCGGTCACGGTGACGTCGTCACGATCGGAGGTGCTCTCCGGCTTGCGGGAGTAGCCAGGGCCAAGGTCGGTCTCGTCCAGCAGGCGCTCACTCAGAGCGCCGGAGGCCAGAGGGACCGCCGCGGTCGGCTTGGTGTCCGTGCCGTTCTTCCGCTCGGCCGAGGACAGCGAGGCGGCGGCGTGGCCGGGGGAGCGGTGGCTGCTGGAGCAGCCCGGCAGTGTGAGGACGGTCAGGGCGGTCAGGCCGAGGACAGCGGCGGTGGTGCGAAGGCGCATGAGGTGACCCCTGGGGTGTGCGGAAGGGCTGACTGCGGGCCGGACCGAGAGAGGTTCGGCGAACGGTGGGGCGGGGGTCAGTGGCCGAGGTGGTTCAGGCCGTCTTCAAGGGTGGGGTGCCACCCGTTCATCGGGCCCGAATTGCGGTTGTACCAGGCCGCGTCCAGCTGGGGCTCGAGCGTCTCGTGGCCGGCGCGGCAGCGCAGCCATACCTCCTCGCGGACGCTCAGCAGGATCCAGTCGCGGTATGCGCCGCACTGTGGGCAGGAGCGGACCTCGCCGTCGATGATGAGCGGCTTGTCGTAGCGCATCATCATCCCGGCGATCTCGTCCCGGGAGGGCACCCGTAGGTCCGGCGGCAGGAAGTCGTCCACCTCTGCCGCCGGAGCGCTGACCGGGTCGGCGGGCATCGGTATCGACGCCGAGGCGGGGGCCTCGGGGAAGGGCGACTCCGGGTGCGCCTGGAGCCATTGCGCCGTCTGCTGCTGGATTTCGCGCAGTTCCTGTATGGCGCGCTTGCGGCCGAACATCCCGTCTCCCTCACGTCGTCCTCGTGGGCCGCACCGAGCGTGCCCCACCCCCCTGACCTGCTGCAACTCACAAATTCCATAACTCACCTGCGCCCCCGACGCTGGTCGGTACGGGCCTCGGCTGTGCGGTCAGCCCGCGGTGCGGACGGCACCGGGGCGCGCCGGTCGTTCAGGGGGGTGGTGGAGGCGTCGGCGGGCAGGTCGGCCATGCGGCGCAGCCGCCACACGAGTACCTCGCTGACCGACTCGGCGGTGTCCAGCTCCCGGCGGGCGGCTGCTTCGGTGAGCAGGGTGATGGGGTCGTGGCCGGCGGCTTCAGCATCGGCCAGGGTGGCGGCCAGTGCGTACCAGCCCGGCTCGGCGAGCACCTGCTCGGCGAGGTGGGGCAGGGCCGTTCGCACGGTGGCTGCGTGCCGCCGTTGCAGGGGCTGGGTGAGGTGGCGGCCCCGCTGGTGGAGAACGGCCATGGGAGTCCCGGCGGCTGCCCGGTAGGCGGCGCGCAGGTGCTCGGCGGCCTGGCGGGCGGCGGCGGCCTGCTGGGCGTGCTCCTTCTTCCCGTGCCAGTGGGCGGCGGCGATGACGAGGAAGAAGGCCATGTCGATCAGCATCGCGGTGGTGGCCCCGTCCTCCCCGCGGCCGAGCGCTGGCCCGCTGTAGACCAGGTCGCGGGCGGCCTGCCGCAGGGCGCGGTCGTGGCCCCGCTCGGCCCGGATGTGAGAGCGGGAGGCCCGTTCGAAGGCGACGGCGGCTTCGCGTAGCTGCTTGCGCGTGTGGGCGGCGGAGGTCTTGGCGAGAGCGTCCAGGACCTCGCCGGCTGCCGCGATCTGGGCAGCGACCGCGGCGTCGTCGCCGTGGTCGATGATCAGCACGGCCTGCCACGCGGCGGTGGCCGCACAGCGCCGTGCGGACGCCGGATTGTTCGCGACCCGACGAGGCTCTCGGCGAGGCGGCGCCTCGTTGTCCTGGTCTTGTTCCGCATCGGCGGCCCAGCGTTCGCGGATGCGGGGCAGCGACAGGTCCGGGGCGAGCTTGGACCCCGAGTAGAAGACCGGATCTCCGGCCTTGTTCCGGTCGTCGGGCAGCGCGACGGTGTAGCCGAGCAGGTCACCGGAGGGGGCGATACGCCGCCGGATGAGCAGGCCAGCGGCGGCCAGCCGGTCGAAGAACTCCTCATCGCTGCTGGCGCCGGCGACGGCGCGACGCACGGCCTCCCGCAGGTCCTCGCGTGGCGTGCGCTCCCGTTGCTGCCGTTCGGCCTTGTGGCGTTCGGCGCTGGTCGGCCGCTGAGCGGCGGTCCCGTCACCGACACTGAGCAGCCTGAGACCGTAGTCGGCCTCGATGAGACGGGCTTCGGCCTGGGCGCGGCCCGCGTCGTTGTAAAGGCGGGGCCGTCGGCCGTCCTCGCGGACGAGGGTGGCGATGATGTGGATGTGATCGTCAGCGTGGCGGACGGCCGCCCACCGGCACCCGGCGTCGTCGCCGCTGGGGGCGATACCGGTGGCCGCGACCATGCGCCGGGCGATCTCGCCCCACTGCTCGTCGGAGAGGACAGGGTCCTCTGGCGCGGCGCGGACCGACAAGTGCCAGACATGCTTGGCCAGGCGGCGGCGCTCGGCGAGGGCCTCGACCGGCTGGTCGAGGAGCTGTTGGAGATCCGCGTACGTGGCCTGCGGGTCGCGGCCAGGGTCCGGGGCCAGGCTGTCCCAGGCCGCCACCAGGTGCGGGTCGACATGCTCCTCGTGCGTCCCGGGCCCGTACAGGTAGTACAGCAGGCCAAGGGTGCGCGTGCCGCGTTTGTGGACTCTGGGGATCACGCGGCGCGGCTCTGGTCATCCAGGTAGTGCTGGGTGAAGGTCTCGACGCGCTTCGCGGCGCGGTGGACGGCGTCGAGGACGGCGCGGGTGTGCGGGACGTCGGCGCCGGCGTTGGTGGCCCTGGCCACCTGGTTGAGGTTGTTGCCGATCTGGCCGAGGTGCCGGCGCACGGCGAACAGCTCGGTGAGCACTTCGCGTTCGGTGGCGATCTCGGCGGCGGTGCGGTCGAGGTCACGGGCGGCTTTGAGCGCGGCGTGCGCGAGGAAACTCGCGACGCTCATGCGGCAGGCGGACGCGGCGCGGACGAGGAGATGGTACTCGTCGTCGTTCATGCGGCAACTGGGCTGGCGCATACGCTTGTTCTCGTCGCGTAGGCGCTCACGCTGGCGCACAGGCGACTTCGGCAGCGCGGCGTGCACGCAGTGCGCGGTGCGACAGGTGTGCTGCTGGTCCCCTCCCGGATGCGGTCCGCCCTCGGCCGCATCCGGAAGGACCGGCACCCCCTGGTGCCGGTCCGCCCCCGCCACTCCTGGGGCGGGGGAGGCAAGAGCATTGCTCCCAGCGGGAGCAATGCTCTTGCAATAACTTGCTCGCGCCGAGGTCGAGTTAGACGCCGACTCACCCGGCGCGGGGGCGGCGGTCGTGTTCGGATTCGTCATCGGATACGGGTCCTGATCGTGCGGATTCTGTACTGGATGCCGGCGGCGAGGTCGACCATCGCGGCTGGTCCATCGGCCACGAGGACCGGCACGTCGGGCGTGTGCTGGACGAACCACTGGCCGTTCGGGGCCCGGACAGCGGCGTGCAAGAGTCCGTAGCGGACCAGGACGTCCGCCCAGGCGCTTGCCTCAGCGTCGCTCACCCCGGTCGTGCACGGGTTTCGAGAGTGGATGCGAGAGGCCCTTTCGTTACGGGCGGCGGCCCGGCGAGGTGCCGGGCCACCGCATCCAACCAGGTCAGGATTAGGCGGATGACCTACGTCTTTGCGGACTCAGCCGCATTGCAGGCAGCGATCGACGTGCCGGCCGAGGGCCCTGGCCATGCTCCGTTTCACCGCGAACGCGTTCCTCGCGCTCGTCTTCGCTGGCGCAGTGCCCGGGTTCCGCTCGGCGTAACTGCGCAGGAAGCGGATGTCCTGCTCGTAGCCGGCCTTGATCCGGGCGAAGCGCTCACAGGTCTTCATCGGGCACTGCTCCTCGTCGTGGTGTTGCCGGCGGCCTCGCGGCGCAGGCGCTGCAGGATGGGTGTAAGCCGGTCGTTGCGGATAGCGATGTCCTGGGCGCGCATGATCTTCCGCAGCTGTACGCGGGTGACCTCGCTGTTGCCGTCACGCTTCAGTACGGCGGGGACGTGGGGACCCAGGCGCTGGACGATCTCGTCCTCCGTCAGCTGCCGCGACCGCTTACCCGCGCTGCTTCGGGACCGATCCCCGGTCCCCGTCGCAGAACGGTCCCCAGTCCCCGTCTCCGAGCGGCTCCCGGTCCCCTTCGTCGAGCGGCCCCCGTACTCGTGCGTCCCCGCCGTGTCGCCAGGGACCGCGTCGGCTTGGTCCCCGCCCTTGCTCATGGGGACCGGGTGGGGACCGTCCCCTGCC
>NZ_JAILXP010000010.1 GCF_020740895.1 Streptomyces sp. UNOB3_S3 | reverse complement strand
CCCTCCCCCAGCTACCGCTGGGAGGTGCCCCCAGCCCGATCACCCCGAAACGTCAGGAGACTCCTCTATGACCGTCTACTTCATCGGTGCCGGGCCCGGTGCCGCCGATCTCATCACCGTGCGCGGCGCCCGGACCCTCGCCCGGTGCGGCGTGTGTCTCTACGCCGGCAGCCTCGTCCCCACGGAGCTCCTCGCCGAGTGCCCGCCCGGCGCCCGGCTCGTCGACACCGCCCACCTCGACCTCGACGAGATCACCGCCGAGTTCGTCCGCGCCCACGAGGCCGGCCAGGACGTGGCCCGGCTCCACTCCGGCGACCCCGCCGTCTTCAGCGCCGTCGCCGAGCAGATCCGCCGCCTCGACGCCCACGGCATCCCCTACGAGATCGTCCCCGGCGTCCCCGCCTTCGCCGCCGCCGCGGCCGCCCTCGGCCGTGAGCTGACCGTGCCCACCGTCGGCCAGACCGTCATCCTCACCCGTGTCGCCCAGCGGGCCACCCCCATGCCCCCCGGCGAGGACCTCGCCACCCTCGGCCGCAGCGGCGCCCTGCTCGTCCTCCACCTCGCCGCCCGCCACGCCGACCGCGTCGTCGAGGAACTCCTCCCGCGCTACGGCGCCGACTGCCCGGCCGCCGCCGTCGCCATGGCCAGCCGCCCCGACGAGATCGTGCTGCGCGGCACCCTCGCCGACATCGCCGGGCAGATGAAGGCGGCCGGCGTCGTCCGCACCGCCGTCATCCTCGTCGGCCGCGCCCTCGCCGCCGGGCAGTTCCCCGACAGCTTCCTGTACTCGGCCGAACGGGACCGGGACACCTGCGGCCGGACGGTCCCGGACGGCGCGAACGGCTGAACGCTTGACCCTCACACCGTGTCAGGCCCGTAACTGAACTCATCATGTTCACCATCGGAGACTTCGCCCGCCACGGCCGCGTGTCCGTCCGCATGCTGCGTCACTACGACACCATCGGACTGCTGCGCCCCGCCCGTGTCGACCCGCACAGCGGCTACCGCTTCTACGAAGCCGGACAGCTCGCCCGCCTCAACCGCGTCATCGCCCTCAAGGACCTCGGATTCACCCTCCAACAGGTCCAGGCGATCGTGGACGACGAGGTGAGCGCCGAGGAGCTGCGCGGGATGCTGAGGCTGCGCCGGGCCGAGCTGGAGGCCGCCGCCGCGGCGGCCGCGGCCCGGCTGGCGCGGGTCGAGGCGAGGCTCCGCACCATCGAGAGCGAGGGACAGATGAGCACCCACGACGTGGTGATCAAGAGCGCGCCGGCCGTCCGGGTCGCCGAACTGAGCGGGCGGGTGGCGAGCTTCGGCCCGGAGGAGATCGGCCCGGTCGCCGACCGGCTCTTCGAGGAGCTGTGCGGTCTGCTGGAGACGGCAGGGATCGAGCCGACGGGCTCGTCGGTCATGTGGTACGAGGACGCGCCCGACGGCGAGGGGATCGTGGTCCACGCCGGGCTCCCCGTCCCCGCCGACGCGCGCGGCGACGGCGTCCGGATCACCGAGCTGCCGGCCCTGCCCAAGGTGGCGGCGGTCGTGCACCACGGGCCCATGAACGATGTGGTGCCCACCGTCCAGGCCCTGGCCCGCTGGATCGACGCCAACGGCTACCGCTCGACGGGCTACGCGCGCGAGGTGTACCTCGCGTACGGCGAGGGCGACCCCGCCGGGTGGGTGACGGAGCTCCAGGAGCCGGTGGAGCCGGTGACCGGAACCGGGTGAAACCGGATGTGTGATCCGTCATAGTCACATACCGCACGGTGTGCTCACCTTGGAATGATCATGTGACGGTCGGTCGGACCGCGCAATCCCAAGGGGGGAATCCATGCGGAAGCACACAATGAAGACGCGCGGCCGGCTCGTCGCGCTCGCCGCGGCCGTCGCCGTCGTCGGCGGCACGGTCGCGGCCGGGCCGGCGGGCGCGGCGGCCCCGGCGGCGGAGCGGGGCGACCACCGCGCCGCGACGCAGCGGGCCCTCGACGGCCTCGTCGCGGCCGGGATGCCGGGCGTCGCCGCCGAGACCCGTACGCCCCGGGGGACCTGGTTCGGGACGTCCGGCCACGCCGACACCGACAGCAAGCGGAAGCGGACCGCCGCCGACCACTTCCGGGCGGGCAGCATCACCAAGACCTTCGTCGCCACCACCGTCCTCCAGCTGGCGGCCGAGGGCAGGCTGAGCCTGGACGACTCCGTGGAGCGGTGGCTGCCCGGGGTCGTCCAGGGCAACGGCTACGACGGCAACAAGATCACGATCCGTCAGCTCCTCAACCACACCAGCGGCGTCCACGACATGGTGTCGACCGAGGAGTGGGACAAGGCCATGAACGGCACCGGCTTCCTCCAGCACCGCTACGACGTCAAGACGCCCCAGGAGATCGTCGCCATCGGCCTCCGGCACAAGCCCGACTTCGCGCCGGGCCAGGGCTGGACCTACTCCAACACCGGCTTCGTCCTCGCCGGAATGATCATCGAGAAGGTCACCGGCAAGCCCTACGCGAGCGAGATCGAGCGCCGCATCGTCAAGCCGTTGGGCCTGACGGAGACCACCTTCCCCGGCACCGACCCCAAGCTGCCCGCCCCGCACCCGGTGGGCTACTCCAAGCTCTACGTCCAGAACCCCGGCCCGGAGATCCACGACGCCACCGAGTACCGCCCCTCCTGGTCCGGGGCGACGGGCGAGGTCGTCAGCACCAGCGGCGACCTCAACCGCTTCTACAGCGCCCTGCTCCAGGGCAGGCTCCTGCCGCGCAAGCAGCTCGACGAGATGCTCACGACCGTGGACACCGGGCAGCAGTTCCGCTATGGCCTGGGCATCATGTCCCGCGCCCTCACCTGCGGCACGACCGTCTGGGGCCACGACGGGGTGGTCTGGGGCTCCCTGTCCGGCGCGGCCGTGACCCGTGACGGCAAGAACGCGCTCACGTTCAACATCAATGGTGACTGGCTGGACCAGTCCCCGCCGTTCGAGAACATGTTTGAGGGGGCGTTCTGCGGTACGGCGGCGGCGAAGCCGGTCAACCGCTGAGTGCGGCTGCGGGCCGTCCGGGGCCGGTCGCGCAGTTCCTCGCGCCCCTTACGGGCCCTTCGGGCCCGCTCGGCCCACGATGACGCCCGCGCGGTCGATGCAGATGACGTCGACCGCGACGGGCGCCCCGCGCAGCACGGCCAGCGCTTCGTCGCGGGCGGTCACGGCGACGAGGTCACCGAGGGGGACGCCCGCGGCCTCGCACAGGCGCAGTGCCTCCAGGCCCGTGTTGGCGCCGGTGACGGCGGCCGCGAGCGCGTCGTCACCGCCGCCGTGCCGGGCGAGTTCCGCGAGGAACTCCTTGTTCACCTGCGAGCGGGCCGAGTGGAGGTCGAGGTGGCCGGCCGCCAGCTTGGAGAGCTTGGCGAAGCCGCCGGCGACGGTCAGCCGGTCCACCGGGTGGCGGCGGATGTACTTGAGCACCGCCCCCGCGAAGTCGCCCATGTCCAGCAGCGCGTCCTCGGGCAGCCCGTGCACGGCCACCGCGACCTTCTCGGACGTCGACCCCGTACAGCCCGCCACATGCGTACGGCCCGCCGCCCGGGCCACGTCCACGCCGCGCCGGATGCTGTCGATCCACGCCGAGCAGGAGTAGGGGACGACGATGCCGGTCGTGCCCAGGATGGAGATCCCGCCGAGGATGCCCAGGCGCGGGTTCCAGGTGGAGCGGGCGATCTCCTCGCCGTGGTCGACGGACACCTCGATCTCGACGTCCCCCGTGCCGCCGTGCCGGGCGGCTGCCTCGGCGATGTGATCGCGCATCATCTGCCGGGGCACGGGGTTGATGGCGGGCTCGCCCACGGCCAGTGGCAGCCCGGGCCGGGTGACCGTGCCGACACCCGGGCCGGCCCGGAAGACCACCCCGGAGCCGGGCGGCAGGAGCCGGACCGTGGCCCGGATCAGGGCGCCGTGGGTGACGTCCGGGTCGTCGCCGGCGTCCTTGACTATGGCGGCCATGGCGGCGCGCCCGTCCTCGTCCAGCCGCTCCGCGGCGAGCGCGAACGCGGGCGTCTGCCCCTTGGGCAGCGTGATTCCCACGGGATCGGGGAATTCCCCGGTGAGCAGCGCTGTGTACGCCGCCGTGGTGGCGGCGGTGGCACAGGCGCCCGTCGTCCAGCCGTGCCGCATCCCGGTGTGCTGGAGCTGGGCGGCGCGGCCCCCGGTGGCTGTGCCGTCAGCCGTGCCGTCAGCCGTGCCGTCAGCCATGCCGGCCCCCGCCCGTAGGCTGGGCCGACGGCCGGACGACGACGCGGGACCGGACGACGACGGAGACGACGGAAGGGCAGTGGATCGTGAACGCCGGCGCGGAGCGCCACATCCTCATCCTGGGCGGTACGACCGAGGCGCGACGGCTCGCGGAGGAACTGGCCGCCGACCCGGCGCTCCGGGTCACCAGCTCGCTCGCGGGGCGGGTCGCCGCGCCGCGGCTGCCGGCGGGGGAGGTGCGGATCGGGGGGTTCGGAGGTCCCGAGGGCCTCGCCCACTGGCTGCGTGAGCAGCAGGTGGCCGCGCTCATCGACGCCACCCATCCTTTCGCCGGCACGATCAGTTTCAACGCGGCGCGGGCCGCCGCCGCGGCCGGGGTGCCCCTGCTGGCCGTCCGCCGTCCCGGCTGGGTGGCGGGGCCGGGCGACGACTGGCGTGACGTCGCCTCCCTGGCCGACGCGGCGCGGGCCCTGCCGGCGATGGGCGAGCGGGTGTTCCTGACCACGGGCCGGATGGGCCTGGGCGCCTTCGCGCACCTCGAGGATAAGTGGTTCCTGGTCCGCTCCGTGGACGCGCCCGAGCCGCCGGTGCCGCCGCGCATGGAAGTCCTCCTCGACCGGGGCCCGTTCACGCTGGAGGGCGAGCGGGAACTGCTGCGGCGCCACGCGATCGACGTCCTGGTGACGAAGGACAGCGGCGCGGCGGCGACGGCGGCGAAGCTGGGCGCCGCGCGCGAGGCGGGCGTCCCCGTGGTGGTGGTCCGCCGGCCACCGGTACCGGAGGGGGTGCCGGAGGTGCCGGGCCCGGAGGCGGCCGTGGAGTGGCTGAGGGGGCTCTTTCCCCGATCCCGCCCCTTCCCGTGACCGGGGCTCCGCCCCCGGACCCCGGACGCGGCTGCGCCGCGTGTCCTCAAACGCCGGACGGGCTGAAATCAGCCCGCTGGGGGCACCTCCCAGCGGTAGCTGGGGGAGTTTGAGGAGCGGGGGTCCGGGGGCGGAGCCCCTGGAACCGTCAGCCCTCCGGGTAGCGGCGCGGCGTCCAGACGATCCGCTCCGCGCCGTCCTCGCCCCGCCGCGCGGTGCGCGTCTGCGTGGAGCCGACGATGAGGAGCGTGCGCATGTCGACCTCGGCGGGGTCCAGTTCGCCGAGGCGGACGACGCGCACGGACTCCTCCGGACCGCCCACGTCCCGCGCCATGACCACCGGCGTCTCGGGAGCGCGGTGCTCCAGGAGCAGGTCGCGGGCCGCGCCGACCTGCCAGAGGCGGCTGCGGGAACCGGGGTTGTACAGGGCCAGCACCAGGTCGGCCGCGGCCGCCGCGCGCAGCCGTTCCGCGATCACCTCCCACGGCTTGAGCCGGTCGGAGAGGGAGACGACGGCGTAGTCGTGGCCCAGCGGGGCGCCCGCGCGGGCGGCGGCCGCGTGGGCGGCGGTCATCCCGGGGACGACCCGGACCGGGACCTCGCGGTAGGGGTCCTCGGCGGCGACCTCCAGCACGGCGGAGGCCATCGCGAAGACGCCCGGGTCGCCGGAGGACACCACCGCGACGCGGCGGCCCTGCCGGGCCAGGTCGAGGGCGAACTCGGCGCGCTCCGACTCCACCTTGTTGTCCGAGGCGTGCCGCTCCTGGCCCGGCCGTACGGGTACCCGGTCCACGTACGTGGTGTAGCCGACGACGTCCTCCGCCGCCGCCAGCGCGCCCCGGGCCTCCGGCGTCAGCCACAGCGGTCCCGCCGGGCCGAGGCCGACGACCACGACCTCGCCACGGCCGGCGGCGTTCGCGCGGGCTGCCGCGTCGGCGTCCGAAAGGACGCCCCCGTGGGAGGCCACCCGGCTCGGCAGCACGGCCAGCGAGAAGTACGGCACCGACTCCGGGTCGACGTCCGCCACCCGGCCCGTGCGCTCCCCGCTCATCGTCGCGCGTTCGACGTACCGCGCCTCCGCCAGCCGCCCGGAGCGCTCCAGCGCGCCCCGCACCGCCGGGAACGTCCGGCCGAGCTTCATCACCACGGCGGAGTCGGCCTGGGCCAGCCGTGCCGTCAGCTCCTCCTCGGGCAGCGTGCCCGGCAGGATCGTCAGCGTCTCCTCGCCCTCCACCAGCGGCCTGCCCAGCCGGGCCGCCGCCGCGCTGAACGACGTCACTCCCGGCACGACCTCCGTCGGATAGCGGTGCGCGAGCCGCTTGTGCATGTGCTGGTACGAGCTGTAGAAGAGCGGGTCGCCCTCGGCGAGCACCGCCACCGTCCGCCCGGCGTCCAGGTGCGCGGCGAGCCGGGCCGCGGCCTTCTCGTAGAACTCCTCCAGCGCGCCCCGGTAGCCGCCGGGGTGGTCGGTGGTCTCCGTCGTCACCGGATAGACCAGCGGTTCCTCGATCTGGCCGGGGCGCAGATGGCGTTCGGCGATGGAGCGCGCGATGCTGCGCCCGTGCCGGGCGCTGTGGTAGGCGACGACGTCCGCCGCCCCGATGACCTCGACGGCCCGTACGGTCAGCAGCGAGGGGTCGCCGGGCCCCAGCCCCACCCCGTACAGCCGCCCGGTGGGCATGGGCTTCTCGTTCACTCTTCCTCGCTCGCTATCGCGTTGATCGCGGCCGCGGCCATGGCGCTGCCACCGCGCCGGCCCCGCACCACCAGATACTCCAGCCCCAGCGGGCTCCCGGCCAGCGCGTCCTTCGACTCCGCCGCGCCGATGAAGCCCACCGGGATGCCCAGCACGGCGGCCGGGCGGGGCGCGCCCTCGTGGATCATCTCCAGGAGACGGAACAGCGCCGTGGGGGCGTTGCCCACCGCGACCACCGCGCCCTCCATCCTGTCGCGCCACAGCTCCAGCGCCGCCGCGCTGCGGGTCGTGCCCATGCGCCGCGCCAGCTCCGGCACGGCTGGGTCGGCGAGGGTGCACACCACCTCGTTGTCCGCGGGCAGCCGCTTGCGGGTGACGCCGCTGGCGACCATGTTCGCGTCGCACAGGATCGGCGCGCCCGCGAGCAGCGCCTCACGGGCCCGGGCCACGACCCCCGGCGAATACGCGAGGTCCTGGACCAGGTCGGTCATCCCACAGGCGTGGATCATGCGGACCGCGACCCGGCCGACGTCGGGCGGCAGCCCGCCGAGGTCCGCCTCGGCGCGGATGGTGGCGAAGGACTGGCGGTAGATGGACGCGCCGTCCTTGTCGTAGTCGAACACTGTGCCCTCGCTCGCTGGGTGGTGCATGTCGCTGGTTCTGCGTGGGGGTTTGCCGGGGTGCCGCCGTGGTCCGCTCAACCGTGGGGGCCGTCGGCCGTCGTCGGCTGTGTGGGGTGTGCGTCTCGTGCCGCCGTGACCGCGTCGGCCAGACCGGCGGCGGTCGTCATGGCGACCGCCTCGTCCTCCGCCTCCCGTCGTACGGCGATCCGGTAGCCGTCGCCGGTCGCCAGGACGTCGACCCACCGGCCGCCGGGGTGGCCGCAGCGCCGTTCGCACCCGGACCAGTACACGGGCAGCGTCCCGGGGCCGCCAGGGCGCGCGGCCGCCAGGGAGGCGGTCGCGTCGGCCCGTACATCCGCCAGGGACTTGACGCACCCCGGCCGGCCGGTACAGGCGCCCGCGCCGTGCCAGGGGGAGGCGGCGGAGGTGACCAGGCCCGCGTCCGCGAGCGCCGCGAGGCGCGCCGCGGCCACCGGGGCGGTGAGCCCCGTGACGACGACCCCGCGCCACGGCGTGACGCGGAGTTCGCCGCCGCTGTCGCCGCCGTCCTGGTCGGCGGCGGTACGGGCGAGGAGCCGCCACTGCGCGGAGGAGAACCGGCCCAGGGGCGCGGCCACCGACACCGCCCACCGCCCGCCGGGGCCGTGGACCGCGCCGGGCGCGGGCGGGGAACCGAGGGGGAGCGTGGCGCCGGGTACGGGCGCGGAGCCGATGCCGGCCGCCGCCAGCCGGGCCGCGAGCCGGTCCGGGCGCGGCCGCAGCCCAGGGGGCAGTTCACGGACGCGCCACGCCGCGCCGCCGCTCTCGCGCAGCACCGCGAGGAACTCACGGGCCGCCAGGACGGCCGCGCGCGGCGCGTCCTCGACGGCGACGCGCAGGGCGTCGGGGCCGGTGCCGAAGCACAGGAGGGCCTGGTGGCCGCCCTCGGTTGCGATCAATGTCACATCGGGTTCGAGGGCCGCGATGTCGCCGCGGCCGTCGTCGAGCCCGAAGAGGAAACGGCCGGAGAGGGCGATGAGGTCGTCGGACGCGCAGAGGAGGCGGTCGAGTTCGCGCACCCAGGGCCGGATGTCCGAGAAGCCCTTTCCGTCCAGGCCGGAGAGTGGGGAGGCCGCGACGTTCCGGATCCGGTCGTGGCGGTCCGAGGGCAGCAGGCCGGCCTCGCGCAGCCGGGCGCCCAGGGGGGCGCCGCAGGCGTCGGCGAGGCCGCGGAGCTGGACGTTGCCGCGGGAAGTGAGGTCGAGCCGGCCGTCGCCCAAGTCGTCGGCGAGGTCGGCGAGTACGTCGGCTTGACGTGCTGTCAGGAGCCCGCCGGGCAGGCGCACGCGGGCCAGCGCCCCGTCATCCGCCGTGTGCAGCCGCAGCGCGCCGGGGCAGGCGTCGCCGCGCTCGCGACCAGGGGGTTCGGGGGGAGTGGACATGGCGGCGAGCATACCGACGGGGGCGGAAGGGCCCCAGTCCCGCCCTTTCACCGTTTCCGAGGGGGCTCCGCCCCCTCGAACCCCCTGGGCGGGACCCCGCATCGCTACTATGACTTTCGCCAGCGACGGCGACAGGGGAGGAAGCCGGTGTGATCCCGGCACGGTCCCGCCACTGTGTGCCCGGCAGCGCAAGCGCGCGGCCGCGGTGAGTCAGGAACTCCCGCCGTCCTCCCACCGCCCGGGGCGCGGACCCCGAGGAAGGCATGCCGTGATCCTGCTCCTGTCGACGTCCGACACCGACCTGCTCAGCGCCCGTGCGGCCGGCGGCCCGGTCCCGTACCGGCTCGCCAACCCCGCCCGGCTCGCCCTCGAAGAACTCCCGGACCTGCTGGACGGCACCGACCTCGTCATCGTGCGCCTCCTCGGCGGCCTGCGCGCCTGGCAGGAGGGGCTCGACCAGCTGCTGGCCGGCCCGCGCCCCGTCGTCGTCCTCACCGGCGAACAGGCCCCCGACGCCCAGCTGATGGAGGCGTCCACCGTCCCCGTCGGCATCGCCGCCGAGGCCCACGCCTACCTCGCCCACGGCGGCCCCGCCAACCTCGAACAGCTGGCCCGCTTCCTCTCCGACACCGTGCTGCTCACCGGCCACGGCTTCGAGCCGCCGGCCCCCGCCCCCGCCTGGGGCGAGCTGGAGCGCACCCCCAAGCCCGGTGCGACCGGCCCGCTCGTCGCCGTGCTCTACTACCGCGCCCACCACATGAGCGGCAACACCGCCTTCGTCGACGCCCTCTGCGGCGCCGTCGAGGACGCGGGCGGCCGCGCCCTGCCGCTGTACGTCGCCTCGCTGCGCGCCCCCGAGCCCGAGCTGATCGACGCCCTGCGCGACGCCGACGCCATCGTCACCACCGTCCTCGCCGCCGGCGGCACCCGGCCCGCCGACGCCTCCGCGGGCGGCGACGACGAGTCCTGGGACGCCGGCGCGCTCGCCGCCCTCGACGTGCCGATCCTCCAGGCCCTCTGCCTGACCGGCACCCGCGAGGCCTGGGAGGAGAACGACGAGGGGCTCTCCCCGCTCGACTCCGCCACCCAGGTCGCCGTGCCCGAGTTCGACGGCCGCATCATCACCGTCCCCTTCTCCTTCAAGGAGATCGACGCGGACGGCCTCCCCGCCTACGTCCCCGACCTCGAGCGCGCCGCGCGCGTCGCGGGCATCGCCGTACGCCACGCCCGCCTCCGCCACATCCCCGCCGCCGAGAAGCGGCTGGCGCTCGTCCTCTCCGCGTACCCCACCAAGCACTCCCGTATCGGCAACGCCGTCGGCCTCGACACCCCCGCCAGCGCCGTCGCCCTGCTGCGCCGGCTCCGCGAGGAGGGCTACGACTTCGGCGACGAGGAGGTCCCGGGGCTCGCGTCCGGCGACGGCGACGAGCTCATCTACGCCCTCATCGAGGCCGGCGGCCACGACCAGGACTGGCTGACGGAGGAGCAACTCGCCCGCAACCCCGTCCGCATCCCGGCCGCCGACTACAAGCGCTGGTACGAGCAGCTCCCCGGCGAGCTGCGCGAGGCCGTCGAGGAGTACTGGGGCCCGGCGCCCGGCGAGATGTTCGTCGACCGCAGCCGCGCTGCCGAAGGCGACCCAGAAGGCGATATCGTCCTCGCCGCCCTGCGCCGCGGCAATCTGCTGATCCTCATCCAGCCGCCGCGCGGCTTCGGTGAGAACCCCATCGCCATCTACCACGACCCCGACCTGCCGCCCTCCCACCACTACCTCGCCGCCTACCGCTGGATCGCCGCCTCCCGCGAGGACGGCGGCTTCGGCGCCGACGCGATGGTCCACCTGGGCAAGCACGGCAACCTGGAGTGGCTGCCCGGCAAGAACGCCGGCCTGTCCGCCGCCTGCGGCCCCGACGCCGCCCTCGGTGACCTGCCGCTGGTCTACCCGTTCCTCGTCAACGACCCCGGCGAGGGCACCCAGGCCAAGCGCCGCGCCCACGCCACGCTCGTCGACCACCTCGTGCCGCCCATGGCCCGCGCCGACTCCTACGGCGACATCGCGCGCCTGGAGCAGCTCCTCGACGAGTACGCGCAGATCTCCTCGATGGACCCGGCCAAGCTCCCCGCGATCCGCGCCCAGATCTGGACGCTGATCCAGGCCGCCCGCCTCGACCACGACCTGGGCCTGGAGGAGCGCCCGGAGGACGACGGTTTCGACGACTTCCTCCTCCACGTCGACGGCTGGCTGTGCGAGGTCAAGGACGCCCAGATCCGCGACGGCCTCCACGTCCTGGGCTCCGCCCCGGCGGGCGCCGACCGCGTCAACCTGGTCCTGTCGATCCTGCGCGCCCGCCAGATCTGGGGCGGCACGACGGCCCTGCCGGGCCTGCGCGAGGCCCTCGGCCTGGACGAGTCGGCCGCCACCCGCACCACCGCCGACGAAGCGGAGGCGGAGGCCCGAGCCCTGGTGGAGGCGATGGAGGCCGCGAACTGGGACCCGGCAGCGGTACGTACCGTTGTGGGCAATCGTCCCGCAGGGCGATGGGGGTCCCCCCTGCTCGAGCGAAGCCGAGAGCTTGGGGGAGGGTGGGCACAACCCACGGTGCCGGGCACCGCTCCCGCGCAGGCCGACCCCGTCTCGGCCGTCCTGGACTTCGCCGCCCGCGAGGTCGTCCCGCGCCTGTCGGCGACCACCGGCGAACTCGACAACGCCGTCAAGGCGTTGGAGGGCCGCTTCGTCCCGGCAGGCCCGTCGGGTTCCCCGCTGCGCGGCCTCGTCAACGTCCTCCCGACCGGCCGCAACTTCTACTCCGTCGACCCCAAGGCCGTCCCCAGCCGCCTCGCCTGGGAGACCGGCCAGGCCCTCGCCGACTCCCTCCTGGAGCGCTACCGCACGGACAACGGTGACTGGCCGGAGTCCGTGGGCCTGTCCCTGTGGGGCACGAGCGCGATGCGCACGGCGGGCGACGACGTGGCCGAGGCGCTGGCGCTGCTGGGCGTCCGCCCGGTCTGGGACGAGGCGTCGCGCCGCGTCACGGGCCTGGAACCGATCCCGCCGGCCGAGCTGGGCCGCCCCCGCGTCGATGTCACCCTGCGCATCAGCGGTTTCTTCCGTGACGCGTTCCCGCACGTCATCGGTCTGCTGGACGACGCCGTGCGGCTCGTCGCCGCCCTCGACGAGCCGGCCGACCGGAACTTCGTCCGCGCCCACACCCAGGCCGACCTCGCCGCCCACGGCGACGAACGCCGCGCCACCACCCGCATCTTCGGCTCCCGCCCGGGCACGTACGGCGCCGGTCTGCTCCAGCTGATCGACAGCCGCGACTGGCGCACCGACGCGGACCTGGCCGAGGTGTACACGGTCTGGGGCGGCTACGCCTACGGCCGGGGCCTGGAGGGCCGCCCGGCCCGCGAGGACATGGAGACGGCCTACAAGCGCATCGCGGTCGCGGCCAAGAACACCGACACCCGCGAGCACGACATCGCCGACTCCGACGACTACTTCCAGTACCACGGCGGCATGGTCGCCACGGTGAAGGCCCTGAAGGGCACCGCCCCCGCCGCGTACATCGGCGACTCCACCCGCCCCGAGACGGTCCGCACCCGCACCCTCGTCGAGGAGACGTCCCGCGTCTTCCGCGCCCGTGTGGTCAACCCGCGCTGGATCGAGGCGATGCGCCGCCACGGCTACAAGGGCGCCTTCGAACTCGCCGCCACCGTCGACTACCTCTTCGGCTACGACGCCACCACCGGCGTCGTCCCCGACTGGATGTACGACAAGCTCGCGCAGACCTACGCCCTGGACCCGGAGAACCGCGCCTTCCTGGAGGAGGCCAACCCCTGGGCCCTCCACGGCATCGCCGAACGCCTCCTGGAGGCGGAGAGCCGCGGCATGTGGGCCAAGCCGGACGCGGAGACGCTGGAAGCGCTGCGGCAGCTGTTCCTGGAGACGGAAGGGAACCTGGAGGGCGGCGACGACTGAACCGGCCGGTTCGTTCCGGCCCGGAGCACTCCGGGCCGGAGCCGCGCTGTCGTCAGGCGGCGGCGCCGAACCACTTCGGCAGGTGGTCGACCAGCTCCCGCTGGTCCTCACCGGCCCAGGCCACATGGCCGTCCGGCCGCAGCAGCACGGCGGGCGCGTCCAGTTCCTCGCTGACGTCGACGACGTGGTCGACCCGGTCCGCCCAGCCCTCCACCGAGAGCCGGCCGGTCTGGTCGAGGAGCAGTCCGCGGCCGCCGCGCGTCAGCTCGTACAGCCGCCCCCGCTTCAGCCGCACGTCCCGCATCCGCTTGCCGAGCAGCCCGTGGCCGTCGCCGAAGTCGTAGCGGACGCCGACCGCGGTGATCTTCTCGATCAGGTGTCGGTTCACCTCCTCGAAGTCCATCAGCTCCGACACCAGCCGGCGTACGGACTGGGGGCCCGGCTCGGTGGACATCAGCAGCATCTGCGCGCGGGTGTTGTCCAGCACGTCGGCGGCCACCGGGTGCCGTTCGGCGTGGTAGCTGTCCAGCAGGTCCTCGGGGGCCCAGCCGGCCACCTCGGCGGCCAGCTTCCAGCCGAGGTTGAACGCGTCCTGGACGCCGAGGTTGAGGCCCTGCCCGCCGGTCGGCGGGTGGATGTGCGCGGCGTCGCCGGCCAGCAGCACCCGGCCGACGCGGTAGCGCTCGGCCTGCCGGGTGGCGTCGCCGAAGCGGGAGAGCCAGCGCGGCGAGTGCACGCCGAAGTCGGTCCCGGCGGTCGCCCGCAGCTGTCGCCTGAACTCGTCCAGGGTCGGCGCGACCGTGCGGTCCTCGGCCACCCCCTCGGCGGGCACGATGACGCGGAACGTCTCGTTCCCGAGGGGCATGAAGCCGAACCGCTTCTGCGTCTTGCGGACTTCGGCCATCACCGCGTTCAGCTCCTCCTGCGGCATGGTCACCTCCATCTCGCCCAGCAGCGTCTCGACCCTGCTGGGCTCGCCGGGGAAGGCGACCCCGGCGAGCTTGCGGACCGTGCTGCGGCCGCCGTCGCAGCCGACGAGGTAACGGGCGCGCAGCCGTGTGCCGTCCGTCAGCTCGGCGGTCACCCCGTCCTCGTCCTGGCTCAGCCCGGCCACCTCGCGGCCGCGCCGGATCTCCGTGCCGGCCGCGGTGGCGTGCTCCTCCAGCAGGCGGTCGGTGACGGTCTGCGGGATGCCGAGGACGTACGAGTGCGCCGTGTCCATCCGCTCGGGCCACGGCTTGCCGATGCCGGCGAAGAACCCGGGGAACCGTTCGTACTTCGTGCCGTTCGCGAGGAACGTGTCCAGCAGGCCGCGCTGGTCCAGCACCTCGATGCTGCGCACGTGGAGGCCCAGCGCACGGACCATCGGGGCAGGCTGCGTCTCCTTCTCGAGAACGACCACGTGCACCCCGTGCAGCCGCAGCTCACTGGCCAGCATCAGGCCGGTCGGTCCACCGCCGACAACGATCACGTCGATCATCACAAGTCTCATTTCCGCAGTTCCTGGCTTCAGCCCGGTGATTGTGCGGTATGACCGGGGCCTTGCGGCAAGGCCCCCTGTGCGCTATAAGTTGAGCATGGCGAGGAATGGTTGCGTTCCTCGCCTTTGTCGTGCGCCGGTACGCCGGCGACGGCCCCCCTCGGGGGCACTAGGATCCTTTGGATGATCATCAGAAAACGGCTGGCGGCGGGGGCCTGCGCCCTGCTCGCCGCCCTGGCCCTGGGCGTCACACCGGCGAACGCCGCGGACGGGCCCTCGAAGAATTCGCCGAAGGTCGAGCTGGTCCTCGACGTCAGCGGCTCGATGAGCGCGACGGACATCGACGGGCAGTCGCGCATGACGGCCGCCAAGGAGGCGTTCAACGAGGTCATCGACTCGGTGCCGACCGGTGTCCGGCTCGGCATCCGCACGCTCGGCGCCAATTACGCCGGTGAGGACAAGACGCTCGGCTGCCGCGACAGCCAGCAGCTGTACCGCGTCGGCAATGTGGACAAGGCCGACGCCAAGGCGTCCGTGGCCAACCTCAAGCCCACCGGCTGGACGCCCATCGGCCTCGCCCTGCGCGGCGCCGACCAGGACCTGGGGACGGACGGCGGGACGCGCCGGATCGTGCTCATCACCGACGGCGAGGACTCCTGCGGCCTGCCCGACCCCTGTGACGTGGCCCGCGAACTCGCCGCCAAGGGCACGCACCTGACCATCGACACCCTCGGCCTCGCCTCCGACGACAAGACCCGCGAGCAGCTGAGCTGCATCGCCGAGGCCACCGGTGGCACGTACACCACCGTGCGGCACCGCAAGGAGCTCTCCGGCCGCATCAAGCAGCTGGTGAAGCGGGCCGACACGCCCGTCGAGACGCCCAAGCCCGTCTCGGGCACCGAGGAGTGCCGGACCGCGCCCGAGATCGGCGCCGGCATCTGGACCGACCGCGAGACCTTCTCCCAGCACCGCGTGTACAAGGTCAAGGTCAAGCCCGGCCAGGAGCTGCGCTTCGCGGCGAGCGTCGCCGCCGACCGCGCCGTCGACCGGGACTACGGCGTACTGGTCCGCGCGATGGGCGAGAACGGGCAGGAGCTCGTGCGCGGCAGCGACGCGGGCAGCGGCCGCACCGATGTGCTGGCCTCCGGACTGCGCTACCCCGTCGCCGAGGACGAGGACCACAAGGAGCCGCGGACCGTCTGCGTGGAGGTCTCCAACTCCTTCTCCGCGCCCGCCTCCGTCAAGCGCGACCCCGGACTGCCGGTGGAACTGGCCGTCGACGTGGTCAAGGGTCCCGACGACCCGTCCGACCTGGCCGCCTTCGGCCTCGGCCGGGGCTGGGTGCTGCTCCTCGTCCTGGGCCTGACCGGACTGCTCGCCGGCCTGCTGTTCGGCTGGCTGGCCCGCTGGCGCATCGCCGTGTGGAGGGAGAACTGATGCGGATGAAACGCGCGTTGACCGCCGTCCTGCTCACGGGCGCGGCCCTGCTCGCCCCGGCCGGGGCGGCCGTCGCCGACGACGCCCCCAGTGAGGCCGGCACCGCCTTCCGTACCGCCGTCGCCATCCAGCAGGGGCAGAAGGCCACGGCCAACGCCTCCACGGGCGACTACCTCTACTGGCAGTTCCCGGCGGGCGCCGGGCAGCGGCCGACGGTGAAGGCCACCGTCACCCTGCCCGACGCGGCCACCCGGACCGGCGCCGCCACCTGGCGCCTCGACGTCTTCGACGGACTGCGCCGCCGCCAGGCCTGCACCTCGGGCGAGCAGGCCTCGACCGCCGGGCAGCAGGCCGCCAGTGTGACCCTGACGTGCACGCTGCGCACGGTCCGCCCCTGGTCCGAGCGCTGGTCCAACGACCCGCTGCCCGGCGCTTACTACGTGCGGCTCACCGTCACCGACGCGCCCGACCGCGACCAGGGACTGCCCGTGAAGGCGGAGGTCGAGGCCACGTCCGAGGACATGGGCGGGGGCCACGCCGAGGGCGGCGAGCTGGGCAAGCCCCTGCACGCGGCGGCCCTCGCCGAGCCCGACGGCGGCTGGAACGGCAGCTGGTGGTCCGGCCGTTGGGGCTGGACCGTCGGCGGCGCCGTGCTCTGCGCGCTCGCGGCCATCGGCGGGTACACACTGACCCGCCACCCGCGCCGACGCTGAGCGCCCCGTAGGGGCGCGAGGAACTGCGCGACAAGCCCCCACCGGCCCGCGGTGAACGGATAGCGACTGTTGTACCCACCCGGCGGCGCCCCCCGGACGTCCAGAACGTCCGGGGGGGCGCCGCCGTTCGCTTCGCTGGCGTCAGCGCCCGCGCCCCGGCTCGGCCGGCGCCGCGCCCTCGACCGCGTCCGTGAACAGGTCGAGCAGATCGTCGCCGAAGTAGGAGCTGTAGGAGATGTCGGGTGTGTCACCACCGGTGTGATACCCGCCGATGACACCGATCACCTCGTACCCGCCGTCGCCGGGCACCAGGAACGGCCCGCCCGAGGTGCCCCCGACGTACCCCGCGCAGGCGATCTCCAGGAAGTCGCCGGGCGCGGCCGGATCCGTACTGGTGTAACGGTGCGTGGAGGAGGTGCAGTCGAGCGGCTTGGGGTAGACGGCGTCGCTGCTGCCCGGGTAGCCGATCAGCCGTACCACGTCGTGGGCGTACCCCGGCCGGATGCCCAGGCCGAAGCCGCCGACGGCCCGCTGGACAGGGGTTCCGTCCGCCCGGTCGCCCAGCCGCACCACCGCGTAGTCCCAGCGCGCCCCGCCGTCCGTGCCCAGGTCGTAGTAGCGCTGGTCGAGGTAGATCTCCTCGACGGGGAAGACACCGTGGGGCTTGAGGCCGTCGTGGTACTGCGGCACGAACGAGAACTGCTTCTTCGGGTCGGGCGAGCGCAGGCAGTGGGCGGCGCTGACCACGAGATCGCGGTGCGGGCTGCGGACGACCGTCCCGCCGCAGAACCGGCCGGTGTTGTGCCCGTCGGTCCAGAAGAACGTCCCCACCTGCGGCAGTCCGTCGAAGGGATGGCTGGGCGGCACGGGCCCGGCGACGCCGGCCGGGGCCCCCGTCCGCTTGCCGGTGTCCACGGCGGGGAGGGCGGCCCGCATCCGCGCGGGCGTCCAGTAGGCGTCGGCCGACGCGGCCGACGCGCGATGCCCGGCGGACGGCGCTCCCGCCGCCAGCGCCGGGCCCGGCAGGGCGACGGACGCCGCCACCGCCACCAGGCCGGACAGCAGCGCCACGACGCCGCGTATGGCGAACGGTCTGGATCCGGGTCTGTCCATGAGCGGTTCCTCCCTGGTGTGCGCACGATGTGCGTGGGGGGCGCGTACGAGGTGAGCGTGTCATCGTCCTACGGCGGGGGCGCGAGGGGTGAGTCGCCGACGCGACAGGATTCACCGGGACGCCGCACAGCGGCCCCGGACGTCCCGGGGGTGACCACCGGAGGCGGGCGGTAGCCTGGCGCGGACGGGCGGACGTCCGGTCCGCCCGCTCACGAGGGGGGAGTCGACTGATGGTCGATCCGGTGTCGTTGGGAGCGATCACGAGCGCGGTCACCGCGGCCGCGGGATCCGTCGGTACGGAGGCGGGGCGCCAGGTCTGGGGGTCACTGGTGCAGCTGGCCCGCCGCGCGTTCGGCCGGGGCCCGGCCGGCGAGGACGAGGCGAACGCGGCGGTGCTGCCGCTCGATCCGGGGGACGAGCAGCAGGTCCAGTCGCTGGCCGCGCTGATCTTCGGGCGTGTCTACCAGGACACCGCCTTCGCCGAGGAGTACCGCCGGTGGGCCGAGCAGGCCGAGGCCGTACGCGTGTCCGTGGACAACAGCACGGTCAACAACACCTTCTCCGGAGGCCAGGCCACCCACCTGTACCAGGGGCGGGACTTCACCATCGGGCGCTGAGACGGCCCACCACTTCGCGGGCCGGGGGCCGGGGGCAACCCCCTCCCCGGCCCGTGGGGCGTCAGCGGTGGCCCAGCACGTTGACCACGCGGCCGTTGGGGTCGCGGACGAAGAACCGCCGTACGCCCCACTCCTCGTCCTGCAGGGGGTGGACGATCTCCGCGCCGCTGTCCCGCACGGCCGCGTAGGCGGCGTCCACGTCGTCCACTTCGACACTCATGTCGGGGGTGACCGGGGCGGTCTTGTCGCGGGCCATGAAGCTGACTTGCGCCGCCGGGCTGGACGGGGAGGCGAGGGTCATGATCCAGCCGTGGTTCATGACCTCCTCGAAGCCCAGCAGGCCGTAGAACTCCCGGCTCTCCTCCACGGCCTCCGACTGAACGTTGGGCACGACACGGCGAACGGTCATCGACGACTCCAGGTGAGAACGGACAGGTCTCCGGGACCACCACAAGTACTACGGCACACCCACCGCCGTACACACTTTCGCGTCACCACGCTCCCGCTCCCGTCACCGCCCCACCGTGGGCGGATCCGGCACGATCCGGTGCGTCTCAACCCGTGGTTAAGTCCGTCATCCGCTTGTGATGCCCGGCGGACTAGTGCGTGGCGTTCCGGTCATGGCAGGATGCCACTCGTAGTCGACACGGACTTAACTGGCCGTGAAAGGCAGTAATTGGTCGTATGTCGTACCAGGCCATGCGGCCGCGGGACACACGCGCGTGAAGGAACGGGGCAGATGGCAAACGGGGGGGACAGGCCGGCATCGGCCGGTGACGCGGGCAGCCCGCTCGCGCAGCGGCTCAACTACCTGTTCGCGAACATGCACCCGCCCGGCGCGCCGTACACCAACGGGCATGTGGCCGAGGAGATCAGCCGCGGGGAGGAGTACGGCGGCGTCACGCTGACCGAGCAGTATCTGTCGATGCTGCGCAACGGCAAGCGCGCCAACCCCAGCCCGGACGTCCTGCGGGCGCTGGCGAAGTTCTTCGCCGTGCCGGTGGGGTATCTGATGGGCGATCTGTCGGCCTCCCAGGCCGAGCGCGTGGAGGAGGAGGTCCGCTTCCTCGTCGCGATGAGGGACCAGCGCGTCCGGGCCATCGCCCTGCGCTCGGTGGGCCTGCCCCCCGAGGTGCAGGACAGCCTGACCACGATCATCAGCCAGTTCCGGCAGCAGATGAACCTTCCGTCCGACCCGCCCGACGCGGGGGGTGCGGAGCGACCGTGACCGTGACAGCGGAGGACGGCCTCTTCACCAACTGGCGGCGTACCGAGGACGAGGACGGTGCAAGCATGCGCGTGGGGCGGATACGTCGCCGGTGCAAGCAGCTCATCCAGGAGCTCGCCCTGCCCGCGTCGACGGATCTCCAGGGCATGTGCGACGCCGTCGCCCGTCATGTGGGCCGGCCCATCCATCTGGTGCCCATGAGCCTGGACGGGGTCGTCTCCGGCATGACGGCCACCACGGACGACGCGTACTGGGTCATCTACGAGCAGAAGACCTCCCCGTGGCACCAGGTCCACATCGTGCTGCACGAGATCGGCCATCTGCTGCTCGGTCACGACCAGGACCCCGCCGTCACCGAGGACGCCCTCAAGGTGTGGACGCCCTCGGTAGACGTGGCCACCGCCATGCGGCGGATGGGGCTCACCATGGGCCTCGCCCGCCACCACTGCTACGACAACCTCACCGAGCGCGAGACGGAGATCCTCGGCACCCTCCTGATGGCCAAGGTGGTGCCTCCGCCGCCGGGCCAGGACGTCCTGCTGGAGGGTCAGGCCGCCGAGCTCGCCGCGTCGCTGGGGCCCGCGCTCCAGCACGTCCGGCAGCGGATCCAGGACGGGTCCGCCGACGGGAGGGGTGCCGGTGTTTGACGCCCTCTACCTGAGCTTCAGCGCCGTCACCTGGGCCATCGTCGGCTACAAGGCCCGGGCCTGGTTCCGCGACCGCGACAATGTCGACCTGGGCCTGACCGCCCTGATGACCTCCGGCGTGCCGATCGTCTTCCTGTTCTCCGCGCCCAGCGTCTACCGCGCCTTCGACCGGCTGACGGGCGTCGCCAACCTGGCGATGGTCTTCCTCTACTCGGCCGTCGTGCTGTTCGCCTCCGGCGCCACCGTGCTGCTGCTGCGCTGGACCAGCCGGGGCGACGAGGAGTCCCACACCCGTGCCGCCGCGCGCAGCCGGCTCGCGGTGTGGGCGGTGGGGCTGACCTGGGCCGTGGCCATCGTCTGCTTCCTCGTCGGCCGCCCGGACGACGTGGAGCACCCGCGTGACTTCAGCACCGCCTACGCCGACGCCCCCGGTGTCGTCGCCTTCCTGGTGCTCTATCTGCTGATCTTCGGTGTGAGCCTCGCCGGTCTCGGCACGCTCTGCCCGCGCTACGCCGCCCAGCTGGGCCGCTCCTGGCTCGCCAAGGGGCTGCGGACGCTCGCTGCGGGCTGCTGGCTGGGCCTGGTGTACTGCGCCTGCAAGCTCGTCGGGTTCGCCCTGAGCTGGGCCGGGCACGAGCAGTACTGGCTGTCCAACGGGGTGGCCCCGATGACCGCCTCGGTGGCCGCGCTCCTGGTACTGCTCGGCTTCTCGCTGCCGGCCGTCGGCCCCCGGGCCGCCGCCTGGCGCAGGCTGCGCCGGCTGGAGCCGCTGTGGCGGGAGGTCACCGCCCACGCCCCCGAGGTCACCATCCCCGAGTCCCGCTGGACGGCCCGCTGGCCCCTCGCGGACCTGGAGTGGCGGGCCAACCGGCAGATGGCCGAGATCCGTGACATCCAGCGCGGCGTCCGCCGCCATGTCGAGCCCGTCACCCTGGAGATCGCCCGGGAGAAGGCCGGCGCCGCCGCCCTCGACGAGCACCGCACCGCCGCGGTGGTGGAGGCCGCCGCGCTCCGCAGGGGCCTGGGCAACCAGGTCGTGGGGCATGTGGCACGGCCGTCCGCCGACAGTGTGGTGATGACCGTGAGCGCCGACCCGGCGGAGGAGCACGAGCACTTGGCACGCGTCGCCGACGTCTTCCACGATCCGCTGGTCGACGCGGTGCTCACCGAGCTACGGGAGCTCAGCGCGGCACGCCGTCCCTGACGGCGCGCGGCCCATGAACGAGGCGGTCCTGGACGGGGGTCAAGGCCGCCTACGACACAGGCCGGCGCCGGATTCCGGTGGATCGTCGATCCACCGGAATCCGGCGCCGCTTGTGCGATTCCGCCCCACCTGTACCGGCACCTCGACCGGATGGCCGATCGAATATCCGATCTAGGACAAAAGGGCCGGTCGGTCCGGTCTAGAGTCGGATCCCATGCGACCGACCGACACCCCACCCACGACGGCCGACCTGATATCCGACCCGTACGGCTCCTACGCCCGGCTCCGTGAGAGCGGCCCCGTGCACCGCATCGAGGGCCCCGACGGCAAGCCCGCCTGGCTGGTGACCCGTTACGACGACGTGCGGGCCGCCCTCGCCGACCCCCGGCTCTCCCTCGACCGGAGCAACGCCCTGCCCGGCAACTACAACGGCTTCTCCCTGCCCCCGGCGCTCGACGCCAACCTGCTGAACATGGACCCGCCCGACCACACCCGGCTGCGCCGGCTGGTGGTCAAGGCGTTCACCCCGGGCCGGGTGGAGAAGCTGCGCGGACCGGTGCGGAAGTTCGCCGACGAGTTGCTGGACGCCGTCGAGCCGGCGGGGCGGGCGGATCTGCTGGAGTCCTTCGCGGGCCCGCTTCCGGTCGCCGTGATCTCCGATCTGCTGGGCATTCCCCAGGCGGACCGGGTCGACTTCCGGGCCTGGACGGACGCGATGATCACCCCCGACCGGACGCGGCCCCATCTGATGAAGGAGGCGGTCGCCTCCCTGCTGGCCTTCTTCACGGAGCTCGTCGAGGCCAAGAGCGCGGAGCCCGGCGACGATCTGCTCTCGGACCTGATCGCGGTGCAGGAGGCCGGGGACACGCTCTCCCGGGACGAGCTGACGTCCCTGGCCTTCCTCATCGTGTTCGCCGGATACGAGAACGTGACCCATCTCATCGGCAACACGGTTCTCGCCCTGCTGGACCGTCCTGAACTGCTTCGGACGGTGCGTAAGGATCCGGACGGACTCGCGGCGGTCGTGGACGAGGCCAGCCGGTGGGACGGGCCCACTCCGGTCGCGATCCGGCGCTTCCCGGTGGAGGACATGGAGATCGGCGGAGTGCCGGTCCCGGCGGGTGAGACCGTGCTGCTTTCGCTGGCCTCGGCCAATCGCGACCCGGCCCGGTTTCCCGACCCCGACCGCTTCGACCTGGGACGGGACCGCTCGGGGAACCTCGCGCTGGGCCATGGCATCCACTACTGCCTGGGCGCCGCGCTGGGCCGGATGGAGACGGAGATCGCGCTCACCGCGCTGCTGGAGCGCTTCGAAAACCTGGAACTGGACATCCCGAGAGAGGAGCTGACCTGGCGTCCGGCCATCCGCGCGCGTGGCCTGAAAACGCTCCCCGTCCGATGGTCTTCGGTCGATCGAACGGGTTTTTGATGCATAACCCATCCTTGATGAGGTAGAACTGTCCTCGAGCCCGCCCGGTGTGCATCCCCCGTCGCACCGGGCGGGCCTTCGTCGTCACCCCCGTCGCTCGGGCCCGCTCAGGATCGCTCGGACCCGCTCGGGCCGGCTCAGGCGCTGCCGGGCGGGAACTTGAGCAGCGTCACCGCCGCCAGCATCTGCAGGCTCACCGCCGCCACCGCCCTGTGGGTGGGCAGATGGTGCTGACCCCGGATCAGCAGCGTGGCGAGCGCGTAGCCGAAGGCCGCCGTCACCGACGCGGCGGCGCGCACCGGCATCGAACCGGCCGGCAGCCAGGTGTCGAGGACCAGCCGGGGCAGGTCGCTCGCCCAGAACAGCACGACGAACAGGCTCGCCGTCGGGGCGAACCTGCCGTTGCCGCCGAGCCGGCGGGCGATGGCGTGGGTGGCGGCGCCCAGCAGCAGACTGGCGAGCATCATCACCAGCGAGCCGATGCCCATGGCCTCCAGCGCCAGCACGGGGCTGACCCCCCACTGCACCCAGAAGGAGTCGTTGGCCAGCGTCCCCAACGCCCCGCACAGCAGGGACAGGAAGGCCGCCGCTCCCCAGACGCTCCGGTCCCGGGCCTCGTCGAGGACCTCGACGGGCCGGTACCAGAGCCCGAATATGAGGCGGTGCCAGAGCAGCCTGCGCGGCTGGGCGTCGGGGACGGGCGGGGGAGGGGCAGTGGTCACGGGCATGGGTGCCGTTTTATCACCGTTCGGCCGGACCGCAGGAGTCCGGGCGGCCCGGCCGGTGGAGCAGACGCCCCGTCAGGCCGGGGTCGGCGCCACGCCTCCGGGGCCCGTACCGGGGTCCGTGCCCGGGTCCGTGCCGGGGCCCGGGTCGTCGTCCCCCGTGTCGGTGACGGGCCCGTCGGCGACGGCGGTCGAGGGCTCCGCGAGGCCGTGCGCCAAGGCCCCGCCGGGCAGGTAGTCCTCGCTGACCTCCCGTGGCCCGAACGGCCACACCTTCTCCTTCGCCGCCCACAGCACGAACGCCACGCACCCGGCGCCCACCCAGGCCAGCGACCACTCGATGGGATGGCGGCCGGGGGAGTTGCGGTCCGCGAAGCCGTAGATCACCAGCCAGCCCGCCAGTGCCACCAGGCTCGGCAGCGGATAGAGCCACATCCGGTACGGGCGCGGCAGCCCGGGCTGCCGGCGCCGCAGCACGGTCACGGCCAGCACCTGCGACAGCGCCTGGAGGATCACCATGACCGCCATCAGCAACTGGATGATCGTCGCCAGGTCGGTATGACGGCCGATCAGAAAGCCCACGGCCGAGATCAGCCCCATCGTCGTCAGCGGCAGCACCGGGAAGCGCAGCCGCGGGTGGAGGGCGCCGAAGCGGCGGAAGAAGACGTTCTCCCGCGCGGCGTCCACGGGGATGCGCGAGCCGCCGAGGAGCCCGGTGAAGACCGACGCGAAGGCCGTGACGAGGATCAGCACGGTGACGACGTCCGCCGCGCCCTTGCCCCAGGTCTGCTCCAGGACCGCCGAGGCCACGGAGGACCCGGCCGTGGAGTCCGGGTCCAGCATCTCCCGCCAGTCGACGACGCCCAGGGTGCCGATCTGGAGCAGCAGGTAGATGGCCATGATGCCGAGGATCGAGTAGATGATGGACCGTGGCATGACGCGCCCGGGGTCCTTGATCTCGGCACCCATGTAGGCGACGGTGCTGTAGCCCCCGTAGTCGTAGATGCCGATGGTCAGGCCCGCCGCGAAGCCCAGCCAGAACCCGCCGCTCGTCAGGTCGAAGGCGCCCGCCGGATAGGTGAAGGCCAGATCCGGGCTGAAGTGGGTGAACGCGGCGACGATGACCAGGAGGACGGAGACGATCATCACGCCCCACAGCACGGCCGTGATCCGCCCGATGCTCTCCACCCGCCGCCACAGCAGCCCGACGACCACCACGACGAAGGCCAGGCCCGTCAGATCCCCCTGGGTCTGCGTCATACCCGGCCAGAGATAGCCCAGATACTGTACGAACCCGATCACACCCGTGGCCATGGCCAACGGGATGAAGAGCATCGCCGTCCACACGAACAGGAACGGCACGAGTCTGCCGGTCCGGTACTGGAACGCCTGCCGCAGATAGACGTAACTGCCGCCCGCGCCGGGCATCGCCGCGCCCAGCTCCGCCCACACCAGCCCGTCGGCCAGGGCCAGCACCGCCCCCGCGACGAAGCCGATGACCGCGTGCGGCCCGCCGAAGGACGCCACCATCAAGGGAATGGTGACGAACGGCCCTATGCCGCACATCTGGCTCATATTGATGGCGGTGGCCTGGAACAGCCCGATCCGGCGGACGAACGCCGTCCGCTCCTCCGGCACCCCGGGCTCCGGTTCCCCGGGCCTCCGCTCGATGTCCCCTGCCGTGCCCGTCATTGGCGCTCAGCCCTCTCCCGGACGTCCCTCGCGGTCTTCCTGCACTCGTACACCGGGCCGCCCCGCGCGTCCATCACCTGCGGAGTGTCGGACCCTGCTGCGAGGAGATGGCAAGTGCCACATTCTCGCCCCGGAACCCGGCCGGGACGTTATGGTTGCCCGGCCGTGGTGTTCGGGAAGACCGGTGAGGCCCCTCGTGGGCCGATTCCGGAGCGGCCCTCGCCACTGTGATCGGGGAGTGACCGTCCCCTTCCGCGCGCCCCGGCGCGCGGAGCCACTGGCAGCGTCCGGCTGCCGGGAAGGCGGGACGGCAACGCCAGCCACCCGTAAGCCAGGAGACCGGCCACGGCATCTCGAAATGATCCACGAGGTGCTGGAGCGTTCACCCCAAGATGTCCATACCCACATCCACATCCGCATCCGCCGAACCGTCCCCGCCCGCCTTCCGCTGGCGGCGTGAGGACACCGTGCGGACCGCCGGCCTGCTGGCCGTCGTCGTCGCCCTCCACGTCGTCGCCTTCGGCGTGCTCTTCCTGCTGGTCGTGCCGAACCACTACACCGTCGGCTCCAAGGTCTTCGGCGTCGGCCTCGGCGTCACCGCCTACACCCTCGGCATGCGGCACGCCTTCGACGCCGACCACATCGCCGCCATCGACAACACCACCCGCAAGCTGATGGCCGACGGGCAGCGTCCCGTCTCCGTCGGCTTCTGGTTCGCCCTCGGCCACTCCAGCGTCGTCGTCCTGCTGACGCTGCTGGTCACCGGCGGCACCCGGCTTGCCGGGACGCTGATGAACGAGGACTCCACCACCCATCAGACCCTCGGTGTCGTCGGCACCACGGTCTCCGGCGGCTTCCTCTACCTCATCGCCGTCCTCAACCTCGTCGCTCTCGCCGGCATCATGAGGGTCTTCCGCGCCATGCGCGAGGGCCGTTACGACGAGGCCGAACTGGAGAAGCAGCTCGACTCGCGGGGCTTTATGAACCGTGTCCTCGGGCGTTTCACCCGCTCCATCAGCCGCCCCGGCCAGATGTACCCGCTGGGCTTCCTCTTCGGCCTGGGCTTCGACACCGCCACCGAGGTCACACTCATGGTCATGGCGGGCAGCGGTGCCGCCGCCGGGCTGCCGTGGTACGCGATCCTGTGCCTGCCGCTGCTGTTCGCGGCCGGCATGAGCCTGTTCGACACGCTCGACGGCACGTTCATGAACTTCGCCTACCAGTGGGCGTTCTCCAACCCCGTCAGAAAGGTCTACTACAACCTCACCATCACCGGGCTGTCCATCGCCGTCGCCTTCCTCATCGGCACCATCGAACTGGTGGGCGTGCTGCACGAGAAGCTCGGCCTGGACGACGCGGTGACCGGCTGGATCGCGGGGCTGAACCTCGACAACGTCGGCTTCGTCATCGTCGGGCTGTTCGTGGTGGTCTGGGCCGTCGCCCTCGGCTACTGGCGCTTCGCCAAGGTCGAGCAGCGCTGGGCGGCACGGACGGCTGCGGCGGGGGCTGCCGTGGACGGGTGAGCCTGGGGGCGCCGGGGCATGGCCGCCGATCAGGGGCGCTCGCACCCCTGATCGGCGCACGCCTTCCGGGCGCTGATCACCGGGGGGCTGGTCCCGGCCGGCTCCTCCCGCACCACCACCAGGGCCGGCCCGCCGCAGGTCAGGCAGGTCCGGGTCGAGGGATCCCGCTCCCGCTCGATCGCCGCCGCGATCCTGCGCAGGGGGTCGGCGTCGACATCTGACTCGGCTCCGGTGTCGGACATGGGCCATCCCGCTCCACGGTCGTCGCTGCTCGCTCTGCCGGCGGGTGCATCGTGGCGCACGACCCCTGATCACGTCAGCGTGTTGGGCCGTGATCACCCTTCACGGGGTGGCACGGCCCCTACGCTGACGGCCGCCGGGAGCGTCACCTCGAACCGGCAGCCGCCGGGCACGTTGTGGACCGACGCACGGCCCGCGTGGGCCTCGACGATGCCCCGGACGATCGCCAGGCCCAGCCCCGCGCCCCCGGGCCGGGTCCGGGCCGCCGAACCCCGCCAGCCCGTCTCGAAGACCCGGGGCAGATCCTCCTCCGGGATGCCGCCGCAGCCGTCCGTCACCGACACCACCACCGAGTCCGCCTCGCGCCGCGCGGCCACCGCGACCGTACCGTCGGCCGGGGTCCGCCGGATCGCGTTCACCAGGAGGTTCCCCAGGACCCGGGTCATCTCCTTGCCGTCCACCTCCACCGGCACCGCCGCCACGCCGTCCCCCACCAGCCGCACCCCGTGCTCGCGCGCCAGCGGCCCGGCGCCCGCCAGCGCCTCGTCCACCAGGTCGTACACCGACATCCGGCTCGGCCGCAGCGGCAGGGAGCCCGCGTGGATGCGGGAGAGCTCGAAGAGGTCGCCCACCATGGTGTTCAGCCGGTCGACCTCGGTGCGGATCTGCCGGTGGTAGCGCGCGGGGTCCTCGGCGACCCCGTCCTCCAGCGCCTCCGACATGGCGCGCAGCCCCGCCAGCGGGGTGCGCAGATCGTGGGAGATCCAGGCCACCAGCTCGCGCCGCGAGGCGTCGAGGGCGCGTTCGCGCTCCCGGGACTCGGCGAGCCGGGCACTGGTGGCGGCGAGCTCCCGGGAGAGCGCGTCGAGTTCCGCCGTGGCGCCGCCGCCGGGGGCGGCGAAGACGCCGCCCTCGCCGAAGGACCGCGCCGCGCGGGTCAGCGCGGCGCTGCGGGCCACCACCCAGCGGCCGAGCAGCAGGGCCGTGGCGAGCGAGACGACGGCGGCCATCGCGCACACCGTCGTCACGACCGTCAGGTCGTGCGCGGACAGGAACATCGCCTGGGCCACGGCCAGCGTCCCGGCCAGCATCGCGGTCACCGACACCGCGGCCACCACGGTGAGGGAGACCATCACCGAACGGTGGCGCAGGAGCCGCAGCGCGAGCGCGCCCAGCAGCCCGGCGGCGGCCGCGCCGAGGAAGGCGAGGAGGGCGATCAGCAGCGTGTCACGCATCGCCGGCCGCCTCCCCGGGCGTCTCCCCGGGCGCCTCGAAGCGGTAGCCGACGCCCCACACGGTCCGGATCAGGGCGGGATTCGCCGGGTCGTCCTCGATCTTGGCGCGCAGCCGGCGCACGTGGACGGTCACCGTCGACATGTCCCCGAAGTCCCAGCCCCACACCTCGCGCATCAGCTCCTCGCGGGTGCAGGCGCGTCCTGGGTGACGCAGGAGGAAGGCGAGGAGGTCGAACTCGCGGAGGGTGAGGGCGAGGTCGGTGCCGTTCCTGGTGGCGCGGCGGGCCGTGGGGTCCAGGGCCAGCCCTGCGGCCCGCAGGGGCGGAGCGCTCGTGGGCGCCGAGCGGCGCAGGACGGACTCCACGCGGAGGACGAGCTCGCGGGGGCTGAAGGGCTTGGTGACGTAGTCGTCCGCGCCTACCTCCAGGCCGAGGATGCGGTCCTCCTCGTCGCCGCGGGCGGTCAGCATGATCACCGGGAGGTGGCCGTGCGTCCGGCGCAGGCGGCGGCAGACCTCCAGGCCGTCCAGGCCGCCGGGGAGCATCAGGTCGAGGACGACGAGGTCGGGGCGGTGGCGGTCGGCTTCGGAGAGGGCGGTTTCGCCGTCTCCGGCGCCGGTGACGGTGTGGCCGGCGCGGGTCAGGTAGCCGGTGACCACTTCGGCGACGGTGGGGTCGTCGTCGACGACGAGGATGTGGTGCATGCGGTCAGCTTCGCAGCCGGCCGGGGAGGGTGCGTGGTCCGGGTGCGGCCCGGTGGTCGTGGTTGTGCCCACCCTCCCCCGGCTACCGCTGGGAGGTGCCCCCAGCCCAGCGGGACGATTGCCCACAACCAGGGGCAGCTAGTATCGGGCCGATGCACGACCCCTATGTCCGCGTTCGCGGAGCGAAGACGCACAATCTCAAAGGCGTCGACGTCGACATTCCTCGCGACGCCCTCGTCGTCTTCACCGGCGTGTCCGGGTCCGGCAAGAGCTCCCTCGCCTTCGGGACGCTGTACGCCGAGGCTCAGCGGCGGTACTTCGAGTCCGTCGCGCCCTATGCCCGCCGGCTGATCCACCAGGTCGGCGCGCCGGAGGTGGAGGAGGTCAGCGGGCTGCCGCCCGCCGTCGCGCTGGAGCAGCGGCGCTCCGCGCCGACCTCGCGTTCCTCCGTGGGCACGGTCACCACGCTCTCCAACTCCCTGCGGATGCTCTTCTCCCGCGCCGGGAGCTACCCCGAGGGCGCCGGGCGTCTCGACTCCGACGCCTTCTCGCCGAACACGCCCGCCGGGGCGTGCCCCGAGTGCCACGGCCTGGGCCGGGTCCACACCGTCACCGAGGACTCCCTCGTCCCCGACCCGTCGCTGTCCGTCCGCGACGGCGCCATCGCCGCCTGGCCCGGCGCGTGGCAGGGGAAGAACCTCCGCGACATCCTCGACACCCTCGGGTACGACGTCGACCGGCCCTGGCGCGAGCTGCCGCGGGCCGACCGCGACTGGATCCTGTTCACCGACGAGCAGCCCGTCGTCACCGTGCACCCCGTCCGGGAGGCCGAGCGCATCCAGCGGCCCTACAAGGGCACGTACATGAGCGCCCGCCGCTATGTCCTTCACACCTTCGCCGACTCCAAGAGCGCCGCCCTGCGGGCCCGCGCCGAGCGGCACCTGGTGAGCGCGGACTGCCCGGTGTGCGCGGGGCGGCGGCTGCGTCCCGAGGCGCTCGCCGTCACCTTCGCCGGGCGGGACATCGCCGAGCTCGCCGCCCTGCCGCTGGCCGCCCTCGCCGAGACGCTGCGCCCGGCCCGCGAGGGCGACGGCGTGGCCGCCGCCCTCGCCCGTGACCTGGTCGCCCGCATCGAGGTGCTCACCGAGCTCGGCCTCGGCTACCTCAGCACCGACCGCCCCACCCCCACCCTCTCCGCCGGCGAGCTCCAGCGGCTGCGGCTCGCCACCCAGCTGCGCTCCGGGCTGTTCGGGGTGGTGTACGTCCTGGACGAGCCGTCCGCCGGGCTCCACCCCGCCGACAGCGCCGCCCTGCTGACCGTGCTGGACCGGCTGAAGGCGGCGGGCAACTCGCTGTTCGTCGTCGAGCACCACATGGACGTCGTGCGCCGCGCCGACTGGATCGTCGACGTCGGCCCCCGGGCCGGGGAGCAGGGCGGGCAGGTGCTCCACAGCGGGCCCGTCGAAGGGCTCGCGGACGTGGCGGAGTCGGAGACCCGCCGGTTCGTCTTCCCCGAGGCAGCGCAAGCCCCCGCCCGGACGCCCCGGAAGGCGTCCGGCGCGCTGCGGCTGCGCGGGGTGAACCGGCACAACCTCCGCGACCTCGACGTCGACTTCCCGCTCGGCGTCTTCACGGCCGTCACGGGCGTGTCCGGCTCGGGCAAGTCGACGCTCGTCGTCCAGGTGCTGGCGGACACCGTCGCCGCCCACCTCGACGGTACGCAAGACGGTACGGAACCGGTGGCGAAGGCCGACGGGCTGGAGGCCGTCGGCCGGCTCGTACGCGTCGACCAGAAGCCCATCGGCCGCACCCCGCGCTCCAACCTCGCCACCTACACCGGGCTGTTCGACGCCGTCCGCAAGGTCTTCGCGGACACCGACGAGGCCCGGGCCCGCGGCTACTCCGCCGGGCGGTTCTCCTTCAACGTCGCCGCGGGGCGCTGCGAGGTCTGCCAGGGCGAGGGGTTCGTCGCCGTCGAGCTGCTGTTCCTGCCCGGCACCTACGCGCCGTGCACCGCCTGCCGGGGCGCCCGTTACAACCCGGAGACGCTGGAGGTCACCCACCGGGGCGCCACCATCGCGGACGTCCTCGACATGACCGTCGACGCGGCCGCCGGGTTCCTCGCCGACGTGCCGGCCGCCCGGCGCGGGCTGCGCGCCCTCCAGGACGTCGGCCTGGGCTATCTGCGGCTGGGACAGCCCGCGACCGAGCTGTCCGGCGGCGAGGCGCAGCGCATCAAGCTCGCCACCGAACTCCAGCGCGCCCACCGGGGCCACACCCTGTATGTCCTGGACGAGCCGACGACCGGGCTGCACCCCGCCGACACCGAGGTGCTGCTGCGTCAGCTGCACGGCCTGGTGGACGCGGGCCACTCGGTGGTGGTCGTCGAGCACGACATGGACGTGGTGGCCGGCGCGGACCACGTCGTGGACCTGGGGCCGGGCGGGGGCGCGGAGGGCGGCCGGGTCGTCGCCGCCGGCACCCCCGGAGAGGTGGCGCGGGCCGCCGGGAGCGCCACCGCGCGGTATCTCGCCGCCGCCCTGGGGCGCTGACGGGCGGGCCGCGCGCTCTGGACGCGTCCCACCCCGTCTGGTTTCGTCCTCCTCACAGGCACGTCCTAGTCGCATGTTCGAACGGACGCGACGTGGGCGGGCGCGATGTGGACGGACGCGACGTGGAACGGACGTGACGTGGGGGGACGGAACCGGACCATGGCCCATGCCCTGATCATCGGTGGTGGCGTCGCCGGACCCGTGGCCGCGATGGCCCTGCGCCGGGCCGGCCTGGAGGCGACCGTCTACGAGGCGGTCCCGGCCGGAGCCGGGCCGTCCGGCTCGTTCCTGACCCTGTTCGCCAACGGGCTCGCGGCCCTGCGCGCCATCGGCGCCGACGGTCCCGTCCGCGCGGTGTCCTGCGCCGCCGACACGGTGGAGTCCTACAGCGAGACCGGCCGGCTCCTCGGCCGGCGGCCCATGTCCGGCTCGGGCGAGGCCGGGCTGAGCCCCCGTACCGTCCCCCGGGCCGTGCTCTGCCGGGTGCTGCGGGAGGAGGCGGCCCGCCGGGGCATCCACGTGGAGCACGGCAAGCGGCTCGTCGGCCTCACCACCCGCTCCCACGGCCGGATGGTGGCGTCCTTCGCGGACGGCACCCACGCCGAGGGGTCCTTGGTGATCGGCGCCGACGGCATCCGCTCCCGGGTCCGTGCCCTCCTCGACCCGGCCGCGCCGGCGCCCCGGCACACCGGCCAGTTCACCGTCTCCGGGCGCACCGGGCCCCGCACCACCGTCGCCGGCGCCGAACCGTCCCCGCCGCGCACCTACCGCATGTACTACGGGCGGGGCGGCTTCTTCGGCTGCACCACGGCCCCGGACGGCAGCACCTTCTGGTTCGCCAACGTCCCCGGGCCGGAGCTGCCCCGGGCCGCCCTCGCCGCCGCCACCCCCGGCGGGTGGCGCAGCCGCCTCGACGAGGTGTTCGCCGCCGACCGCACCCCCGCCGCCGCCATCGTGGCCGCCACCGGCGACGACGTCGTCGGCGTCAACTGCTACGACCTGCCCAGCACCCCCGTGTGGCACGACGAGCGGACCGTCCTCATCGGCGACGCCGCCCACGCCACCGCGCCCAACGCCGCCCAGGGCGCCTCGCTGGCCATCGAGGACGGCGTCGTCCTCGCCCGCTGTCTGCGCGACCTGCCCGGCACGGGGCGGGCGTTCGCCGGGTACGAGCGGCTGCGGCGCGAGCGCGTCGAGCGTGTCGTCGCCCTGAGCGCCGCCCTCGCCGGCCGCAGACCGGTGACCGCCGAGGAGCGGCGCGCCCGCGACGCCGAGGTGGAGCGCCGGCTGGCCAGGCCCGGACGCCCGGTCCGCGACTGGCTCACCGGCTACCGCATCGACTGGGCCGCGCCGGTCCACTGACGGCCGTCGGCCGTTCGTTGAGTTGCCGACCCGGCAGCACCCGGCAGACTGGACCCATGCCGGAGCTCCCCGAGGTCGAGGCCCTCGCGGGCTTCCTCACCGAGCGCCTCGTCGGCCGCACGGTCGAGCGGGTCCTGCCGGTCGCGGTGAGCGTCCTCAAGACCTACGACCCGCCGCCGTCCGCCCTGGAGGGCCGCACGGTCACGGCCGTGCGCCGGTACGGCAAGTTCCTCGCCCTGGCCACCGGCGACGGGGAGGACGGAGGCCCCCACCTCATCCTCCACCTGGCCCGCGCGGGCTGGCTGCGCTGGCACGACACGCTTCCCGCCGCGCCGCCGCGCCCCGGCAAGGGACCGCTGGCGCTGCGCGTCCGGCTGGCCGACGGCGCGGGCTTCGACCTCACCGAGGCGGGCACCCGCAAGCGGCTCGCCGTGTACTGCGTCCACGCCCCCGAGGACGTACCGGGCGTCGCCCGGCTCGGCCCCGACCCGCTCGCGCCCGGCTTCACCCCCGACGTCCTCGCCGGGCTGCTGCGCGGCGAACGCCGCCGGATCAAGGGCGTCCTGCGGGACCAGAGCGTCATCGCGGGCATCGGCAACGCCTACTCCGACGAGATCCTCCACGCCGCCCGCATGTCCCCCTTCAAGCTCGCGGACTCCCTGACGGACGAGGAGCGCGCCACGCTCCACGAGGCCCTGGAGACCACCCTGCGCGAGGCCGTCGAGCGCTCGCGCGGCCACGCCGCCGCCGACCTCAAGACGGAGAAGAAGACGGGCCTGCGGGTGCACGGCCGCACCGGGCAGCCATGCCCGGTCTGCGGGGACACCATCCGCGAGGTCTCCTACAGCGACTCGTCCCTCCAGTACTGCCCCACCTGCCAGACGGGCGGCAAACCGCTGGCCGACCGCAGGCTGTCCCGGCTGCTGAAGTAGCACCCTCCTTTCACATGTGATGACTTCTCCTGTGATCGAGTGGTCTGTCACGAGAGGGCGGCCGTGTTCCTCCGCCCGCCTCCTACTGTGAGGGCGCATGGAGTACGCGCGGCTCTTGCGGCAGCGTCCCGTGATGGTCCTGTGGCTGGCGCGCAGCCTGTCCGCGCTGGGGGACCGGCTGTACGCGATGGCGGTGATGTGGAGCGTGTGGGCGGGCACCGGATCGGCCTCGCTCACCGGGCTCGTGGCCCTCCTGGAGTCGCTGCCCTACGTCGTCCTCGGCGTCCTCGGCCGGCGCGTCGTCGCCCGCTTCTCCTCCTACGGAGCGCTGTGCGCGGTCGACGCCCTGCGCGCGGGCGTCGCCGTGGCCCTGCCGTTCGCCTGGTCTCCCGACGCCCGGGGCACGGCCGTCGTGCTGGGCGGCGTGTGCGCCCTCGGTGTGCTCGGGGCGCTCTTCGACCCGAACTTCGAGGCGCTGGTGCCCGGTCTCGGGCACGCCGGGCAGGTCCAGTCCCTCACCGGGCTGTTCGACCTCACCAGCCGGGTGGCCCGCATCACCGGGCACGCCTGCGCGGGCGCGCTGCTGCTGGTGATCTCCAAGAGCGAGCTCTTCACGTGCGTGGGCGCCGCGTTCGCCGTCTCCGCGGCGGCCCTGGGCGGCATGGCCCGGCGCCTGCCGCCACCGACCCGGGCCGCCTCCGCCGCACGTGTCCCCGCCGTGCGCGTCACGGCGCTGGTGCGGGAGCGGCCCGACATCGGCCTGGCCATCGGAGTGCACGGCGCCGTGCCGCTGTGCGTCGCCGCGACGACGATCGGGCTGCCCGCGCTGCTCGCCCACGGCCACGACACCCGCGCGGGCGCGTACGGGCTGATCACCGCGGTCTCCGGGATCGGCACGCTCATCGGCAACCCGGTCGCCGGCGGCCTGCGGCCGCGCGCCTGGCTCGCCGTCTGCTGCGCCGCCTGGGCGGTCGACGGCCTGGCGACCGCCTCCATGGCGGTGGCGGGTTCCGATCCGGCGCTGGGGGCGCTGTGCCTGCTGTCGGGCCTGGCGGTGCCCGTGGGGACCGTCACGATGCGGGCGCGCCTGGGGATGTACCCTCCGGCGGAACGGCTGCGGCTGATGGCCGTCGAGCACACCGCCACGCGTGCGGGCACCGTGGTCGCGATACTCCTTCTCCCGCCGCTCGTCGACGCCTCGCCGGCGGGCGCGTTCCTCACGGCCGGCACGGTGGTGGCCCTGCTCACGGGGGCGGTCGGCCTGTCGGGCCCGGGCGGCCGGCGTGGCGGCGCCCCCGCCCCGGTCGGTCCCGCCGAATCCCGCTAGTCCTGCGGAATCCCCCGCGCGTCCGCGTGCGCCAGCTCCGAGTGCCGGTACGAGTACGTGAAGTACACCGCCAGCCCGATCACGAACCACACCGCGAACCGCACCCACGTCTGCCACGCCAGATAGGTGATCAGCCAGATCGACGCCGCCACCCCGACCGCCGGCACCACCGGCATCCCCGGGCAGCGGAAGGAGCGCGGCAGGTCCGGCCGCTTGTAGCGGAGCACGATCACCGCCGTGCACACCACCGCGAAGGCCAGCAGGATGCCGATGTTGGTGAGCTCCGCCGCCTCGCCGATCGGGACCAGCCCCGCGATCAGCGCCGAGGCGATGCCCACGATCCACGTCACCCGCGTCGGCACGTGCCGCGTCGGGTGGGTGTGCGCGAACCACTTCGGCAGCAGCCCGTCCCGGCTCATCGCGAACCAGACACGGGTGACTCCCAGCATGAACGTGAACATCACCGTGAGGATGCCGATGATCGCGCCCACCGCGATCACATCCGCGATCCCCTCCAGCCCCACCGACTTGAAGGCCGTGGAGAAACCGCTCGCCTTGTCGATGTCCTTGTAGTTCTGCATGCCCGTCAGCACCAGGCAGGCCAGCACGTACAGCACCATCGAGATCGCCAGCGAGTACATGATCGCCTTCGGCATGTGGCGCTGCGCGTCCTTGGACTCCTCGGCCGCCGTGGACATCGCGTCATAGCCGAATACCGCGAAGAACACCGTGGCCGCGCCCGTGAACGCGCCGCTCAGCCCGAACGGGAAGAAGGGGTGGTAGTTGGCGCTCTTGACGTGGAAGAACCCCACGACGACCACCAGCAGCACCACGAGGATCTTCAGTCCCACCACCACGGTCTCGAACCGGGCCGCGTTCTTGATGCCCATGGTCAGCAGATAGGCGATCAGCAGGCACAGCACCATCGCGAACAGGTCCACCCGGTGCCCGTGCCCCGTCCCCGGCGCCCCCAGCATCCAGGAGGGCAAATGGGCGTTCGTCTCCCCGAGCAGGAAGTTGATGTACCCCGAGATGCCGATGGCCACGACCGCCACGATCGCCGTGTACTCCAGCAGCAGGTCCCAGCCGATGAACCAGCCGCCCAGCTCGCCCAGGACCGCGTAGCCGTACGTGTACGCCGAGCCCGCCCGGGGGATGAGCCCCGCGAACTCCGCGTACGAGAACGCCGCCGCCGCGCTCGCGACGCCCGCGATCAGGAAGGAGACCAGCACGGCCGGGCCCGCCACCCCGTTGGCGATGGTGCCCGCCAGGCTGAAGATGCCCGCGCCGATGATGCCGCCGACGCCGATCGCGGTCAGCTGCCACAGCCCCAGACTGCGGGACAGCCGCTCGCCGTGCGCCTCCGCCTCTTCAGCCTCCTCGATCGTCTCGATCGGCTTGCGGCGCAGCACACCACGCCCCATCCCGAGCCCGGCCATAGCACCTCGTCCTCTCGTCGGCCCGGGGGCGGCTCGCCCTCGGGCGAATCGCCGTCATCATGGCCGAGCGCGGGCGCCGACGGAAGCCGCCGCCCCGCACCGGCCCCGGGGATCAGCCGATGGCGGGCGGCACCGCCGAGGCGCCCGTGCCCCAGTCACCCGGTCGCGGCCCGACCCGGAAGTCCAGCCGCTCGCCCTCCCGGATCGCCTGCGTCGTCACATACGTCCGGTCGTACGCCTCCCCGTCCAGCCGCACCGACCGCACATACCGGTCCGTGCGCGAGGTGCCCGGCGCGCTCACCGTGAACCGTCCCCGCGGATACCAGCGCCGGTCCAGCCGCAGGTCCACCCGCTCGAACACCGGGGTGCTCAGCCCCCACACGTCCGCCCCCGGCTGCACCGGGTACACCCCGATGGCCGACAGCACCATCCACGCCGACATCGTCCCCAGGTCGTCATTGCCCGTCATCCCGTCCGGGGTGTCCGTGAAGAGCGTCAGCGCGGCGTGCACCACGTCGGTCGTCTTCCACGGCCGCCCGGTGGAGAGGTAGGTGTACGGCGCGATGAGGTCCGGCTCGTTCTGCGGGTTGTACTTGTCGGCGTTGTAGTAGTCGTACGGGCCGTTGACCCACACCTCGCGGGCGGTGCGCGCCGGGTCGGCCAGCAGCTTGTCGTAGGCGAAGAAGGCGTCCAGCCGCCGGTCCGCCTGGTCCTTCCCGCCGATCAGCTCCACCAGCCCCGGCAGGTCCTGCGGCACCAGCCACTGGTACTGCCAGGCCGTGCCCTCGTGGAAGCCCGGGCTCTTCGCCGGGTCGGCGGACCCCGTGAACGCCCCGTCGGCCCCGCGCGGCCGGAAGAAGCCGGTGCTCCTGTCGAAGAGCGTGCGGTAGTTGCGGGAGCGGGCCGTGTAGCGCCGCGCGTCCTCGCGGTGGCCCAGCGCCCGGGCCATCCTCGCCAGCGCCCCGTCGGCCAGCGCGTACTCCAGCGTCGCCGACGCGCCCTCGTGGAAGTCCGAGTCCCCCGGTTTGGCCCGGGGCCGGTCCGGCAGGTACGGGACGAACCCGTTCCGCAGATACTGGACGTTGCCCTCCCGGCCGACTCCCGGGTTCCCCGCCGGAGGCACCCCGTCCGCGTTTCTCCTGAGCACGCGGTACGCCTCCTCCTCATGGCCCGACAGCAGCCCGTGGTGGAAGGCGTTGGTGAGGTACGGCGTCACCGGGTCACCGGTCATGATGTTCGTCTCGACCGTCCCGTAGCCCCACTTCGGCAGCCAGCCGCCCTCGGCGTCCACGCGCAGCACCGACAGGGCCATGTCCCGCGCCTCGCGCGGGGCGAGCAGGGCGAGGAGCTGGGCCTGGGTGCGGTATGTGTCCCACAGCGACCAGTTCTGGTAGTACGTGAAGCCGCGGGTGCGGTGGATCCGCTGGTCCCAGCCGGTGTAGCGGCCGTCGGTGTCGCTGCCGACGTTGGGGGAGAGGAAGGAGCGGTAGAGGGAGGAGTAGAAGGTCCGCCGCAGCGTCGGGCCGCCGCCCTGGACCTCCACGTCCCGCAGCCGCTTCTCCCACGCCTCCTGCGCCGCGTCCGCCGTACGGTCGAAGTCGTCCTCCTCCGCGCGCAGATTGCGCTCCGCGCCCGCCGCGTCGACGTAGCTGATCGCCGTGGTGGCCTCCACCTCCCGCTCGTCGGTGGTGTCGAAGCGCACCCACGCGCCGTTGCGGCCGGTGGCGGCGGACGAGGAGCGTGAGTTCTTGGTGACCTGGTCGTCCTTCCAGGTGCCGTAGGCGCGGAAGGGGCGGTCGAAGCGGGTGAGGGTGTGGAGGGTGTACGGGCGGGTGTCCTGGCAGAAGCCGCGGCCGGTGATGGTGGTGCGCACGGTGCGGTTGTCGACGATCTGGACGGAGCTGGAGACCGCCCGGTGGAGCGACTGGCCCGCGTTGAACAGGACGTTCGCCTTTTCGGTGGCCGGGAAGGTGTAGCGCTGCCGGCCCGTGCGGGTGGTGGCCGTCAGCTCGGCGGTGATCCCGCCGTAGGAGCCCAGGCGGACCCGGTAGTAGCCGGGGCGGGCCGTTTCGTTCTTGTGGCTGAACTCGGCGGCGTAGCGGGCGTTGTCGGTCTGGGTGATCTCGCCCGTGGTCGGCAGCACGGGGAGGTCACCGCCGATGCGGCAGCCCACCCCGGAGAGGTGGACGGTGCTGAAGCCGCGGATGTGGTGGTCCTTGTAGTCGTAGCCGGTGCTGTGACCGGTGTCGGGGGAGAGCTGCACCATGCCGAAGGGCACGGCGGCGCCGGGAAAGGTGTTGCCTTCGTTCTCGGTGCCGATGAAGGGGTTGACGAGGCTGGTGAGGTCGCCGTCGGGGGCGGTCGCCGTCGCCGTCGGGGGGCTGACGGCGACCAGCGATGCCGCCACGGCGAGCGCCACCGTCACTCTTCTGCGACCCCTCATGCGACCACGACCCCTCAGGCGACACCGGTGTCTCAGCGCCGAGGCTCGCTCGGGCGGGTGGGGGAGTCAAGGATGCGTCGGATGGTGGGCGTGGTGTTCCGGACACTCCGGCGGACCGGTCGTCACCCGCAAGGACGCGGCCGGGGAAGCTCCGGGATCAGTTGTGACCAGCGGTGGCCGTCGTCGAGCCCGCAGACGCGATCGGCCACCTCGTCGGGGTCGAGGGACCACAACCGCGTGGTGTTCTCGGCGCTCGCGGTCGCCAGCGTGCGGCCGTCGGGGGAGAAAGCAGGAGAACTCTCGGACGTACGTGCGGTCAGGAGGGTTGCCGGCCGTTGCGCGGCGACGTCCCACAGCCGGATCGTACGGTCGGCGCCGGTGGTGGCGAGCGTACGGCCGTCCGGCGCGAAGGCCGCCCCGTTGACGCCGTTGGTGTGTCCGGTGAGCGTGCCGGTCTGCCGGTGGGTGGCGAGGTCCCACAGCCGTGCCGTCCGGTCCTTGCTCGCCGTGGCCAGCGTGCGGCCGTCGGGCGAGAAGGCGACGGCCCCGACCGCGGAGGTGTGGCCGGTGAGCGTCGCCCGTGCCCGGTGGGTGCCGGTGTCCCAGAGCCGCGCGGTGTCGTCATGGCTCGCGGTCGCCAGGGTGCGGCCGTCGGGACTGAACGCCACATCGGCCACGAGGCGGGTGTGTCCGGTGAGGACGGCGATCTGCCGGTGCGTGGCCACGTCCCACAGCCGTGCGGTGGCGTCGGCGCCGGCGGTGGCGAGCGTACGGCCGTCGGGGGAGTAGGCCACCGCCTGCACGGCGTCGGTGTGCCCGGTGAGGGTGGCGGTCGGCCGGCCGGTGGCGAGGTCCCAAAGGCGTACGGCTCCCGCGTCGTCGGCGGTGGCCAGCCGACGGCCGTCCGGCGCGAACGCCAGGCCCCGCACGGCCGCCGTTCCCACGGTGAGGGTGGCCGTGGTCCGCAGGGAGCGCGCGTCCCGCAGCCGGACGCGGCCGTCGGCGTCGGCCGTGGCCAGCGTGCGGCCGTCGGGACTGAAACGCGTCACCGTGCCGGGGACGGGCGCTCCGGACAGGGTGCCGATCCGCTCATGGGTGGAGACGTCCCACAGATCGGCGAAGGCGACGCCGCTGTTGGTGCCCGCGAGCGTACGGCCGTCGGGGGAGAACGCCACGGCCGTGCCGACGTCGTCGCCCGCACCGGTGTCGAGGGCGGCGGTCTGCCGGGGGTGCGTCATGTCGGTGACGTCCCACAGCCGGACCGTGCGGTCGTAGCCGGTCGTGGCCAGCGTGCGCCCGTCGGGCGAGAACGCCACCCCGGAGGCGGCCTTGGTGAGCCCGGAGAGCACGGCGGTCTGCCGGCGGGTGGCCACGTCCCACAGACGTACGGAGTTGTCGTAGCCGGCGGTGGCCAGGGTGCGGCCGTCGGGTGCGAAGGCGAGGCCCATGAGCATGTCGGTGTGCCCGGTCAGCACGGCGCGGGTCCGCCGCGTGGCCACGTCCCACAGGCGTGCCGTACGGTCGGCACCGGCCGATGCCACGGTACGGCCGTCGGGCGAGAACGCCAGCGCGAAAACGGTGTCCGTGTGGCCGGTGAGCGCGGCGAGTTGCCGGCGTCCGGCCACGTCCCACAGCCGGACCGTCCGGTCGGCCCCGGCCGTGGCGAGCGTGCGGCCGTCGGGTGAGAACGCCACCGGGCCGGCCTCGCCGCGATGGCCGAGCAAGGTGGCGACCGGGCGGCGCGCGGCCACGTCCCAGAGCTTGACACTGCCGTCGAAGCTCGCGGTGGCCAGCGTGCGGCCGTCGGGAGCGAACGCCAGCCCTTCGACGTGGTCGGTGTGCCCCGACAGCGTGGCCAGCACCTCACGCGTCGAGGCGTCCCACAGCTTCACACTGTGGTCCCCGCTCGCCGTGGCCAGCGTGCGGCCGTCGGGGCTGAAGGCCACGGCACTCGCGCGCCCCGTGTGCCCGGTGAACTCGCGGGCGCCGTACTGGGCGTACGCGCTGAGCAGGCTGCCGCGCGCTTCCGCGGACGGGGCCCGGCGGTAGCCGCCGAGGGCGAGCAGCATGGCGGCCTCGGGACGCTCGGCGGCCACGACGTCCGCACGGGCGGCCAGTTCGCGGGAGGCGGCGATGTGCCGCTGCTGGCGGGCGGTGCGGCTCTGCTGGACGGCGATCCCGCCGGCGATCAGGGAGAGGACCAGCAAGGTCGCGAGGCCCACGGCGAGTTGCCGCAGCCGTCGCACCCGGCGCCGTTCCGCCTGCCGCTCGGCGGCCTCGAGACCGGTGCTCGCCTCGAGGAACGCCCGCGCCAGGGGGCCGAGCGCGGCGGTGTGCCGCGTGTCCGCGAGCCACTCGCGCACTGAGGCCAGCCGGTTCCCCCGGTACAACAGGCTCGTGTCGCGGTCCTCCCGCTCCCATTCGGCGGCCGTCTCCATGAGGAGCTGACGGGCGCGCAGACCGGCACGGTCGTCGTCGAGCCACCGGCGCATGCGCGGCCACACCCGCAGCAGCACCTCGTGGGCCGGCTCCACGTGCTCGGCGTCCACCGTCACCAGCCGGGCCCGGGTGAACGCCTCGAGGACGGCCTCGGCCGCCTCCCGTTCGGGGGCGCCACCCTCCAGCAGGCTCGCCCGCCGGACGCGGCGGCCGGTCTCCTTGTCCTCCCCGACGTGGACCAGCCGGAGCAGGATGTCCCGGGCCACCGGCCGCTGCCCCGGCGGCAGCGAGCCGTACGCGCGTTCCGCGGTGGCCGCCACGGCCCCCGATATACCGCCGGTCCGCTGGTAACCGGCGACCGTCAGGGTGGCGTTCTCGCGGCACTGCCAGGTGCCCAGCAGGGCGTGGGACAGCAGGGGGAGCACCCCGGCGCCCGGCGGCGCGGCCTCCGGGGAGGTCCCCGGGGTGAGGCCGACGTCCCGCAGCATGACCTCGACCAGCCCCGCCTCCACCTCCAGGCCGGCCTCGCCCGCCGGGCCCGTGATGGCGTCGCGCAACTGAGCGTCGTTCATCGGCCCCACGGTGGCGTGCCCGTGCCGCAGGGAGGCGGCCAGCCCGGGGTAGGCCAGACAGCGGTCGTAGAAATCCGCGCGGACGCCCAGGACGACCAGGGCCGTCGGCAGGCCCTCCCCGGTCTGCTCCCGCCCTCCGGCGAGGGCGAGCAGCGCCGCCACGAACGTGCCGCGCCCGTCCTCGTCGTGGCAGAGGGTGAACGTTTCCTCGAACTGGTCCACCAGCAGCACCAAGGCGTTCGGCCGTGCGGAGACCATGGCGGCACGCACCGCCTCGGCGAAGGTGCCGGGCCCTTCGCGCAGGGCCTTGCCGAGCAGTCGCCGCGAGCCCCCGGTCACCCGCGCCACCTGGTCCAGGAGCTCCTCGACGGGCTGTTCGCCCGGGGTGAGCAGCGCCACCGGCCAGGCCCGCGAATCCTCCACCGGCAGCACGCCGCCCGCCAGCGCGGGCAGCAGCCCCGCCCGCAGCAGAGAGGACTTTCCCGCTCCGGAGGGAGCCACGACCATCAGCGGCCCCGGCCGCCGGAGCCGCTCCGTCAGCTGCGCGACGACATCGGCCGTGGCCTCGTCGCGCCCGAAGAACCAGCGGGCGGACTCGGGGCCGAAGGAGGACAGCCCCTGGTACGGACAGGTGTCCTCGCTCCGGGGACGGCCGGGCGCCCGGCCGGCGGCGAGCAGCCCGCCGAGCCGCCCGCCGGTGTCCAGCGCCTGATCGCAGGCCCGCGCGAGTTCCGGGGTGAGGGGCTTCTCGCCGTTCTCGACCTTGCTCAGATACCCCTTGCTGTAGAACGCCAGGCGGGCCAGCTCGGCCAGCGACACACCACGTTCGAGCCGTAACGCCCGCAGGAGGCCACCGGCCTCCGCGCGGTCCGCGTGGTCGCGTCCATGGCCTCTGGCGTGCACGTACGGATGCTCCGTTCCGGGTAATCGGGTGGG
>NZ_JAILXP010000001.1 GCF_020740895.1 Streptomyces sp. UNOB3_S3 | reverse complement strand
GGGCCTGGGGCGGGATTGGCCTCTGGGGAACCCGGGCATCGAGCTGGTCCGGCTGTTGCGGAACCAGCGCGGGGCAGTCGTCGCCCGCGCGGTGCGTGCGCTCGCTGTGGTTCCGGTCGGCACGGTGGACGGCTGGTCAGCCGACGTGGACGCGGGGGCGGAGGTCGCGGTCCGGTTCGGCCTCGCGCAGGATCTCGCGGGTGACCGGAGCGACCTCACCCTGGCCGAAGAGGAAGAAGCGGACGAAGTTGGTGAACGGGTTGCCCTCGGTCCACTCGAAGAAGACGTGGGGGCGGGTGCCGGTGAGGTCGCGGGAGTGGAGGAGGAAGGCCGCGAGGGCGTTGGGGACGGACGAGCTCTCCATCGTGAGGACGCGGTAGCGGCCGTGCATGATCTCGCCGCGTACCGTCAGGCCGGCCTCGAACTCGGAGGGGTCGGTCACCGTGACCTCGACGAAGACGAAGTCCTCGGTGGTGGGGATGTCGTTGTCGGCCCGGATCTGCTCGATCTTCTCGCGGTATTCGGTGGCGTCGCGCTCGTCGGGTTCGTTGGCTATGAAGCGCGGCGTGCGGTGGGATATATCGCGAATGAACCGCTCGGCCATCTCGTCGAGTTCCACATGCGTGACGCGGAGCTCGAAGGCGCGGCCGAGGCGGGAGAGGAGGGAGACGAGGAGGATGCCGGCGGTGAAGCAGGCACCGATCTTCACGCCGTCCGGGCGCTCGATCACATTGAGGACGGTGGTGTAGAGGAAGACGGCCGAGATGACGCCGAAGCCGATGGTCCAGCCGCGCTGGCCGGCCTTGCGGGCGGCGATGGTGACGGCGATGGCGGCGGAGCAGATGAGGACGAGGACACCGGTGGCGTAGGCGCCGCCCTGGGCCTCGACGTCGGCGTCGAAGATCCAGGTGACGAGGAAGGCGACGAGGGTGAAGACGATCACCATGGGGCGCACGGCGCGGGCCCAGTGCGGGGCCATGCCGTACTTGGGCAGGTAGCGCGGCATCAGGTTGAGCAGACCGGCCATGGCGGAGGCACCCGCGAACCACAGGATGAGGATGGTCGAGACGTCGTAGACCGTGCCGAAGGCGTTGCCCAGGTACTCGTGCGCCAGGTAGGCGAGCGCGCGGCCGTTGGCATTGCCGCCGGACTCGAACTCCTTGCGCGGGATGAGCACGGTGGTGATGAAGCTGGTCGTGATCAGGAAGGCGCTCATGATGAGCGCGGCGGTCGTGAGCAGCTTCTTGGTGCCGCGAACCCGCCCGGCGGGCCTGTCCTCGGTGTCGTCCGGGGCGCCCTTGACGTGCGGCATCACGGCCACGCCGGTCTCGAAGCCGGACAGGCCGAGCGCCAGTTTCGGGAAGACGATCAGGGCGACGCCGGTCATGACGAAGACGTTGCCGTGCTCGGTGGTGAGGGCGGCGGTCCAGTCGGTGACGACGTGGCCTTCGGTGAGGACGTGCCACAGGCCGGTGACCACGACCACCGCGTTGAGTGCGAGGTAGACCGTGACCAGGACGACGGCGACGCCGATCGCCTCCAGGAAGCCCTTGAGGAACACCGCGCCGAGCAGCGCGATGAGGATCAGGGTGATCAGCACCTGCTTGTCGTGCAGGGCCCCTTCCAGATTGGGGTTCTCCACCAGGTGGGTGGAGGCGTCCGCGGCCGACAGCGTGATCGTGATCAGGAAGTCGGTCGCGGCGAAGCCCAGCAGAGTGAGGACGAACAGCTTGCCCTTCCAGAAGGACAGCAGCCGCGACAGCATCGCGATCGAACCCTCGCCGTGCGGGCTCTCCTCGGCCACGCGCCGGTAGACGGGCAGCGCGCCGGCCAGGGTCACGATCACGAGCACGATCGTCGCGACGGGGGAGAGGAGACCGGCGGCCAGGGCGGCGATGCCCGGCTGGTAGCCGAGTGTCGAGAAATAGTCGACACCGGTCAGGCACATCACCCGGTACCAGGGCTGACCCTTGTGTTCGGGCGCCGGGGCGGCCTGCGAAGGACGGCCCTTGCCCATGTCGGAGAGCCCCTCCAGCATCCACCCCCGCAGACGACTCGTGTGCGTGTCGGTCGGGGTGGCCATGTGGTGCTCCTGGTGCTCTGCTGGGGTGGAAATTCGGCCATCGTGTGGACAGCCGAGCCAGCGTAAGCAGTGAATTCCTGGCCCTGCCCGTGACGGGCGTCAGGAAAACGTCAAGATATGGCGTGTGGGGCATAGCCGGGGCGGTTCGGGCCCAGGGTGCTTGGCGGCCGGATCCGTGCATCACGGCGCGGCAGCACATCAAAGCCGACGGCCTCCTCCCTTATGTGCCTCGCCTTACGTGCCTCGCAAGAGTCCACCGGTGACGGGGGTGACTGCTCCGCCTGTGGATGATCGGGCTGTGGCGCCCTGGAGCGCCGTGAGGGATGTGGCCCTCGAGGAGTATCCGAACGAAATCAGCGGTAGCGGAGTGATCTTGTTTGGAGGACCGGGCAGCGGCCCACGGGGACCAGGCCGCCCGAGCGACTGTCGCCGCTACCGCCGATCTCATCCGCGCCGCGATGGGCCAGAAACACCTGAACCGGTGTGCAGAGCCCGGCATGAGGGGGGCGGATCCTGTGAGGAACCTCACCCCAAGTGTGATATGCGTGACGTTCTGTCGGGGAACCGGAAGTGGCTTTCCCGCGTTACGGGTGGCCCTCTCCATGGCAAACATCGAGCTAGCCGGGTCCGTTGACGTTTCGTCGCACTGTGTCAGGTGCTGAGGTGGCACGGGGTGCCCGTATCCCGGTGTGACAACCGGAGTTGACGCACCGGCGGATGTTGTCTCATGCCGGTACGGTTATGCCCATCGATCCGCCCCTGGGGCCCAGGACGTCTCGTGAGCCTCCGCGGAGTCCACGAAGGACGTGGACCCATCAGGGGAGGAGCCCAATGGCACAGACGGAAGCGCCGGCGCCGGAGGGGCACTGCCGATGCTGCAGCAAGAGGGGCCGGCCGTACAGGTGGGCCCGCTGGCTGGGGCCGGTCTACATGGTCTACAAGATCGTGCGAGACCAGTGGTCCTGAACGTGCGAAGTGCCCCGGCCTAAAAGGCCGGGGCCACGCTGCAGACGGTGTGCTGAGAGAAGGCCTCACCTGGTTGCTTGGCCGGCACGGGGTGGGGCCTTCGTCATGCCCGAATGCATTGCTGCGGCGTACACAATCGCCCCAGACGTGATGCCGGTCACACTTTTTGCGTCGGCACGTTCTCCATCTTGCCTTGTCCTGCGTGGGGGGCGCGACAAGGGCACCCCAATCGGTCTGGACTTGCCGTACGGGAATCTGCAACTCGCCAGCTCATGACACCCCGCCGCATGGCAGTGTGACTCGGATCACGCCAGGATTAGTAAGGCGATCCATAAGCAACCGGGCATGCATTGATCGGGTCTGACCGACTGTTTACGGACTCGCGCAGGCGTGCGAGCGTCTCTGAGTAAAAGAGCGCACAAAAGTCGACACCTGCAGCCACTCGTGCGAGCGAGAGTCAACCTCTCGACGGCAGGGATTTGGGCAGGTGTTCGAGGTGTTGTGTCGCCCGCCCTGCCCGTGCTTGGACCCTGGTGAGGCTCCGGGCGTGTCCGTGTCCTGCCCTGGGTGGAGGTGCTCGGTCGGCCGTTTCCCGTGCGGCGCTGGAGCTACTTGATCTTGAGCTTGGTGAGGGCCGTGGTCCAGTCCGTGGCGATGGCCTGCTGGGCGTCGCGGAGCTGCACCTGTCCGGAGCAGATTGCCGAGTGGAGCTTTGTCTCTACCTGGTCCTTGGGGTTGTTCGGGCCGCCGCCGGGCTGGTGCCCGGGGGAAGGTGGCTCGACCCAGAGGTTGCGCGGGTCGTTGGGGTCGCCGCCGAGCTCGAGGCTGACAAGGTGGTCGTACTCGGCGTCGTGCAGGGAGTCCTTGTCGCTGTAGGAGGCCGCGTTCGCGATCTTCTCCGGGCCGGTGACCGCGACCGGCGGGCGTATGCCCTTGGTGTACCCGGACGGGCGGCAGATCGTCTGCGCAAGGTTCGACTGCGTGACGGCCGGGCTCACAGCGCCAGGCGTGCACCCCGGGTCCGGCAGCGGCTCCTTCGCCGGGGTATAGCGGTAGTGGCACGTGCCCGGGGCGGGCTGCTCCTGCACCGTGTACCGGGCCTGCGGCCCCGGTCCCGTCGGTATGTTCCCGTCGCTTGCCACTGCGGCGTGGTCGGCGGGCTGCAGGTTCGTTTCTGCGGATGTGGCGGCGCTGGATGCCGGGCTGCTGGAGCAGCCGGCCAAGGCGAGTACGGCAAGCGCGGCTGCCGGGATGTGACGACGGAGCATGGGTCCCCCTGTGGCATGACTGGTGCTGACGAAGCTATCCGTCCCGCCTCACCGGACACGTGTCCGAATATGGATCTTGCACTGGGTTTGGCCCGAACTTTGATCCGGCTTGGTGCCTGAGCCCCGAGGAGGTCTGCTGCGCTCGGGTGGACCAGTAGGCGTCCGGCCACCGCTTTCCATCAGGGCTGAACTCGACCTCGGCCTTGTCGGCCGCGTCGGGCGGCAGTGAGAAGGCGTACTTGCCGACGGCTTCCTTGCCGGGCAGGACGTAGCCGGTGATGACCTTCTGGAGTCCGCTTCCGTCGATCACCAGCTCTGCGGAAGCACCGTTGGCATCGTTGACATGGGGCAGCCCCGGCGATGCGGTCCGAGCCCTTTTCCGTATCCGCTTCCATATCCGCGCAAGCCAGTCCGTCACGGGTGTGTCATCCAGCTCAGTCCGGCGTCTTGATGCCCTTCCTCTGCGACGTTCCTCGAAGTCGCCGACCGGGACCCGTCAACTGTCCGTGTCGATCTGCTCTGTCCGCGAGGGCGCCCCTCGACTCGGGGCCGGTACGAGAGTCGCCCGTTCGTCTCGCGGGCCTGCCAATTGCTCCCCGCCGGTGTGGCCCTCGTACATAGCCGCGAGGACCGCGCGCTGAGTCCGCAGCCTCCTCTGCAACGCGACTGGCCCCGCATGAACGCCTACCTGTCCGCCCCCCCAGCCTGGCACCCCGAGGCGGCAGTCACTACTTGGGGTGATGCGCGAGGCGTCCGGGCATGCGACGGCTCCCTCGCAAGCCGGCGCTCGACGCGCCCACTCTGACGTCCCATGCGGCGAGAGCATCGTGTCGAGCCGTTCAGCATCCGCAGGAGAACCAGCCGAGACAGCAGGCGCTGAGCCGGCTCGGGCGAGAGCTTCGTCCACCACGCCGATGTACCGCATACCGCAGGTCCTCGCCGACCGGCTCTCCCAATGCCTGGCCGGCCAAGCGCGCTAGTGCTGTGACCGTGTTGGTTGGGCGGGTTGCTCGATGTACCGGCCACCACCCGTCCGTACGCGCTGGACAAGCCCTTCACCCGCTGGTCGGTCAGCAAGCTCACCGAACACTTGCGGCGCAATACCGTCCACCCCGTCCGGATCCCGCGTACAGCATGTCCAATGGCGCCGACTCCCACGCGAGGCCCTCGAAAGCCTCGGAAGTCGCACGTCTCTTCGATCGCCCGAAAGGTGGCCACTCCCTTGGCGGGCTCGCGGGGCAGGCGCTCTCGCCCAGCTATTGACCGCATGGTCAATAGGGATAGTATTGACCGCATGGTCAATAGAGTGGAAAGAGATGAGCGCGAGTCGGCATCACTCGTGTCCTTATCGCTCGCAGGGGTGAAGCGACTGGTAGCCGCCTACGTGGTAGTGGCCTTGGGTACGTTGGTGGCCCTGGCCGTCCTGTCGACGACGGCACCGCATCTGGCGACCGACGAGGCATGGGGTCACGCCGTGATCGTCGCCATGTTCGCGATCGTGCTGCCCCTGCGGACGCGCGCCGCACTCAAGGGGAGTCCCACCGGTCTTCGTGCGCTCACCATCATTGGGTGTGTCCTGCTGGTGGTGAATCTCGTCGAGGCCGCGCTGCCCGGCGCCTTCCCTGCATGGATGCGCGTAGAGATGCTCGTTATCGCTGCGATGATGCTGCTCCTTGCGGCCCTGTCAGTCCGGGTTCGCCGGAACCGTCAGTCAGTCGCCGACGACCGCATCAATGGTTCACAGTGAAGGTATGGCTACTTCGTCCTCACAAACCACAAGGTCGGGTGCGCGTCGGCAGCGACTCGACGAGAACCAGCGCCGGACGCAGATCATGACCGCGGCCATGGAGGAACTCGCCAACTGCGGATACGACGGCCTGTCGTTGACTCGCGTCGCCGAGCGTGCCGGCGTTTCCAAGGGCCTGATCTGGCATTACTTCGCCGACAAGGACGACCTGATGGAGTCCACGGCCAAAGCGACCATGACAACCATCCGCGACCGAATCGCGGACTCGCTCGACCTGACCGACCCTGTCCCGGACATCATCCGAGCGGCCCTGCGCCAAGTGGCGGCTTTGACCGTCACCCACCAGGGAGAACTCACCGCACTCAACCGCATCGTTCACAACCTGCGTCACCCCGATGGCACGCCGCGCCTGACGCCTGAAGACCACGAAGAGACCTACCAGGCACAGGAGTCATTGTTCCGACGCGGCCAGGCCGAGGGCACCCTCCGCGACTTCGACACGCGCGTGATGGCCATCACCTACCAAGGCGCGATCGACATGATGCTCGGATACCTCGGAACCAGCCACCCCCACATCGACCCTGACGACTACGCCGACAAACTTGCGGACATCTTGCTCGCCGGGATCCAGCGAAGCTGACTGCGGTGACGCAACCCCAGGCTCGCCGAGCCACCTACGGTAGCCCCTTGAAATAGATCATGTAGTGCTACGACCGCGTAGGTTCGTCGGGTTGAGTGGTCAGGTATTGATGAAGCGGGCCGCCCGCCCCAGCGGATGCCTTTCTCGCTGCGCATACGCGCGCGTTCGCGTCATTGTGCTGCGAGGGTGTCAGGGGGCGGGCGTTCTGATTACGCCAGGTCGGATGGATGCCGAGCGGGCCGAACTCGTCGAAGGCGAACGTTCGGTCCGGCCGTTCGTTGACTGAGTCCTCGATGCGGTCCAGCTTGGCGTCGAAGGCCGCATCCGGGGACTCCTGCCAGCTTTTCGTGCGCTGGAAGGAGGCGCCCTGGCGGACGAGCACGCGGCGAAGGGCTTCGGGCCGATCCGGACGGGGCGGACGGGATTGCGCCGCAGGTGTTCGGTGAGCTTGCGGATCGACCAGCGGGTGAAGGGCTTGCCCAGCGTGGACGGACGGGTGGTGGCCGTCTGGACGACGAAGTCCTCCTCATCACGGTCGAGCAGGCGGGGACGGTCTCCCGCCCACCGAGGGTCCAAACAGGCCAGCACCGTCTCGTCGAACCGGTGGATCACGTCCCGGACGGTGTCCTCGTCGGCCTGGACCGGACACGCGATGACCGGCACGCTGGTCCCGTTGGCCGAGGCCGGCAGCATCATCGCCCGCCGACACCGCACCGCACTCGTGGTGCGGTGCCGCACGATCCGCTGCAGACTCTGCCCCTCCTGCCCGGTCAGCCTGCGGACCCTGACGGGTGGTGATACCCCGCCCCGTGCTGATCGAAGACGCTCTCCCCCCCCAGCACAACGAACAACCCGGCCAACCAATACGGTCACAGCACTAGCTAGACCGATCCCGCACCCGGTGGGTCAGCTGCCCGCCCGGCCCGGCTCGGGCACGTGGGCCTTGGTTGCACCTCGTGGGGACGTTGCATGAACCAGTCGTCGTTTAACCAGTAGGGCCCTGCGAAGGGAGAGGGGATGATGGTCTGATGGGCTCTGATTCCATGACGGTGACCTCGCCGCCGCTCGCGACCTGCTGTCGCGGGAACAGCCGTATCCATCCCCATCCCCTATCCGAAGGGTTTCTCCACTCCCTGTGCGCATGACCTCCTCCGATGAGTCGCTCCTCACGGCCGTTCGTATCGGTGACACCAAGGCAGTGGCCGCCCTGCTCCAGGAGGAGTACGGCACCACTCACGCGCGCGGCCCGCACGTCACAGCCGCCCTGCGCCTTGCTGCGGATGCCCTTGACCACCAGGTCCTCGATGTCTTGCTGAAGCTGGCCGATCTCGACGCGCTGGACCTGGACGGCATCGACGCCGACGGCCGCACGCCCCTGTTGCGCGCCGTCGAGCGCGGCGCCTACGACATCGCCACCACCCTGCACTTCGCCGGGGCCGACCCCCGGGTCAAGGACCGAGAGGGTCGCGACGCGCTCGCGCTCGCCCGCCACTGGCACGCGACCGGCACCGAAGCGGGGGTCTGCCGACGGACCGTGCGCGACGGCAACGGCGAGCTCTGCCGCGAGCTGGTGACCGGCGAGCAGGTCATCCGTGACGGCCACACCGCGATCCTCACCCACCTGGAATGGTGCTGCGAAATCGCCACGCCCTTCGCCGAACTGCTGGACCGCGCCATGGCCGAGCCCGAGGTCGACCACCCGGTGTGGGGAGCGGCCGCCGTCGCGGCCGCCGGACGCAAGGGTCTGGCACTGACGCCCGTCTGGGACGCCGCGGCCGCTCTTCGGCACCATCCCGATCCGCTGGCGCGCTACTTCGGCGCGGACGTGCTGCGCTGCGTCAACCTCTACGACGACAGCGGCGAGGACGAGGAGTCCCCCTTCGACACCCCGCTCGTCGACCTCTTTCTCCCCTGGGTGGAGCAGGAGGAGGACCCCCGCGTGATGCGGCCCCTCGCCGCCGGCCTGGCCGGCGCCATGGATTCCCGGGCCGAGAAGCTGCTACCGGCCCTCGCCCGGCACGCCGACGCCCAGGTCCGGTCCTGGGCGGTCGGCGGCCTGCACTGGCAGGTCCAGCAGTCAGACGCCGATGCCCTGGCCGCCGTTCTGGCCTGTACCCGGGACGCGGACGCCCGGGTGCGGGAAGGCGCCTGCCGGGCCCTCCTGCGGGCCCGGGCCGACGACCCAGCTCCTGGCGACGCCTTGGCCACTTGCCTCTCCGACTCGGAGGAGGCCGTACGAGTCACCGCCGCGGTGCAACTGGCCCTGCGCGGCGACCACCGAGGTGACGCACTGCTGGACGCCCTCGACGGCACCGTCGACCGGACGTCGCCGTACTACTGGCCGCTGCACGATGTGTGGCGGCACCGCCGAAACCAGTGAGCCGGGCCTCGTGTGTCCGTTGCCTCCTCCCGGCGGATGGCGAGACGGGCCCGCTTCCGTTAGGTACTCATCTGGCTACCGGGCCCGTCGATGCGTTCCCTCCACAGGTGACGGCCGTAGCCTCGGCATACCCGGCCACGTCGCCCAGCGCAGCGTCGCGGCGGTCTCGGGCGGTAGCAGCCCCGCGCCGATGAGGGCTGCCCGGCCTGCCTGCTGTCCGGCAATCTTGTAGCCGAGTTCGGAGGAGTCCACTTCGTGGAAGCTGCCGTCGGTGACCAGCACAGCGGCGGTGACCCCGTCGAGGCCCTCCCGCAGGCCCTCCCGCAACGACGGGAGGTACTCCGAGGGCAGTCGGCTCTCCGGCAGCAGGCTGAGCAACTCCAGCCCGCCGCCGGGACCCGGCGGCTCGAAGTCCGCCACGATGTGCGCGTACGGCCCACAGGCACCCACATTCAGCTTCACGCGGACGCAGACGCCAGGCACGGGGACGGGAAGACAACTGCTCATGACGGTCACCGTAGAAGGGGCCACGACCAGCAGGCCGGCGAGTTTCGGAAGTGGACCGATGTCGCTAGGGTCGCCCCATGGTGAAGCCGGTGCTGCAAGCGAGGACCTGGAACGGAGACCGTTGGGACGACCCGTCCGAGGACACGCTGTTCGATCTGCTGAGTGAGATGAATCTGCGCCACCGCTTCGTGATCGTTGAACGCCTGGACTCGGAGCCCAACGGCCAGCACTACATGCAGGTCCATCTGAACGACGACATGAGTTGTCAGATCGAGTTCCGGGAGGGCGGACCGGAAACCCACTTCCAGGCACGGGTGGACGGACCGTTCGATCTGTATGGCCACGAGACAGTGGCCCGGGTGCTCCAGGACTGGGCCTTCGGGCGCCCGAGGTGGCGGAATGCCCTGCCCTGGGTTCCGTGGCCCGCGCAGGCCGGCCCTCTGCAGATGTAACCGCGGCCCCGCCCGGAGGGCTGACTGCTCGTGGGCCGGGCTGATCAGGCGATGCCGAGCGGGTTGAGGAGGGTGAAGCGCCAGCCGCCGCCGGCATCTCGGCGGGCGATGTTGGCCGTGGTGCCGGTAGGGGCGATCCGTTCGCCGCCGGGGCCGTCGATCTCCAGGGTCCAGTCGGTGACCAGGAGGGCGGTTTCCGCGCCGACGAGCGTGTGCCGCTTGACGTTCGTCAGCCTGCCGCGGGCGGCGACGGTTCCGCCGATCTCCGCACGCAGCGCCTCGGCGCCGGCGATGTACTCGCCGGCCACCGTGCGCATGCCCGCACCCGGGGCGAACAGGGCCAGCACACCGTCGACATCACCGGCGTTCAGGGCGTCCTGGAACAGAATCGGCAGCGTCGCGGGGTCGGTGACAACAGGGAACATGGTGAAAGGTCCTCACTTCACGAAGGAATGGTGGTGACGGCTTCCCGGCGCGGTGCCTGGCGTGGCGCTCGCCGTTCGGCCGTGACTCCACGATGCCCCCGCAGCCGCCCTCCGGACGAGGTAGGGTCGGGACCCGAGATGGTCAAAAGTGGACAGCGCGACGTCATCGACATCGCCTACGACAACCCCGACCGGTTGCACACCGGCATCGAAGTGCTGACCTTCGACGCGTTGAAGCAGCGCCTGAAAGGCTCGGTTGCCCGTCGGCCGAGCCGCCTCGACTTCCACCAGGTCATGCTCGTGCGCGGCGGCGAGGGCACCGCGATGGTCGATTTCGTCACGCACCCGTGCGCCCGCGGCACACTCCTGCACCTGCGACCCGGCCAGGTGCAACGCCTGCCCTCCGGCCCGAACGGCCACCTTGCGGACCTCGACGCCATCCTGCTGCTGTTCACCGCCGACTTCCCGCCGCCCCTGCCCGCGACCCACGAGGTACTCGACGGACTCGGCGGCCCCGTCGCACGGCATCTGCCGCCCGACGAGTTCGACGCCTTCAACCGCGCCGTGACGGAGATGGACACGGAATACAGGGCACTGCGAGATGAGCAGACCTCCGACGCAGCGGCGCCCGCCGACACCAACGCCGAACTGACCAGAGCACTGCTGCGCCAGCTCCTCGGTGCACTCCTGATCCGCATGGCGCGCCTCGCCCACCCGACCGGACACCCCGCCCTCGCCACGCCCGGCACCGAGATCTACCTCGCCTTCCGGCGCGAGCTGGAACACTCCTTCGCCACCACCCGCTCCGTCGAGGACTACGCCGCACGGCTCGGCTGCTCCCCGCGAACCCTGACACGCGCTTGCCTGGCCGCCACCGGCCGCAGCGCCAAGCAGCTCACCGACGCCCGCGTCGCCCTGCAAGCGCAGCGGCTGCTCGCCCACACCGACCTGCCCGTGGCCACGATCGGCCGCACGCTCGGCTTCACCGAGGCCACCAACTTCGGCAAGTTCTTCGCCCGCGAGACCGGCCGCCCACCAGGCGACTTCCGCCACACCCAGCGGTGAGAGAAGAAGGGTGAGGATGGCCAGTAGTCCGGCAACCACACGGCATGCCGCCCGCGCGCACCATGGGCGGGCGGCGACCAGGTGAGGCCCGACGGCCGTTCAAGCAGTGGTTACACGCGCTCCATCCGCCACTTCTGGGCCACGGTGTCATTGAACGTGTACTGTTGCACGTTGGCGCTGTTGCCCTTGGAGGCGCCGGTGACGTCCATGGCCTTGCCACTGCGGACGTTGCTGATCACGAAGATGCCGTTGCCGATCGGGGTGACCCACCAGCGCTGGTGGGAGCCGTCGTTGCTCTCCCACTGCTGGATGTTCGCGGTGTCCTGCAGGGCTTGCCCGGCGACCTCCAGGGCCTTTCCGCTCGCCTTGGAGGCGATCCGGTATTCGCCGGTGACGTTGTACGCCGGGTTGCCGGGCGCGTAGTCGCGGCGTACGGGCGTGAAGGTCCACTGCTGGTTCGGCCCGCCGTGGCGGGTGTACTGGCCGACGTTCGCGCCGTTCTCGCTCTCCTTGCCCAGAACGTCCAGCACCTTGTCGCTGCCGATGTTGGTGAGGATGTACGTGCCTTCCTCGACAGGCAGGTTGCGGATCACCTGTGCGGCATCGGAGCCGAGAGGGAAGAGGCGTATGGAGACCGTGCGATTCTTCAGCGCCGGGCCCAGCTTGGTGCGTGACTCGCCCACGATGTTCCCCAGGCCGTCGATCTCCCGCGTGTCCTTCTCGGCGATCGACCGGAGCTCGCCCCGCGGGCCCACCTGCGCGGCGAAGCCCTTGAAGTCGGCCTCGACATGCAGGGCCACGCTCTGTTCGTGAAAATTAGCAGAAGCATCACAGAACGATTCGGTGCCGATGCGGATGAATCAGCCTCTTCCGAGGAGGTCGAGGCCGGGATGCTCCAGAAGTCCAAGGAGTTCGCGGCTGCGGGCAACAGGGTCTACCCGCCGATGGCCGAGTGGATATTCGAGAGTCGGATGCGCGGAGCGCTCGCTGTCGTCGGACGGCGGGCGCTCCATGGCATTATGAACACGCACGTTGAGCTGGCTCAGGCATTTGAGGATTACCAGGCGGGTCGGCTGGGGACCATCCCAGCGGCCTGATGGCCTTATCGAATACCTTCGCCGCGCACTAGAATTGGCTGGCTGCAATCCGCTACAGCCAGCCGGAGCAACCCTGTGCGCTACTGGTCGTAGGAAACGACCTTTTTCCGCTCTGTGTCAATCCTGAGCTTTCCGTTTATTAGCTCATGGATAGCGTCCTCCTCGATGTCTATTTCAAGTACAGACTGCCCGGGGCCGCTCAGCACTTTAACCTTGGCGTCCTTTGCGGGGCGGGCTACTGAAACGACGCGCCCGGAAATGTCGTGCACGATGGATGCTCTCACTGTTGCCATTCCTTTTCCCTTTCCGGCTTTGCCTCGCCCTACAGTGACTCGACCTGCGCAAGTACGTGGACGCTGCAGGAGTTGAAGGGCGCGTTGTTCTGCATGTAAATCTTGTAGGCGCTCGTCCCGTCGACGTGCTGGAATGATTCACCCTGTGTAAGGGTTGCGTGCCCCAAAGGATTGGGCACCCCTTCACCGGTTCCAGGGAACACGACAATGCTGAAAACAACTGATTCGTTTTGGCTCCAGCCGTGAACAAACCAATTGGTCGAGCTGTTGGCCGCTATTGTGTCCCATCCCAGGTCAATGACTGCCATTTCTTGCTCCTATTTTCGGCGGCAACATCATCTGTGGAGCGTCTTTTGTTGGCTGGCTTCGCAGTCGTAGTTCTCTAACTTCATCATGACCCCGAGGAGTGCAGGGCGCCACTCGGCCGTTTCGGGGTGGGTGAAGCCTTCAATTGTTTAGCCTTCAGCCAGGCTGTCGTGACCGGCGCGACGGACTCGCTGTCTTGATCGACTGGTCTCGCATCCCCGTCCGGGCGATCGTGGATGTGAGGGACTTGTTCGCTGATGGTTGCCTGACACGAGGTGGTGGGAGTGTCCGATAACGGTAATCCTGCTGGTAATGGGCGGAGTGCGGGCTCCACTAGCGATCAGCCTACGGGGGTTTACATAGCCCTCGGAATCATGGGAGTGGTAGTGGGCCTTGGTGGCCTGCTGTTTTACTCGATGACCTTGCACAAGTCTCTTTCTGAGCAGTGGCGAATATTCGGCATTGGCCTTGGTGTTTCGGCTGCGGCGGCCACTGTGGGTGGACTTGCTGGCTTCCTCTTTGGAATCCCTCGTAGGCGCGAGGGGGATGGCAGCCCAGTCGGTCAAGGGGGAGCTGCCGGGGGTCATATAAGCGGCTACCTGCCCAACACGAATCTAGAGCAGGTATCGGACTGGTTCACGAAAATGCTCGTAGGTATTGGGCTGGTTGAATTCGGGCGCATGGGTGTGCCGGCGGGGCGGCTGGTCGGTGCAGTGGGTAAATGCCTTGGAGGTAGTAGCGAAGCGAGAGTTGTAGCCGCCTGCCTCCTGGTCCTTTTTCTGATACTGGGTTTTATGGTCAGCTATTTGTGGACGGCGACTAACGTAATGATGGCTTTGAGGGCAGCGAATGCCGAGGGTTTGGTTGCTGCGCTTAGCGATAAGGTGGTTGAAAATGACCGACTGACTGAGAGGGTTGTTGAGCAGCTTGCTGAGCGAGAGGTGAGGGCTCGCGGTGATGCTCAAGACCGACCGCGGCCTGGTGACGGTTGAGGTCCTGGCCTAGGGGTGAGGTCCTCGAAATTCCGTGGCGGCGCCTTCTAGCCTTGGCTGTAGCCCTTAGGTATTTCTCCTGCGTACTTGAAGACGCGCAGGAAAGAGAAGCGGCTGGCCTGGTGAACCTCCGCGGTATAAATAAACCTGTGAGTATGGCCGTTGATTTCTATGTAGAATTCATCCCTCGCCATGTCGGCGGGCGACCATTTGACGGCGCGTTCCGCATCCGCGTATCCGTTGCGAACGTCTGGAGGGTAATTGGAACTTGCGGCCAGCCAGACGGTTTCCAGTGTGCGGCTGGGTGGAATTGGTTGTTGGCGATGCTGATTGTTGTTCTTTCGCGCCCCTAGAGGCTCCAAGATAGGAGCGTACCCGCGACCGAAAAATACCCATTTCTTTTTCATTTTGATCCTGGCTTTCTGGCTGGCGCGTGTAGATGTGTTGATGCATCCATTGTGGATGCCTCGGCAAATGTGCGCCTGTCGATGCCGGGTGCTGTCATGGGCGTTCTGTAAATGACTCAAGGTGATGAGCCGATACTTATAGTCCACCGGCTGGGGCTTCTCTCGCCTGGCCGAGCCTGCGAAGCCGCCTCGAACCCGTCGTCGTGCATCACGCACCCCGCGTTGCTCGGGGTGGTCTGTGCGGCGGGGACGTCTCACTTGGGCTTGCACGAGAGGCGGATCAGCAGCACGCCTCCGTTGATCGTTGAAGAACAGACAGTCGGCTGACGCACGAGGGCGGGCCATGCAGAGCTCGTGCCCCCCGCGCTGCCCTGCCCTCTGGGATGCTGGTGGGCGACGGCGAGAGCGGTAACACACATGCAGTGGAAGACCCACGGCGAACGGCAGATATACACAAATCCCTGGGTGAACCTGTGCCTAGTGGATCGGCCGTGAAGAGACGTGAAGAGAACGGACATCGCTGACGCCGGCGGACGTGTGACGGTTGAGGGCGTGGGTGTCGTCGGTGGGCTTGGATGCGAGGAACTGGGGGGTAAATGAGTTCCGGTGCCAGGACGGCGCCGAGGCCGGTGTCCTGCCCGGCTTCGGAGGATCCGAGCAGTGTCGCGGCCAGGTAGCGGGCGACGACGGGTGAGTACGTGGAAGCCGTCGTGATAGGTGCCGGTGGCGAAGACGAGACCGGACAGGGAGCAGGCGCCCAGGAAGGGGAAGCAGTCCAGCGGGGTGGGGCGGGCGCCTGACATCAGGTGCTGGACGCGGCTGAAGGCCAGGGTGTGGTCGATCTGCTCGCACGCCTCGCGCATGAGGGTGTGGGTGGAGCCGAGCTCGGGTCCGGTGATGCGCTTGGGGCAGCTCGGCGTCGGCGGCGCCGCGCTCGCAACTCAAGCGCGGTGGAACGCGCTTGTGGGGAGACTTGTCAAGCTCCGTTTTTCTGTCAGGCCGGACCAGCTCCTGATCATCTTCTGGCCATTTCCCTGGTGCGTCTCACAGCGTCCGCGTGCCGTGAGAGAAGGTTTCGCTTCGTTAGCCAGTCAGTCACCGAGAATCGCCACGCGAAGGGGCGTACATGGGTCCGGAAAGCTCTCGCACCAGGGTCTACGGGGGCAGGCGCTACCTGCACACCGCTCTCGTCCGTCATCAGGGCACGACCGTCGCGCTCGCCATGGACGAGGACCGGCGCATCCACTACAGCGTGCTGGATCTGAACAGCGCCGACGGTCCGAACGTCCAGGGGTCCGCGGACGGGAGCGACCTGGACGTCCACCACTGGTCGGAGGAGCCGCGCGAGCTGCGCTTCCCCCGCGAGCTGGCCCGGACCGGCTACGCGGTCTCCGGCGTCACCCGGATCCCCCGGGTCAAACCCGGATCGCTGGTCGAGGCCGGCGACAACGAGGTGCTCGCCGACGACGAGGTGGACGCCTTCCGTTCGTCCACCGCCCGGCTCACCGCTGCCGCCCCCTTCCAGGCCCTCTCGGACGGCACATACGTCTACGTCTTCCGGCAGTCAGTCGACGCCTCGCACACGGACGCGCTCTTCGCGCTCAAGGACGGCGGGGTCTCCCACAAAGCGGGGCGGGACGACTACCTGACCACGGGGAAGGGCGAAGCGGCGCACCGCGTCCCGCTGGTGGCCAACGGGTTGCTGTGCGACCGGTTCACCCTCGGCGGCGACCGGCTGCATCCGGTCGCCGAGGTCCGCTACCGGCGCAGCAGACACCGCTCCCGTCCCGACTCCGCCAAGGACACCCTGGGCGCCAAGGACATGGACGGCAACGACTTCCATGAGCCCACCCTGCACCTGGCGTTCGCAGGTGAGGTCCGCGACGGCCGGTTCACGGCCCTGCTGCTGCCCACGTCCGTGAGCGAGTTGCGGCGCTGGCAGTTCTTCGTCCATAACCCCGTGGCCCGGCGGATCGAGTCGATCAACGTCGAGCAGTCCGAGGAGGGCCTGTTCAACACCCAGGGCTCCCGTCTCTACACCAGCCCGGACCCGAAGTACCGGGACGCGGTCCTGGAGCGCGGCCCGGGCTCGTGCCCGATTACGCAAAAACCCCTGATACCGGTCGTGCCGGACACCGGCTTCGCCGCGACCGCGCTGCGCTTCGACGCCGGGAGCGAGGCCCGGGTGGAAATCCCGGCACCGGCCGGGATTCCGCTCGGCAGCGGCCCTTACACGATCGAGGCATGGGTGCGCAGGACGGGCGATGGCGCCGCCACCCTGCTGTCGGCGGGAGGACGGAAGGCCCTGGTCGAGCTGTCGTTCACGGCGTCCGGCGAGTTGCGGCTGCGCCACGCCGGGACCTCTGACGAGGCGGTCTCCGCCGCCCGCATCTTCGCGTCGGACACCCACACCCATGTCGCGGTGGTGTACGACGGCGCGCGGGCCACCTTCTTCGTCGACGGTGCGCGGAGCGGCGAGCCGCGCAAGCTGTCTCCCGCGTCGGAGGACGCCAACCGGCTGCTCATCGGCGCGAAGCCCGGCGACGACGGCACCCCCACAGGCTTCTACTCGGGTGAGCTCGACGAGATACGGCTGTGGACCCGGGCCCGCGGAGCCGAGGAACTGGCGCAGGACCGGATGTTCCGCCTGGTGGGCGACGAACCCGGGCTGGCGGCGTACTACCGCTGCGACGACGGCTCGGGCACGACCGTGTACGACCAGACGACACACGGGCTCGACGGCACTCTGACGGGCCCGGTCGGCTGGGTCACCTCCCACGCTCCGGTCGCCGACCACCCCGGCATCCGCAAGGACAGCTTCCGGGTCCCGGGCCGGACCGTCGGCGAAGGGCTGACGGCGGCTCTCTACCACCAGCAGGAACAGGCCGTCACCGGGCACGGGAGCGACGCGAAGCCGGTGAAGCGGCATGCCCGGGTCCTGCTGTCCTTCGCCACGGAAGCGGCGGATTCAGAGGATTCGGCGGAGGGCGGCGACAGCTGTCTGGCGGCGCTTGACTTCGCCCTTTCGCGCGAGGGCCGGCTGGCGCAGGTGCCGGACGTGGTGGAGCTGCCGGCCGTCGGCAAGGCGATGACGCCTGCCGATCGGGAAGAGCCCGACAAGCTGCGGGAAGAGATCAGGAGACTGGAGGGAGAGCTGCGGCAGACCCGCGAGGCGCGTGAGCGGGTGGAGAGGGACGGTGAGAACTCCCCAGAACTCGTGGGGGACCAGGAGTACCTCAAGCGGATACTCGATAATCGGTACTCGGAGGAGGAGCGGCTGTCCGACGGGTCCGACTACGTCATCGACTTCGGTGGGCACCAGTACTTGACCGCTGTGAAGGACAAACAGGGCGAGGACGTGCTCGTCCTGCAGTCCGATGCGGAAAAGGCCGGGTGGACTTTGCTGGAGAGGATGGGGGAGTGGGTTCTGGCCCATGGCCCGACCGGCAGGTACCTGGCCGTCGTGCAGGAAAAGCTCGTACTGAGGGAACAGAGGGAGGGGGTACCGGAGAATCTTGTCTTCGCCGAGGCGTTTTACCTGCGGAACGCTTCCGGGGATTTATTCGAACACCCTGACGGTATGCTCCGTACCCTCCAGGTCAGGGGGCACGATTCCCTGCTGGAAGTGGCTGCCGAGAAAGGTGTCCCGATTCTCCGCCCTGTGCCGAAGACGGGCGAGGGGCAGGAATCGAAGGTGACGTTCGTCGGCTTCGAGCGGGCCGGTATCGAGCAGCGAATCCGTACCATCAGCGGCAGGCTGACCGCGGCGCAGAAGCTGAAGGATGGCAACGACCCCTTCCAGCAACCCATCAAGGAGTACGAAGGGGCCCTGGCCGCCCGGCGGGAGGAGCTCGGCAGGCTCACCAACCGGCTCAGCGGCCACAGCACCCCCTCCCTGCCGATGCCCTTCCTGGGTCAGGACCACCGTGGCCTCGGCTACTCCGGTGCCCTGCTCACCTTCGCGCGCGGGGCCAGGGCGCCGTTCCTGACCGAGAGCGGCGCCGGACATCTGGGCCTGTACTTCCGCGATGCCGACGGCCGCTTCAGCTCCGTCTCCTACGGCACCGACGTCGCCCGCTCGGCCAAGGAACTGCCCGTCACTGCCGGTTCCAAGGTGCTGCTGACCGCCCGTGACGCGGGGCTCGACCTGGCGCGGGTCACCGTGGAGGTCGGCCCGGACACGGTTGGACCGTTCGAGGACCGGTGCACGGTGACCCTGCGCCGGACCGGCACCGACGGAACCGACGGCACCGGGACCGAGGAGGAGGTGTGGACGTTGATGCCGCGCCGGGCCGACCACTTCGCGGACATCCTCACCGGCGTCCGCGGCAACCCGATCGTGATCGGCAAGGCCGCCTCCCTCTCCGGTGGCAAGCTGGCGCTCGCCGACGGCGGTACGAACCAGCCCCTGACGGCCGGCAGCCTGCTGAAGGTCGGCGACCAGGTGTACGTGGTTCCGCAGGAGGCCGAGGAGGGCACCGCACAGCTCGCCCTGTCCCACGGCAGCCCCGATGCCACGGTCGCGCAGGGCATGGAGGTGGAGCTCGTCGCGTACGACCCCTCCCTCGTACGGATCGGCCGCCCCGGCGCTACCGCCGCCCACGGATCGCACTGGGTGACGGCCGCCGTGATCGGCCCCTCCGCCGAGGTCCCGGACGGCGACGCCACCAGCACCGCCCAGGGCAGCCCCGCCTCGTGGTGGGGCGAAGTCCCGGGCCGGGCACTGCGCTTCGGGCCCGGGACGAATCCTGTGAGACTGCCCGACACACGGCTGGACGCCGTCCGCGCGCCCGGCGATCTGACGCTGGAGGCGTGGATCCGTCCCGAAGGCGGCGACGCGAGGGCCCCCATCGTCCTCGCCAACGTCCCCCAGTCCCAGTACGTCCTGGCGCTCAGCAAGCCCACCGTGAAACAGGGCGGGAGCGAGGTGCTGGGCAGCGAGACGCTCGGCACCGCGGTCAGTGCCGTCAAGCAACTCGGGAAACAGGCCATGGGCGCCTCCCGTGACAAGGGAGCGCCGGCACAACGCGGCATCCACACGGGCCGGCGTCCTGTGATCGGCGTCGGCGACCGCTTCGTGCGGGGCGTCGAGCCCGTACCGGACGCCTGGTGGACGCACATCGCCGCCGTGTTCGGCCAGTCCTGGGCGGTGCGGCTGGAGGACCAGGCCTCACTGGAGGTCGAGCACGCGGACGACCTCGACCTCAAGGGCGACCTCACGCTGGAGGTCTTCTTCCGCGCGGACGAGCTGGGCCGGCGCCAGGGGCTGGTGTCCAAGGGGCGGCTGGCCTCGGGCGGCGAGGGAAGCGTCCCTTACCAGCTGGCGATCGCCAAGGACGGCCGGCCGGTCCTGGCCGTGGAACTCGCCGACGGGACCGTCGTACGGGCCTATGCGAACGCCAAGGTGACCGCGGGCCGCTTCCACCGGATCGCGGTGGTCCGCACATCCGGCCGGGAGGTGGTGGAGGAGAAGGGCGAGACGACCGTCGAGGCGACCGGCCCCGACGGCAAGCCCACCAAGCTCACCGTCCAGGCCATCAAGTCCGTGTTCACGCGCCAGTACGTCGATGTGTCCTTCACCCTGGACGGGAAGCCCGCGGGCAGTACCCGCATCGCCATGGAAGCACCGCTGGGCAAGGAAGCCGCGCTGGAGATCGGCTGCGGCTGGGACCGGCAGGACCCCGGCCACTTCACCGGCGAGATCAGCGAGGTGCGGATCTGGAACACCGGCCGTCCCGCCAACTGCCACGGCAAGGCACTGGGACGGAAGGAGAGCGGACTGGTCGCCCACTGGCGCTTCGAGGAGAACGGCGGCGCCACCGCCCGGGACGAGCGCGACGCCCACCCCGCGAAGCTGCGGCACGCGAAGTGGACGAAGAACCCGGACCCCCGGGGTAGTACCTTCCGCCTGTACGTCGACGGCCGCCCCGTGTCCTGCGAGCCGCTCATCAAGGACGAGGCGCTCGGCGACCGGGGCTATGGCTCGCGGCAGTTCACGCTGGGTTCCCGGGGCACCGAGAAAGACGAAACCTGGGGCCGTTTCGTCGGCACCATGGACGAGGTCCGCGTCTGGCGCACCGCACGGACCGAGGAGCAGATCCTCGACAACCTCTTCACCCGGCTGAAGGGTGAGCGGGAGGAACTGCTGGCCCACTACTCCTTCGACGACGCCTCCACCGAACCCGACGCCACGGCCCTGATCGACAACGGCCCGCGCGGCTGCGACCTGCTCCTGCCCGCCACCGGGCGGCCGGAGCCCACGATCTCGTCCGCCCCGGTCTCCGCGGACACACCGGAGGTCCGCACCGTCTTCGCCACCGGCCGGTCCGCCCACGTACAGCGGATCGACGGGGTGCCCGCGGTCACCGAGTACTCCGACCTGCAGAAATTGCCCGGCGGCGACACCCGGGGAGTGCTCAAGCGCTGCTACGGCTACCTCCAGGACGGCCACTGGCACCTGGTCACCGGATTCAAGATCGGCGACCTGGCCACCGAATGGGTCGGCCAGGTCCAGTTCGACCCGCAGGTCATCGGCTACATCGAGGGGGCGCCCCCGGTGCCGTCCGAGAACCTGGTGGCCACCAAGAACCCCCGCAACCTCAGCTACATCAACACCTCGTCGGTGGAGTTCACCCAGGCGGACAAGACCGTGCACGCCCTGTCGTCCTCGCGGCAGAGCAGCGTCGACATGACGTACGCGATGCGACTGGCCCATGAAGTCGACGTCAACACTCTGATGATCACCGCACCGCTCGGCTTCGGCATCGCCAAACCGGTCGCCGAGGGTGGCGCCTCCCTCGGCGTCTCCGGCAACCTGGAGTTCTCCAACGCCTGGGCCGGGCAGACCGACGTCTCCCGGGAGACCGAGACCGCGCGCGCCACCACGGTGGGGCTGTCGGGCGGGTGGGAGAGCGACGACCCCGGCGCCCAGATCGACCCCGAGGGCGGCCGCCGGTTCCAGCCCTCCAACACCGGCTACGCGCTCGTACAGTCCGAGACCGCCGACGTCTACGCGCTGCGCCTGGTCCACAACGGCGCGCTGGTGTCGTACCGCATGCAACCCAACCCGGACATCCCACGGGACTGGAACCTGCTGCCCTTCGCGATCAACCCCCGCTATGTCAAGCAGGGCACCCTCGACGGCACCGTGGGCGTACGGGAGAAGCCGGACCCCGAGCGGAACCTCAAGGCGGGCAAGATCCTCGACCCGGACTACGCGGACGCCACCGGGCGTGGTGAGTTCAGCTACTTCAAGCCCCGTGAGGCCTACTCCCTCAAGCGGCGGCTGATCGAGGAGGAGCAGCGTCACCAGGCGTACTACGAGTCCGTCTCCACCGAGACGGCCGCCGAGGACCCCACCGCCGCCCAGGCGCGCAAGCTGCTCGAGGACTTCACCGGACCGGCTCGCAAGCCCGCCCCCGCACGACGGGACACTGCCGGTGCGGCGCGGTCCGTCGCCCGTCGCAACATCGTCAACACCTATGTATGGACGGCGGACGGCGGATTCTTCGCCGAGAGCACCCAGGCCGCGGACGCGGTCACCGAGACCACCACGGGCTCGTACCACTTCGCCGGCAATGCCGGGGTGTCCTTCGGAACCGGCGTGAAGATCTTCGGTATCGGCGCGGACCTCCATCTGGACGCCTCACTGGGCGGCAGCCTCAACCGGACCCGTTCCCGGAGCAAGGAGTCCACGCGCTCCTTCGCCCTCACGGTCAAGTGCGATCCCCCCGGCGACATGCAGAAGTACGTCGTGGCCGAGGGGAGCAAGGGCCCGGGGAAGGACCCCGACCCGGTGTACGAGAACGGCAAACCGGTCGAGGTCAAGGGCCGCGTCAACGCCTACCGGTTCATGACCTTCTACCTGGACTCCGACAAGGAGAACTTCGAGGACCTCTACGGGAAGGTCATCGACCCGACCTGGCTCAAGGGCTCCGACCCCAACGCCGCGGCCCTGCGACAGGCTCGGCAGTCGGAGACCAAGCCGCCGTGCTGGCGCGTCCTCCACCGGGTGACCTTCGTCAGCCGTCAGCTCCCCGGCGTCCTCCCGGACGACGCCCCGGCGCTGGACAAGGCCATGGTCGTCGAGAAGGTCTCCAGCAGCTACGAACTGATCCGCCGGCTGGACCCCTTCGTCAAACCCCATCTGCACGACCACCGGTCGATGGCCCAGGCCGTACGGGACGCGATCAAGGACCAGCTCCCCGAACTGACCCCGCACGAGAACGACGTGATCGACTTCTTCGCCCGCTACTACGACATCCAGCCCTGATCCACCCCCGCTCGCGGCCCGGCCGTCATCACGAGGCGAGGTCAGGCGTATGCCTCTTCGCTGATCCTGATGACGGCGGGCCGACTGCCCGCGTCCGTTTGCTCCTGGAGCTGCTGACGTTAACCTCCGCCAGGGAGCAACCAGCCATCTCTCACGGCACACTGTTCGCTCAAGCACTCACCTGATACGGCCTGAGCCCCGGCCACACCACCTTGTCGACGGCCGTCCGGCCCGATCAATGCGGCCCACGTGCACCGCGGCCCGGTGAGTACGGTGCGCGGAGAGAACTGGTGGACGTGGCGAATTCATGCTGATCCCGAAAACCGGCGGTTGTTATCCGTAACCCGCGCGAGCATCATGTCGGAACTGGTTCTCCCAGTGGCAAAGAACGGACCATGGCCCGCAAAAGGAAGCTGTCCGGACTTTCCTCCCGTCCAGAACGCCACGAAGGGAAGACGTCCCATGTCGTTCATCACGGTACAGAACCAGCTCTACAACGCACTGGCCCAAGGACTGGGCCAGTCGGATCAGACCTTCCAGCTCCTCCAGCCGGCGGCTCCTCTCCCTGCGGAGGGCGGGGACAAATTCCTCTGGTCCTTCCTCAACAACATACCGCCGCTCTCGCTGGACCAGAACTACACCCAGAGCGGCGGGAACCAGCTCTTCACCGACTACAAGGGGGTCATGTCCGCGCTGCGGCCGGCGACGAAGATCGATGTCAAGCAGGAGATCGGCGAGGAGAACTTCCAGAATTTCGTGAAGTATCTGCAGTCGCTGAAGCCGATACCTCCGGCGAACCAGTTCCCCGACATCTTCTTCAACTGGGCGATGGTGAACGCGCCCGACGTCGCGCAGCAGGGGGCGTCGGCGTACGCGGCGATCATCCTCGACCCGATCGGCTCCGCGCAGCAGTCCCTGATGCCCTACATGCAGAGACCGCCCGCGCCCCCGGACTGGGCCCGGGGCTACGACGCCCTGGTGCAGGATCTCTCGCAGGCGCCCCAGCGGGCTTTCGAGATGCGCAGCTCGACCACGAGCTCGGACGTGAGCAGATCGTGGTCCGCCGGGCGGCGCTCCGTGCTGTTCGGCCTGTGGAGAGGCAGTGAGAGCACCGAGCGGCTGAGTGAATTCTTCGCGCAGAGCGAGATCAGCGTCAAGGCCTCCTTCGGGCACGTGATGAGCTTCCAGACGAACGCCGGAGCCTGGTACTCCTCGTCCGCCCTCGGCACTGCCTACACCAAGAAGGGCGACCCTCCGTGGCGCAGCGGCAGTGCGATCACCTGGGACAACACATTCGGGGCCTCGGGAAATATCCAACGGGTCACGGTCAATCTCCTGGTGGCCGACGCCATGGAAATCAGCGTGACCGCCAGGACTTCGTTCAGCCAGCAGGACCAGCAAATAATCCGGGGCAACTCGCGCTTCGGGCTCTGGCCGTTCTACAACGGCAGCGGAGAGTACGGAATGACGACGAATACGCAATTCAGCGGTGGGGGTGAGACCACGCTCACCACCAAGTCCTCTCCCGGCGTTCCGGTGCTGATCGGGGTCAACGTCCTGCCGATCGGCCGCTTCCTCGGCTATACGTCGGCAGCGCGTGAGCGGTAGCGCCTGGTTCGGAGGCGACGCCGATGACCTGACCGGCCAGGGGCCGGCGGCCCCCGGCCGGTCAGGAATGCCCAGCGAAAGGTCAGCGCCATGCCAACCGTGCCGCCGCCACCGCCCGACCCGATGAGCGAGCTCCAGAACCGCTGGTACAACGTCGTGTTGAAGAACTTGACGACTTCTCCGTCGCTCACCCAACTCATCCAGCCCGCGCCCCCACTGGAACCCTCCGATACCGCTCTGTGGGCCCGTGAGAACACCGTCCCGCCCGCATCCCTGACCTTCAACCGGCAGATGGTCGAGAGCGCGTTCTTCTTCGACGAGTACGCCACCGTGATTCAGGCGCTGTCCGTCCCGGAGAGCACTCTCGTGACGGTGATCGGCTCGGGAGTCCATCAGGACTGGCTCAAGTATCTCAAGGGACTGACGCCCCAGCCGGACGAGGACAGGCTGCCCGATGTCTTCTACGCCTGGGCGATGACCTACCACCCGGAAGTCGCGAACGAAGGCGTGTCCGCACTGCGGGACATCGTGCGCCTGAGAGTCCTGCAGAGGCTTCTCCGCTCCTATCAGGGGCCGCCCCCGAGACCCGCCGAGTACCTGGGCGGCAGCAGGGAGTTGCTGAGCATGCTCAGCAACTCGCGATCCGCGACGATTTCCTTCGACAGTGCGACAACGAGCGGGGATGTTTCCGGCACTTGGACCAGAGGGGTGAACAAGGACTTCTCGGGACTGTGGGCCGGTGCCGATCGGCTTGACGCGACCACCACCAGATTCGCCCGAAGCGTGGTGACCGTCGAAGCCGAACTGGGTGGGTATGTCGTCTGGCCGGTCAATCCAGACCCCCGCTGGTACGACTCGAGCCAGCTTCACGAGGCGTACACGAAGCACTCGAGTCCACCATGGGCCGCCAATCCTCAGACGCACTGGGACATGGCGTTCGGTGAGAAGTCCGGGAGGCTCCAGCGGGCGATCGCCTCGCTGCTGGTCGTGGAGAGACTCACGAGCGTGGTCACCTCGGACGCCGCGTTCCCTCCCGAGGACCAGCAGGTCATCAAGGCCAAAGCGGCTGCCGGCCTGTGGCCGTTCTTCGTTCCGACCGGCGACGGCGTCACCAACAAGGCCGACTTCGACGGCGGGAAGCTGAGACTCACGACCACCGCCCCGGCGGGCAAACCACTGGTCATCGGCGCCCATGTTCTCCCCACCGCCAGGTATCTCGGCGGTTCGAGCGCCATCCCCGGGGAACGCGACCTCTGCTGAAGTACCGGCGTGGACTCCACCACCACCCGCGCCCACCACGGGCCGGCAGCACGTTCGGCTGCGCGTACTGGGCACAGGAAAGGAAAACTTGGACGAGATCTTCACCCGCGACACCGTCTACTTCCGGATGCCCGAGGAGAAGAGCGGCGACAGGCCAAGCTCGACTCGGGGCTGAAGCAGCTGGGTAGCGAGATTACCGCCCTCGCGGATGTATGGATCCATCACGATGGACGCATCACTCGTACCCTGCTCAGCAGCGGCATGGGACGAATCGAAATCAAGATGACGACCGACTTCACCGACCTGGGCAAGCCTGTTGAGACCCCGGCGGAGTTCGGTGCTCGCCTTGCGGCGCGTGGGTCTGCGGGCGGCGCGGCCGGAGACGAGTCCGGCGATGGCGCGGTGGGTCGCGGCATAGGTTTCGCGCCGTCCGGTGTATCGCTGGAGCGGACGCCACCGGCGGTGCTCGGCATTCGCGTGCTCGACGCAGATCCGACGGGAGGACTGGCGGCGCTTCATCTCGCGCCAGCCGTGCTGCTCGGTCAGCGGTGCGTCATCATCGTGGCCTTTCGTCTTCCTCGGCGGGGCCGAGACCTGTTCGGGAAACTCGTTCGCCAGGCCCCGGTAGCCGTCGTCGACCTTGGCTTGACGCCGGGGCGTTGGCGGAACTGCTCGGCGATGTCCTCGGTGCGCATCGCGGTCTGGTCATGCATCCTGCCGGGCCGGGTGGCCCCGGACCACAGGGTGCGGCCCTGACCGTCGCTGATGGTCGTCGTCTTGATGGTGTCCTGCCTGCGCTTGCCGGAGATGAACGCCCGCCGCCCGGGTCTGCCTGCTCTCGGGCGGCGGACCTGGGTCTCCATCCCATCGATTCGCAAAGTGACGTTCTCGGCCTCGGCGTAGGCGAACACGTCCTCCAAGGTGCGCAGTCGCAGCCCGGGTTGGTTGGGGACGGCGAAGCCACGCTCGGCGAGCAGGGGTCGGATCTCGGCGATCGCCCGGCCGATGGTGGACGAACCCACCTCGTAGATCACGCCGAGTGCGGCATGGGTGAGCCCGGTCCGTAGATGCACCAGCGTGGCCGGCAGCCGGTCGACGAAGACCAGTTCGTACTTCGGCCCGGCTCCGGCGTTCCGTTGCCGCACACCCCCGCGCCGGTCCCGGCGCCCGGACTCGCATCGCGCCTCCCAGCGCGCGGCGAGCTCCCACAGAAGGCAGAATGGGACATGGCCGTGCGTGCCTGACTCGTCATCACACCCGACTCGACTCGCGTGGCCTTCGCCATGTGCCCACCTGTGACCAGGATCAATCGCGGGGGCAGTCCGTTAGGCGGAGAAACCAGTGACCTTGTTCGGCGTCACCCGCACGATAAGCCGGAGTACTTCCTCCGGCTCGGCCGGCGGGTTCTCACCGAGGTACTTCTGCGAGAGCGTGCGAGGCAGCGCCTTCTCCCGGTCCTCGATCAGCTCGGCGGTGCCCCGGATGTCTACAGACTGGTACGGGTTCTCGGTATCGAAGACGGTAAGGCTGACCCGCGGGTCCCGGGCGAGATTCCTGGCCTTCTGGCGCCCCGCCGTAGTGGAGAAGAGCACCGTGTCTCCGTCCCTCGCGATCCATACCACCGAGGTCTGCGGCCCACCGTCCCGGTTCAGCGTCGCGACAGTGGCGAAGTTCCTCCCGTCCAGCAGTTTGCGCGTCCCCTCGTTAAACGTTGCCGACACAGGTCCCACCCTTCTGTTCAACACTCCGAGTTGTTCACTGCTGATGCAGAACAGGCATGAAGATCGAATTCTTCCCACCACAGGGCCGAGGACTGCTGACCTCAGCCACGGCACCGGACCTCGCTGGTACCGCAGACGGCGCCGAGACGAGTGCGGCCGCCGCTGATGATCACGCATTGTGCGGACCGGTGAAGAGACAGTGACGGCGGGCCCAGCAGAGATCCTGCCCGTCGGTAGGAGATGTTTGACGCTCTGACGGGGCGTATCGCAGGTCAGCCCGTAAGCGTGAGGTGCGACGCCGGGGCGGCCGGCCCAGGATCGGCCGCCGCCGCGGGCCGGGGCCGGTCGCGTGTGGCGGCCTGGGCCCCGGGGACCGTCAGTAGTACCGCGGGCCGGAGTCGGTGGCCCGCACGGGCTGGGGGTAGCCCACAGGCTTCTTCCCCTTGCTGACCACCTCACAGGCGTACTTGGACTGCGTGTCGAGCGGCACCAGTACGGCCTTGGGGATGTCGTTGCACAAGGCGTAGTCGATGCTGTCGCGGTAGTTGCCGTAGAGCAACCGGGCGACGCCGTCGCGAGTGAGGATGCCCTGGCGCGGGGTCGCCGTGAAAGTCACATAGTTCCGCGAGAAGGCGGACTTCTCGCCGATGCTCACGTCCCACTCCACCTCCAGGCCCTCGAAAGCGGTCTTGCAGGTCACCCGCGCCCCGCTCTTCGACTCCAGGTCCTTGGGGCACTCGGCGGTGATGCTGCCCACTGCGCGGGCCATGTCCCGGGTCTTGCGGCGCAGCTCGTAGGCGAGGTTCTCGCTGAAGGGAGCGTCGGCGGCGGGGGACGGCTGCAGTTGTTCGTCGGGCAGGGTCGGTGGCTTCTCCAGCCTCTGCGGCAGCACGGTGGCCGACGGCATGGCTTTGGCGCTGCCACGGTCCTTGCCGCTGGGCTCCTCGCTCCCGCACGCGGTGGCGAGCAGGCACACCGAACCGGCCATGAGCACTGACACGATCTTCGATCTCACGGCCGCCACCCTAACCCCATGGCCATGACATGACATGATCCGCGAGGTCTGCCGCACGGACCGCATAGATCGCATGGACAGCGTCCGTACAGCCTGGCCGAGGATCATCTGCTCCGGCTCGGTCGTATGAGGTATTCGTCGCGCAGGTGGGTGACTGACCCGCCTCTTCCCCCGAGAGTGTCTGCCCGGCCCGAGCCCCTACAGTCCCGTGGGGCGCCGGCGCGTCAGCCACGTCTGGCGGCGCATGGTGAGCAGGCCGACGAGGTCAAGGTTCCTCAGTACGAGATCGATGGTGACCTGGGCGGCGATGTGCCACCGGGGGAGGGCGTGCCGGCGCGCGAACTTCCGTGCCGTGGCCGCCTGGCGCAGGGGTAGGGATACCGCCAGCCCCAGCCCGTGACGAGCGCGGTGAGTCGCACGCGCCAGAAGTTACGGGCGTTTCTCAGCCGCTGGCCGAGGAATTCCCGGCCGGTGCCCGGGTAGCGTGACCACACCTTGGCAGTGCGCTGGAAGACGGTGCGGTAGCCGGCCCGCAGGGTCAGTTCGGTGAGCCGGGTGTCGTCCCCGACGGCGCACCGGCGCCCGAGGAAGGATTCGTTCACAAAGGCGTCCGCGACGTCCGTGAGCACCGTACGCCGGTAGATCGCGGTGCGTCCGATGAGGCACATCATGGCCTGCCCCGCCACAGTGAACGCGGGCAGCCTGCCCTGTCCCTTGAAGCGTTCTCCCGCGAACTCCCAGACGCTGTCCGGGTCGAGCGCGTACTGGGCGGTCGCGACGCCGCCCACCCGGGGGTCGGCGAACGGGGCACGGACCGCGTCCGCCGCACCGGGTGCCCAGACGACGTCGGAATCGACGAGTGCCACCAGTTCGGCGGAGACGGCCTGCCATCCCCGCCGCAATGCCTCGCGCTTGTCCGCCTTGTCGGTGCTGAGGACGCGCACGGGAAGGCGGCGCGCCACGTCGAGTCAGGAATGGTCGTCCTCGTGGATCACGCAGACGACTTCGGACACCCCGTCGGCCAGCCACGATTCCAGGGCACGCCGGAAGAGCGACGGGTCCTCACGGTAGACGGGCGAGACCACGGCGAGCGGCCGGTCGTACGCGGCCGTCACGGGCCGGTAGCGCAGTCCCACCCGTCGATGGGCCGCGTTCACGGCCCACCCCAGGGCGGCGAGGGCGGCGGGCGGAGCGCCGGCCAGGAAGTACGGTGCGAATTCGGGCACGGTGTGGTCCTCCGGCGCTCCGGCAGACGAGGTGGCGGACGGGACGGCGGAGAGGTGGCGGATGAGGCGGCAAGGCGTGATCAGTGGGCGTTCTCCGCAGTCAACGGTTCCCGGACACACGGGAATTGGAACGCGCCGCTGCCCTCATGTCGGGTTCTTGCCGGTCGGTCAGCCGGCGGGCGCGAGGGCGTCCCCGGGGCCCGGTGCAACCCGCCGGGCGATCTGCCATGCTGCCGACTATGGTCGGCACACCTTCCTCGCCGGGCCGGGAGAGTGTTTCCGGACCACGGGAATCACCGGCGCCAGCCCGTATCGTGCTGCAACGCCATCAACGGCGTCGGGGCCGGACACCTGGCCCGTCAAACAGCGCTGGCGCGGCATCTGCGGTCGCGGCACCCCGGGCTGGATCCGGTCATTCTCGGTTCCGGTGCCGCCGTGTACGAAATCTGCGGCGAGGTGCCGGTGGTCGAGCTGCCTTCGATGGGACGCATGAGGCGGTACCGCGACGAGCCGGCCCATCCCGACATGCTGGCCACCATCACGGCGATGGTGCACGCGGCGCTGGCGGGACTGCGCCCGCGAGTGGTCGTCCACGACACCCTGGTATGGCCGACGGTCGAGCGGGCGGCGGCGGTGGCCGGCGCGCGACAGGCGATCTGCCTGCGGCCGCGCCGGGACCTCGACGAGTACCTGGCGCGGCCGGACTGCCCGCTGCGGCGGATGGACTTCGTCTTCGTTCCCGACGACCCGGCCGGGCACCCGCGCTTCGAGCGACAACTCGAAGCCGCCGGGATCCGGGCCGTCTGGACCGGGCCGGTCTTCCGGACCGCCGTGCACGACGCGGCGCGCACGCGCGAAAAGCTGGGCGTCACCGCCGCGGAACGGCTGGTGGTGGTGATGTCCGGCGGCGGACGCGGCAACGGGGACGAAGCGCGCGAGCACTTCTGCCGCACCCTGGCCGCCGTGGCGGGAGTCGCTCGACCAGGTGGGGGAGCGGCTGGTGCGGCTGTCGCGCGAGGACGGGGATGTCGCCCGGGGCCTTGCGGAGCAGTTCACGTACCGCTGAGCGGCAGGGCGATTCAGTGGAAGGCGGGATGCGGGTGGCCGCGGAGAAGATCTCCTACTGCACGACGTGCAAGAACCGCCTCTGGCAACTTCGCCGCGACCGGCCGCTATCTCGTCAACCTCGATGCCGACAACTACATCGGTGACACCATCCCCACCTGGCGCGCCCTCTGGGAAGGGGATCCGGATCTGGTGATCCGGGGTTTCAGTCCCAACGCGGACGGCCGCCTGGACCCCGGCAACGGTTCGTACGGGCGTATCGGACTCTCCCGCGCCGCCTTCGACAAGCTCGGCGGATACGACGAGGAGTTGCTTCCGATGGGCTGCCAGGACAGCGATCTGGTGGATCGGGCGCGTGCCCACGGCATGCGCGTCGTCCGTGTTCCCCAGCAGGTGCCGTTCGCCATCCGCAACGTCCAGGCCGAGAAGGTGAAGTACACCGGCACCGCCTTGAGCTGGTATGACATGTGGCAGCGGAACCTCCGCCACGCGGAGGACAACCTGCGTCTCGGGCGGCTCACGGTGAACAACGACCGCGCACCGGTCAAGGTCCTGCTCAATTTCACCCAGCCGATAGAACTCTGACCCACAGGCGAGGACCTTAGTTCTTTGTCCTCCGTAGGAGGTCCGGGAGCCACCAGTTGGCGTTCCCCAGCAGGTGCATGGCGGCCGGCACGAGGAGCAGGCGCATGAGTGTGGCGTCGATGATCACGCTGGCGCCCAGGCCCAGAGCGATCATTTTGATGACGACGTCGGTGCTGAGCAGAAAGGCGAGGAAGACGCTGGTCATGATGGCTGCGGCGCTCGTGATGACGCGAGCGGTGGCCGCGAGGCCGGTGGCGACGCTCTCGTGGTTGTCCCCCGTGCGGAGCCAGGTCTCACGGATGCGGACGATCAGGAAGATCTCGTAGTCCATGGACAGTCCGAAGACGATGGCGAGTACCAGGACCGGTACGTAGGGCTCGATGGGGACGGGCTCGGTGACGCCGACGAGGGAGCCGCCCCAGCCTTTCTGGAAGACGGCGACGACCACTCCGAGCGCCGCGCCGATGGAGAACAGGTTGAGGAAGGCGGCCTTCGCCGCGACGAGCAGACCGCGGAAGGTGACGAGAAGCAGGAGGAAGGCTGTGCCGGTCACGAAGGCGGTGATCGTGGGCAGGTTCCCGAGCAGCACGTCGGCGAAGGTGAGCCGGGCGGCGGTGAGACCGGTGGCGTAGCCGCGCGCTCCGGTGCCCGCGAGGGCTTTGGGCAGGACGGTGCGGTCGAGGCGGTGGAGCAGGTCGGCGGTTCTGCGGTCCTGGGGGCCGTGCTCCGGAATGACGGTCGTGATGAGGAGGGCGCGGTCGGCGGTGGGCGTCGGCGTGCCGACCGCCGCGACACCCGGGGTCCGCGTCAGGGCTGTGGAGAGGGAGCCGGCCGACGGGCCCGGTTCCGCGCCGGTCCGGGCGGGGCGGAGTTCGACGACGACGGTGAACGGGCCGTTGGCGCCCGGGCCGAAGTTCTTCGCGATGAGCTCGTAGGCGCGCCTGTCGGTGTAACGGCCGGGCGTGGAACCGGCGTCGATGTGACCCAGGCGCACGGACGCGAGCGGGATGCTCAGCGTTCCCACCGTGAGAACACCGATGGCGAGGAAACGGCACGGGCGCCGGCCGAGGGTGCGGGACCACCGATACCAGAGGTCCGCGGTGCCGGTGGCCTCGTCGACGGGACGGCCGAGGCGGAAGCGGTCGATGTTCCGGCCGAGCAGCCCGAAGAGGGCCGGGGCGAGAGTGAGCGAGGCAGCGGCGGCCACCAGTACGGTGACTCCGGCGGCGGCCGCGAGCGTGGCGATGAAGCCGGTGCCGGAGAGGCAGAGGCCGGTCAGCGCCAGGATCACGGCCGCGACGGCGATCAGTACGGCATGGCCGCCGGTGGCCATCGCGGCCCCGGCGGCTTCGACCGGATCACCGGTCTCACGCAGCACGCAGCGATGGCGCGTGGTCAGGAAGAGCGTGTAGTCCAGCCCGGCACCGAGGCCCATCATGGTGGCCACCGTCGGGGACGGTGTGGCGAAGGTGAACGCGTTGGCCAGCAGGCCGAGCAGGCTGAGCCCGACGAGCAGTGCCACCATCGAGGTGACGAGAGGAATCGCGGCCGCCGCGACACTGCCGAAGCCCAGGATCAGCACGGCCACCGCGGTCACGAGACCGATCAGCTCCGACAGCCGGTCGTCCCCCGGAGGACGCGCCAGCTCTCCGAGCGGACTTCCGTACTCGACGGTGATGCCGTCGGCGCGCAGTGGCTCCACCGCCTCGTCGACGCGCGTGAGGTAGGACGCGCCGTACGCGCTCGGGAAGTCCGCGAGCCGGACCGTGAAACACCCGGTCCTCCCGTCCTGCGAGAGCCCTCCCGGGGTGGTGAGCGGAGCCGCTACGGACAGCACGTGGGGGAGACGCGACAGGGCGGCTCCCGCGGCGTCGAGAGCCTGTCGATGCGCCGTCAGCTTCCCCGTCCGGGCCTGGACGACGAGCTGCGAGGCGACACCGCGCAGGTCGCCGTCCGCGGTGGCCGTGATCAGGTCGGCCCCGCGTTGAACGGACGTCCCGGGCAAGGAGTAGTCGTCCCGGTACGTTCCGCCCCGGACGGCGTCGAACGTGACCAGTGTGCCGAGCACCAGCAGCCAAGAGGCGATCACGCGCCAGGGGTGCCGGGCACACCAGCGGCCCCCGTGGCCGAGCCGTCGACCCGGCGGCGCGGTCGTCATGCCGCGCGGAAGGCCAGTACCGCGTTCTGGCCTCCGAAGCCGAAGGAGTTGCTGACCACGGCACCCACCGCTGTGCGCCGGGGCGCCGCGGTGACCACGTCGAGGTCGATGGCCGGGTCCAGGGCGACGAGATTGGGGGTGGGCGGGATGATCTGGTACCGCAGGACCAACGCCGCGCACACCGCCTGAATGCCGCCCGAGCCGCCGGCCGCGTGCCCCAGGACTGCCTTCAACGCGGTGACCGGAGGGGCCTTCTTACCGAAGACCGCTCTCAACGCACGGTATTCGGCGAGGTCGTTGGCCGTGGTCGAGGTGCCGTGAGCGTTCACATGGCCGATGTCGGACGGGGCGAGACCGGCGTCGGCCAGGGCGCCGCGCAGCGCCTCGGCCGCGCCGCGACCGCCGGGGTGGGGTGCCGTCATGTGGTGGGCATCGCACGAGGCGCCGTACCCGGCGAGGTACGCGTACGGGGAGACGCCCCGGGCGCGGGCGTGTGCCGCCCGTTCGAGCACGAGCACCCCGGCGCCCTCTCCGAGGACGAAACCGTCGCGCCCGGCGTCGAAGGGCCGTGACGCGGCGCCCGGATCGGACCGGCGGGTGGACAGCGCCCTCATCTGGTGGAAGCACACGGCAGCGCTGCGCGTGCGCATCGACTCGCTGCCACCGACGATCGCGATGTCGCAGACACCGGACCGCACGAGGCCGTAGCCCAGGCCGACCGCCGTGGCGCCGGAGGCACAGGCGGTCGAGACGGACAGGTTCGGCCCGCGGGCACCGAGGTCGATGCCGATCTCCCCGGCGGACATATTGGGCATGCTGCGCATCAATGCCATCGGAGACACCTTCTCCGGCGTGCCGGCGGCCATCAGTGCGTAGACCCGCTCGTGGTGTTCGGTGCTCGCGCTGGCCGTGCCCATGACGACGGCGACGCGGGAGGAGTCCCATCGGGAGGTGTCCAGCAGCGCGTCGGCGACGGCCTCGCGGGCCGCGCTCACCGCCATGCCCGTATAGCGGTCGAGCCGGGCGGCGAGGCGCGGTCCCAGACGTGCGGAGACATCGAAGGGAGCCGGGCAGGAGAAGTCGACGGCCAGTCCGGCGAGCAGCGGATCGGGCACCGCGCGCGGTATTCCCGAGAGGAGACCGGCCCATGTTTCCGGCGCCGTCGGACCGGCCGGAGTCACCGCTCCGAGCCCGGTGACGGCCACGTCCGTGCTGTCCGCGGTCCGCCTCACCGGCTGTCTCCGGCCTCCTCCGGCACGGGGGCGGACGGGGCGGACGGAGCGGACGGGGCGGTACCGGTGTGCGACGCGGCGCCGATGATCCGGGCCGCCTCGCCGAGCGAGGTGCTCATGGCGAAGTCCTCCAACGTGACGGTGTCGGGCACGTGTTCGGCGAGGACCAGCGAGACCTCCAGCATGGAGACGGAGTCGAGCCCGAGCTCGGCGAAGGTACGGCCCGGCCCGAGCTCCTGGGGGACGCAGCCGATCCTCTCCACGAGAGCCTGGACGAGAAGGGCGTAGACGCGGTCGTGGCCGTCTTGGCTGTGGGGCATGGACGGGATTCCTCGGGCGGTCGAGGTCCGGGAGGACCGGGGGAGACTGAACAGGGCCACGGGTGAACAGGTCCACAGGTGATGGGCCTCACCTGTCGCCGGTGGCCACGAGAGCGGCCGACCGGCACGGGACTCCGGGCTTCCGGAGCCGGGGCACCTCCGGTATGGCACGGTCCACCGCCCGCTCGGCGGCCCGTGCCAGGGACCGCCGGTCGGATCCGGCACGGACCGGCAGGGGCGCGAGCCGCTCGACCTCGACGACCAGGCCACGCTGGGCGACGATCAGGATCACCGATTCCACCACGGACATGGGACCGACCAGGGCGGCTGCCGTCGTGGCGCGGCCGGCCGACCGGTACCGCAGCACCACCGGCAGAACGGGCACACCCGCGTCCAAGGCGGCCTGGAAGAACGCCGGCCGGTACGGGCCGCCGGCCACGCCGCACCACGTCGTCGCCTCGGGACAGACGAACACCCGGTCACCGGCGCGCAGCGCCCGGGTGACCCCGGCCACGGCGCCGGGCAGCGCCGACAGCCGTTCACGGTCGATGTACAGAGTGCGGCCGAGCGCGGCGGCCCATCCGATGACCGGCCATCGCCGTACGTCCGCCTTGCTCAGCGGCCGGGCGGGGTCGTGGCCGACGAGAACGAGGTCGTCGAGCAGTGAGGTGTGGTTGATCACCAACAGGCCGGGCGCGGTGTCCCGCGACCCGGCCGGGGACGGCGTGAAGCGCACCCGCACGCCCATGGCCCGGACGACCAGCCGGATCCACCAGCGGTAGACCCGCAGCCGCGGTCGGCGGCCCGCCACGGAGGACAGCGCGGGAACGACGATCAGCGAGCAGGCCAGCAGCACCGCCGTCGACCGCAGGAGTCGCCGCAGAGGCCCCACCCGGTCCTGCCGCGCCGGGCCGGGCAGGCATGAGCGGCCGCACGGCGACGTGGGCTGCCATGGATCGGCGGGCACCTGCACATCGGTGGCATCGGCCGCATCAGTCGAATCGGTCATGATGCCACTGCCCGTAGCGGGTTCAGGCGGCTGGCCGGCACCCGGTCCACTGCCAACAGCGTGAACAGATCCGCGGTACGGAAGTCGCTGTCCAGTGCCGGCGGCCCGCAGACCCAGGCACCCAGCATGAGGTAGCCGCGCAGCAGCGACGGCATCGCGGCGGGCGGGCACGGGCCGGAATCCCGCGGAATCCAGGGGGTCCGGGGGCGCACCCGGTACGCGGCCGGCGCGTAGTGCCGGTCGCGGACGGTCTGCCAGGCGGCGGAGGCCTGGGCCCCGCCGTCGGCCAGGGACACCGAGGCGCACCCGCCGAGCCACCGGAACCGGCGGTCCGTCATGTAGCGCAGGACGCCCGCCCACAGGCACAGCACCACCAGGCCGTTGCGATGCCCCTGATGCACGCACGCCCGCCCGATCTCGACCAGCCCGCCGGGGAGGGAGATGACGGCGTCGAGCTCGAACTCCTCCTCGGAAAGCAGCTGTTTTGATCTTCCCGGGGGCAGCAGACGGTATGCCCCCACTACTTTCGCGGTCGCCTCGTCCCGGACCAGAAGGTGATCGCAGACCCGGTCGAACCCGTCCGCGTCCAGCCCGTCGACGGCGGAGGGCAGCCGGGCTCCTTGCTCCTCCGCGAACACCTGGTACCGCAGTCGCTGGGCACCGCGCACCTCGTCCTCGTCCCGGGCCAGGAAGGCCTGGTAGACGCCGCCGCAAGTCGCGGGACCGCCCGGCGGGCGGGCGACACGGGCCAGAACACGGGATACCGCCATGGCGACCCACCCCCAACGCGACGCGCATGACAGACCGACCCTCGCCTTTCTGCCCAACACCACGCACATCATGCGGAGAGAGGCGATCTCCACACCAAAGGCTGAACTTCCCCGTGCTCAAGGACAGTTACCGGAAGGCGCATGGTGCGATATTTCCGCACCGCCATGGGTCGACGGGGGACACGTCTATGGGGTTCGCGAGCAGACTGTCGACGCGCCTCCTGCGCCGTCGGCTCCGCCGCGGGAGCCGGAGCGGGTACGACGTCCTCGCCCCGCACCTGCTGCCCGAACCGATCCTGGATCTGTTCCGGCGCGACGGCCTGGAGCCTCTCGCGCGTCCCCCGGGGCGCCCCGCCCAAAGGATGACCCGGGTGTCCCTGCTCTTCGGGACGAGTGTCTGGCTGGTGAGCGGTCATGCGGAAGTGCGGCAAGTCCTCTCGGCCAAAGAGGCGTTCAGCAACGAGCTGACCAGACTCCAGCACATATCGCCCGCTCTGCCCGATCAAGCACTGGGCGGACTGGGGATGTGCGATCCGCCCCTGCACACCAGGGTGCGGCAGATGCTCGCTCCCGAGTTCACCGCACGGGGCCTGCGACGCCTCGAACCCGTGATCCGGAACGTCGTCGCCGAACAGCTCGACATCATGTCCGCCGCACCGCAGCCCGTGGACCTCGTGCGGACCTTCGCGTGGCCCGTCCCGGCACGGACCATCTGCGAACTGCTCGGAGTTCCCGCCGCGGACCTCGACGCGTTCCGGCAGCTCAGCACCCGGCGCTTCGACATCGTCGCGGGGCTGGACGCGCAGCTCGGCGCCGTCTCGTCCGCGCAGCTCCGCCTGGAACGCCTGATCGCCGACGAACGCCGGAACCCCGGAAGCGGCCTGCTGGGCACCCTGGTGACCCGGGGAGCCGACCTCGACGACCGGACACTGGCGGGCCTGGCGGACGGCGTGCTCACCGGGGGCCTGGAAACCAGCGCCGGCATGATCACACTCGGCACGCTCCTCCTGCTCCGCGACCCCGTGGCCCGCGAACGCGCCACCGACGGCCGCACGGTCGGCGCTCTGACAGAGGAACTCCTGCGACACCTGTCCGTCGTGCAGGTGGCCTTCCCCCGCTACGCCCTCACAGACGTGGAGATCGGTGGCCACCGGGTGTCCAAGGGCGATGTGGTGCTGTGCTCCCTGCTGCGCGCCAATCGTCACACGGGTGCCGAGGCCGCGGCGACCATGACCGGCACCGGCGGCGCTCGCGGCGATCGGCGTCATGTGGCCTTCGGCCACGGAGCCCACCGCTGTCTCGGCGCGGAACTGGCGCGCATGGAGCTGCGGATCGCCTACCAGGCCTTGTTCGAGCGCTACCCCCGGATGCGGCTCGCCATCGACGAGCACGAGATTCCCTTTCACGGCCTGGCGATGGTCTACGGACTCCAACGACTGCCGGTGGACCTGGGCCTGCGCGACTCCTGACACAGTCGAACGAACTCTCGCAATCCGGAGTGGAAGGAAAAACTCCGCAGTACCGTGCCCTTACGGGACTCATGTCACGGGAGGGCGTGATGGGCTCTGGAGCGACTCCGTACGACGGGGTGACGGTGCGCGTGCGCGATGTGGTCCATGACGTCGTGGCCGAGGTCGCGCCCGAGGAACTGCCCCTGGTGGCGGCGCTGGTCCGGTTCGACGACGCCACGGTCGTCCGCCGGCTGGGCCGCACGGGCGGGCGGCGCGAGCCCCTGGGATTCGGGCTGGGCGAGGTCGTGGCGATGGCCGCGCCCGTGGTGTGGCTGGTGCTGGACGAAGCGGGGCGCCGGATGGCGGACGCCGTCGTGGACGCCGTGGCCACCAGGTCCAGGGCCGTGCTGCGCAGGGTCCTGCGCCGGCCGTCCGCTCCGGTCTCCCTCCCCGCCGCCCTCACCCCGGAGCAACTCGCGCAGATCCGCCGGCGTGTGGTGGAGACGGCCCTGACGCGGGGCCTGGGGGAACGCCGGGCGCAGGCGATCGCCGACGCGGTGGTGGCCAGGCTGGTGCTGCCGGACACGGAGGGCGGGGCGCCGGACCCCCGTACGCCGGAGCGGGGCTAGGGCGGGATGACCACGACGCCTTCCCGGATCCGGGTCGACGAGCGGGTGATGGGCGCGGGCACGACGGTGCGCTTCGTACTGCTGATGGTCCTGCTCGTGGTGAGCTGCTGGAACGTGATGGGCGGCATCACCCGCCGAGCCGCACTGCGGACCGGGTTCGATCACTACGGCTGCCTGTTCGCCGCCGGGGGCGATCCGTTCGACGGCGACGTCGCGCGCGACGTGGTCGCCATGGACCTCCAGGGCCCGGCCTATCAGGCCTGCCTGGACCGCTACGAACCGCCGCTGGCCTGGTGGGTGACCCTCTCCTGGCCGGTCCTGCTCGTGGCCGTGGCCTGGGCGCTGTTCCGGGGCGTCCCCGCCTGGAGGACACGGCGCGGCAGAGTCGTCCCGCTGGCGGCCGTCGACTCCGACGGCGGGATCCTGCGACTGGTGGAGGAACTCGCGACGGTGGCCGGGCTGACCCGGGTACCGCGCGTCGTCGTCGATCCGGCGGCGGCCTCGACCGGCGCGGTGGTGCTGGGCAGCGACCGCCGCCCCACGGTGTGCCTGCACGGAGGCCTGCTCGCCCGCAGGCACACCGACCCGGAGGGCTTCCGCGCGGTACTCCTCCACGAACTCGCCCACATCCGCAACCGGGACGTGACGCTCACCTACGTCACCCTCGCCGTGTGGTGGGCGTTCGTCGCCGTGGTGCTCCTGCCCGCCCTGGTGGTCCACATCAAAAGCACCCTCGGCATCGCGCCGCAGTTCCGGGCCGTCCAGGTGCCGTCCGCGGTACGGGGCTTCGGGCTGCTGGGACTCCTGGTCGTGCTGGTCCACCTCGCCCGCGCGGACGTGCTGCGCAGCCGGGAGATCTACGCCGACCGCGCGGCGGTGCGCTGGGGCGCGGATCCCCGTGGCTGGGCGGTCGCGACCCCGGGACCACCGCCGGGCGTGTGGCGGCGGGCTGTCGCGAGTCTCGCCGAGCTGTGGCGCACCCACCCGCGGTGGGATCTGCGCCGGAAGTCCCTCGACGATCCGGTCGTGCTGTTCGGCGTCCAGGCGCTGCCGCTCTTCCTGACCGGAACCGCCGCCACCCTGATCAACTCCCAGGCGGGTGAGGCGGCGTTCGCGGCGAACGCCCAGTGGGCGAACCACGCGCGGGTACTGGTCTCGGCCGCCCTGGTCGTCGGAGTGCTCGGCGTCGCCCTGTGGCGTGGGGTGGCCCACGCCGTGCTCACCTCGCGCCGTGTTCCGTCGGGTGTGCGCGCCGGGCTGTGGCTCGGGGTGGGGATGGCCGTGGGCGAGCTGGTCGTGGGCGACGTGACGTCCTTCACCTGGCTCCCCGCCCGCCCTTGGGTCCTCCTCTTGGCGGTGCTCGCGGGAGGGGCGTTCGCATGGTGGGCCACCCAGTGCGCGCACTTGTGGATCCGCCTCTGGCCCGGCCGGACGATCCGTCCGGCGATGCTGCTGGGGCTGGCGGCCATGTGCCTGGTGCTGTCGGCGTGGTTCGAGTGGTGGCAGGCGAGCGGCACGTTGTACGCCGGCGGAGCGCCCTTCGACACGGGAGGCTTCCTGCAGACGTCGGGGCTGGCGTCCATCGCGGACGCCTACCGCTCCCTGCCCGCCAAGGTCCTGGCGGAGCTGTCGGCGGTGGCCGGCCGGCCCCTCGCCCTCCCCGCGGTCGCGGCGCTGTGGATCGTACCGTTGCTCGCCTGGGCGGTCGGCCCGTCCCGCACGGTGCCCGGCTGGATGCGGGACGCCATCGGCGGCGGTGCCGTGGCGGCGCGCGGGGAGGGTGTGCCGCCGCCGCGGCGTGTGCTCCTGGCCGTGCTGCTCGGCGGCGCGTCGGCCTGTGCCGCCCTCGTGGGGGCGATGGCCTTCCTGTCCACCCCGCGGTCCGGCGCGGACCTCCCGGCGTTCGTCGTGACCTACTGCGGATGGCTGCTGGTGGCCCTCGGCACGGCGGCGGCGGTGGCCGCCGCCGTCGCGAGCGCGCCGGCGGGTCGCTACCGGCTGCTCGTCGCTCTCGTCGCGGCCGAGGCCGCGGTTCTGGCGGGTTGCGCGGGGACGTTCACCCTCGCGTCGTTCGACGGGTGCGTCCAGCCGCTGAACACGCTCGTCCACACCTGTGGCTGGCACCCTGACGTGCCCTGGCCGCTCTTCCGGCTCCTGCTGGCCCCCGCGCTGCTGCTGGGCGCGGCCCTCGCCGCCGTCGTGGCCGCGGCCGTATCGGTGGCGGCCAGGGCCGTGCGGCGCCGGCCCGCCTCACCCGACGCCGCCGTACGACGGGCCACGCCACCCGTCCGCCGCGCCGTCGCGGTTGGCCTGCTGTGCGCTGTGGCGGTGGGATCCACCGTGGCGGCGGGGGTCTTCAGGGCGGGGGAGGGCCACGACCGCGATGACAGGGCAGGCGGGCTCCCACCGGCGGTCTCCCCCGGCCGCGGGGAGGCGGCGGGGGGCTCAGCGGCGGGGAGGCCCGTATCCGCTCGCACCCGGGAGATCCAGGTGCTCTCCTGGTACACCTACGGTGGGGCGGAGCTGCTGAGGAAGCGCTTCATGCCCCGCGTGACCGGCTTCTTCGACCTTCTCACCAAGGGGCGGGGCGAGGTGTCCGGGTCCCTTGTCCGCCCCTTCTGCGAGGACTTCGCGCGGATCGCGCGAGATGCCGACGCGTTCTTCCGGGTGCCGGACGCGCGGGCCGCGGGGCTCTGGAAGGAGTTCACGGCGGAGGTGGGGAAATCGGGCCGGACGTGCGGCCAGGCCGTGGAGCGGTCGAACGGCCGGCTCCTGGAGCAGACGATGGACGAACTCGTCGGGGCGGCCCGCCTGGCCCAGGCGGTGACCGCCCGGGTGAAGGCGACGGCGGAGGAGGGCGACATCCGGTAGGCGCGCGTGCCGCCGCCGTCCGCTACCGCATCGTGCCCCCGGTGCAGAAGACGCAGCCTGCCCAGTGGGGCAGGGCGTCCAGGATCCGGTACGACCGGGCCCGCGTCAGGCGGCCGTGCGCCGGGCGGACCGGGAGGTGTCGGCGAGCTTGGCCTGCTTGCGCCACTCGGGACAGGCATCGCCGAAGAACTGCTGCGTCTTCCCCTCGCGCATGACGACGACGTAACCGCCCTTGCTCACCTGGAAGGCTTCTTGACGTTGCCGAGCCAGTCGAGCTTCTCGTCCGGGCCGGCCTGGGGGTCGAACCAGTGGGGGTGACGAAGTTGGACACGGTCACCGGGCCGGTGCCGCTCACGTTCACCTCGTACGAGTCGGACTCGACCGGGTCGGCGACCTCCAGGGCGACGGACTCGCCGTTGCCGTTGGAGGCCCACAGGTTCACGTGCGAGTCGCACAGCGTCTCGAGCACCTCGTGGCTGAGCACGCTGGAGACGGTGAGCGGTCCGTTGAGCACCTGGCCGCCGTTGTCGAGCACGGGTGCGGCGAACACCCGGCCGAAGATCACGTCACCCTCCGACTCGGTGTGCCAGCCGAGCGCGTCGGCCTGGTCGGGGTGGTCCAGGATGTGCAGGAGGCTCGAGGTGCGCATCGGGTGGTCCGTACCCGCCGCCGCCCGGTGTTTCCACCACGAGCACGTCGCCGGGCCCGACGTCGGCCGAGTCACGGCCGGCCAGGTGTGTGGTGCCGCCGTCCGCCCGCTCCACGCGGTTCGAGCCGAGGGCCCCCGGAGCGCCGCCCGCCATGCCGTAGGGCGGGATCCGCCGGTGACCGGACAGGGTGCTCACCGTCATCGGCTCACGGAAGCGGAGCCGGCGTACGACCCCGTCGCCTCCGCGCCGGCGGCCCTCGCCGCCGCTGCCGGTGCGGACGGCGAACTCCTGGAGGAGAACGGGGAGGCGCCACTCGAGTACTTCCGGGTCGGTCAGGCGCGAGTTCGTCATATGGGTCTGCACCGCCGACGCGCCGTCGAAGTCCGGGCCGGCTCCCGATCCGGACGCGACGGTCTCGTAGTACTGGTACCGGTCGTTGCCGAAGGTGATGTTGTTCATGGTGCCGCTTCCCTCGGCCTGTGACTCCAGGGCGGCGTAGAGGGCGCCGACGATGGCCTGGGAGGTCTCGACGTTCCCGGCGACGATGGCGGCAGGGTGCGCGGGGGCGAGCATCGAGCCGGGCGGGACGATGATGCGCAAGGGGCGCAGGCAGCCGTCGTTGAGGGGGATGTCCTGGGCGATGAGCGTCCGGAAGACGTACAGCACCGCCGCGTTCACCACGGCGGTGGGCGCGTTGAAGTTGGTGTCCAGCTGTGGGGAGGTGCCCGTGAAGTCGATCGTGGCCGACCGTTGCCGGCGATCGACCGTGACGCGTACGGCGATGACCGCCCCGGAGTCCGTCTCGTAGCGGTAGTGGCCGTCGGAGAGGCCGGTGATCGCCTGCCGGACGGCCTCCTCGGCGTTGTCCTGGACGTGCCGCATATACGCCTGCACCACCTCCAGCCCGAAGTGGTCGATCATTTTGCCGACCTCCTCGACGCCCTTGCGGTTGGCGGCGATCTGGGCGCGCAGGTCGGCCAGGTTGGTCGCCGGGTCACGGGAGGGGAAGGGGGCCGACGTGAGGAGTTCCAGGGTCTCGGCCTCCCGGAGCCGTCCGTTCTCGACGAGCAGCCAGTTGTCGAAGAGGACGCCTTCCTCCTGGATCTCGTGGCTGTTCGCGGGCATGGACCCCGGGGTGAGCCCGCCGATCTCCGCGTGATGGCCTCGGGAGGCGACGAAGAAGAGGATCGTCGCGCCGGGCGCGCCGGGTCGTTCGTCGAAGACCGGGGTCACCACGGTGACGTCGGGAAGGTGGGTGCCGCCGTGGTAGGGGTCGTTGACGGCGTAGGACTCGCCGGGCCGCATGGTTCCGGACCTGCGGTGGATCACCTCCCTCACGGCGGTGCCCATGGAACCGAGGTGCACGGGGATGTGCGGGGCGTTGGCGACGAGATCGCCCTGGGGGTCGAACAACGCGCAGGAGAAGTCGAGCCGTTCCTTGATGTTGACGGATTGCGCGGTCGACGCCAGGCGCGCGCCCATCTGCTCGGCGATGGAGACGAAGAGGTTGTTGAAGATCTCGAGCATGACCGGGTCCGCCCTGGTCGCCACGTCGGCCTCCGGGGGCGGGGCGACCCGTTGGACGAGCAGGTGCCCGGTGTCCGTCACGCCGGCTTGCCAGCCGGGTTCCACGACCGTGGTCGCGTTGGCCTCGGTGATGACCGCGGGGCCGGTCACCGTGCTGCCCGGAGTCAGACGCTCGCGCTCCCGGAGGGGTACGTCGGTCCACGCGCCGTCCGCGTAGAACCGGACGGTGCCGGGGCCGCCGGCGTCGCCGTCCTGCGGGGTGGCCGCGGCGAGGGTGGTGGGATCGGGCTGCTCGGTGAGCCCGGTGGCCTCGACCGAGAGCGCTTCGATGACGACGGGCCGGTCCAGGAGGAACGAGTACAGCGACCGGTGGCTCGCTTCGAACTCCTCCCGCATGGCCCGGAGTCCGTCCATGCCCACGGTCACGGCGGTGTCCGTGCCGTCGTAGCGCAGCCGCGCGCGCCGGGTCACCCGGACGCGTCCGTCGGGGATGTCCTCGTCATGAAGGACGGCGCGGGCGGCGCTCTCCAGCTCGTCGGCCACGGTACGGATCCGGTCCATGCTCGCTTCCGCGAGGGGAAGTTCCACCGACCGCTCCCGCATGGTGGTGGTGTCGGCCAGACCGATCCCCAGCGCGGAGAGCACCCCGGCCATGGGCGGTACGAGGACCGTGCGGATGCCGAGTGAGTCGGCGACGGCGCAGGCGTGCTGGCCACCGGCACCGCCGAAGGTGGTCAGCGCGTACTCGGTGACATCGCGGCCCTTCTGGACGGAGATGCGTTTGACGGCGGCCGCCATATTGGCCACCGCCACCTGGAGGAAGCCCTCGGCGACCTGCTCCGGGGAGCGCCTGTCACCGGTGGCGGCGTGGATCTCCTCGGCGAGCTCGGTGAAGCGGCGGCGTACGACGTCGGTATCCAGGGGCTGGTCGCCGTCGGGCCCGAAGACGTGGGGGAAGTGGGCGGGCTGGACGCGGCCGAGCATCACGTTGGCGTCGGTGACGGTCAGGGGGCCGCCGGCGCGGTAACAGGCGGGGCCGGGGTTCGCCCCGGCCGAGCCGGGGCCGACCCGGTAGCGGCCGCCGTCGAAGCGCAGCACGGAGCCACCTCCGGCCGCGACGGTGTGGATGTCGAGCATCGGCGCCTGCAGCCGGACTCCCGCGACCTGGGAGGTGACCACTCGCTCGTGGGCGCCGGCGAAGTGCGACACGTCGGTGGAGGTGCCGCCCATGTCGAAGCCGATGACCTTCTCGAAACCGGCCAGCCGCGACATGCGGGCCATGCCGACGATGCCGCCCGCCGGGCCGGACAGGATGGCGTCCTTGCCCCGGAAGTGACCCGCTTCGGCCAGGCCCCCGTTGGACTGCATGAACATCAGCCGTACTCCGGGCAGCCGGTCCGCCACCTGCTCCACGTAGCGGCGCAGGACGGGGGACAGGTAGGCGTCGACGACAGCTGTGTCGCCGCGCGGCACCAGTCTCATCAGGCGGCTGACCTCGCTGGACAGGGAGACCTGCGGAAAGCCGATCGACTCGGCCAGTTCCCCGATCGCCTCCTCGTGCCCCGGGTACAGATGGCTGTGCACACACACGACGGCGACGGCGCGGATGCCGTCGTCGTAGGCGCGTCGCAGGCCGGCGGCGAGACCGCGCAGATCGGGCGGGCACAGGACCTCCCCTTCGGCCGTGACCCGCTCGGACACCTCGATGACGCGCTCGTACAGAACCTCCGGAAGGACGATCTCCCGGTCGAAGAGCCGGGGACGGTTCTGGTAGCCGATGCGCAGCGCGTCCCGGAACCCCCGGGTGATCACGAGCGCCGTGCGCTCGCCCGCGCGCTCCAGGAGGGCGTTGGTCGCCACCGTCGTGCCCATGCGCACGGCTTCGACGGTGTCCACCGGAATCTCCTGGCCGTCCCGCAGACCGAGCAGCCGGCGGATTCCGGCGATGGCCGCGTCGTCGTAGCGCGCCGGATCCTCCGAGAGGAGTTTGCGGGTCAGCAGGCGCCCGTCCGGGCAGCGGGCGACGACGTCCGTGAAGGTCCCGCCACGATCGACCCAGAACTGCCAGCCACGGCCGACGCCGGAGGACATGCCGCCCCTTTCTCCCCGCCCCTTCTTCGCGCTCCGTCCGCCTTCACCGCCGTCGCCGGTCAAGGCCCGCCATCAGCATGGCCCGCCGGTGCCCGTTCCGCGGTGCGACGCACTCAGAGGCGACGCACTCGGGGGAGGCCCGATACCGAAGGGTGGGACACCCTCGGACGGAGGTGGACCGGTCATGACGGGCCTGACGCTGGGAGTCCGCAAGGAGACCGTCCCGGGCGAGCGACGGGTGGCTCTCGTACCGGAGTCCGTCCCGTCCGCGGAAGCGCTGGGCCTCGCCGTGGTGGTGGAGTCAGGGGCCGGGGCGGCGATCCGGCGGTCCGACGACCGCCGGTTCCGGCGCGGGCAGGTGCTGATAGCGCTCCTGGCACCCCTGCGCATCCCCTTCCTGGTCCGGGACTGGGCGGACGCGGGCGTCACCTCGATCGGGCTGGACCTGGCACCGGAGACCTCGGTCCTGGCACGACCGATGGACGCCGTCGCGTCGCAGGGCCGGCTCGCGGGCTACAAGGCGGCACTCCTGGCGGCCGACCGCCTGGACCGCCCCCTGGCCGGTACGGCCGTCGGCGCGCCGGGGCCCGCGCGCTGCGCGACGGTGAACTGTGGCTCGACCTGGACGATCCCCTCCAGGACGCCATGACGGTCACTCATGACACGCTCGTGCACGCCCAGGACGTGTGGCGGCTGATCCTCGAGCAGACCGCCGCGGCGGGGTTGCCCTGAATCCGGCCTTCGACCCGGCCCTCACCCTTCCCGGTGGCGGGGCTCAGGCGGTGGGGCCGTCTCCCGGAGCAGAGCCATGTGCAGGGAAACGGCGGCGGCCCGCTGTGCGCACTCGACGTAGCACCGGCTCAGCACCGAGGTGTCCACGGCGTTGACGACGTCGAGGGAACCGCTGTCGGAGAGCACCATGCGGCACAGCCGAAGCTGCTGGTCGGCGATGTCCGCCAGATGAGCCTCCGTGACCGGCTCGGCGGCCGGGGAGACGACGGCGTCGTGTGCTCTGCCGATCAGGGCGAGACAGTCGTCCGCGATCCTCTGGACGGCGTCCCGCACGGGGGCGGGAAGCGGTGGCTTCGTCTGGCGTGCCCACGCGATGTCACCCACTTGGCGCGCCAGTACGCCCATGCGTCCCACGTCTTCCCCGACGTACATGTCGGTGATGACCGTACGGATGTCGGCTTCCCGGTCGGCGCCCGTGGTCAGGCCGTTCGAGGCGAGGTCCTCCGCCTCGTCCCACAGGTCCCCGAGGGTCCTGTTCACCGCGGCCATCCTCTTCCCGCCCTTGACGGCGGGCCGGGACAGCACGGCTGTGGCCTGGCTCAGCGCGGTGTGGGCCAGCTGGAGCAATGCGGCCACCCGCTCGAAGAGCTCACTCGTTCGGTCCGGGTCTGCCTCACGCACGTCGGACTCCTCCTCATGCCGGGACGGGTGTTTCCCCCGGCCGGCCGTGTGCGGTGATCCCCCGCCTCGATTATGGCCCGCCGAGCCCGGTGGGCCCGGATGCGCGCCCGGGACCGCGGCTGCCCGTGTGCGCCCGTCCGGCTCGCCCGGTATCGTCCATAAAGTCATGATCCGCTCAAACCGCCGCGGTGTTGTCCGGCCGGGCAGCCGTGGATGTCGGCAGGGGAACGGGACCACATGACCACGCGCGGCATCAACGCGGTGGCCGCCACGGCCGCCCTGGTCCTGGCGGCGTTCGGCCCGATACCGAGCGGTGCCGCGTCGCCGCACGGCCGTACCGCCGGGCCCGGCCCGGCAGCCCCGGCGCGGTTCGTGTCCGGTCGCTGTCCGAAGACGCCCGAGCCGATCGCCGCGCTGAGCACCGCGCGGTGTGGATTCCTGGAAGTCCCCGAGAACCGCGCCCGCGCCGGCGGCCGGACGATCCGGCTGGCCGTGGCGGTCGTTCCCGCCGCATCGGCGAAGCCCGCCGCGGACCCGGTGGTGTTCATGGCCGGCGGCCCTGGCGGCGAGACGTTCGACGACATTCCCTTCCTGGTCGACTCCGGCCTGAACCGGGATCGCGCGCTGATCATCATGGCCCAGCGCGGCAACCTCTACTCGCGGCCGAACCTCGCCTGCCCGGAGCTGGACCGCTTCTACGCGGAGTACGTGGGGCTCGGCCACGACGCGCCGCGGGCGGAACGGCTCATGCTGGACTCGGTGAAGAAGTGCCGAAAGCGCCTGGCAGCCGACGGAATCGACCTGAGCGCCTACAACACCACCGAGAACGCCGCCGACTTCGCCGGCCTCCGCACGGCACTGGGCATCCCCCAGTGGAACGTCTACGGCTACTCCTACGGCAGCGACCTGGCCCTCACCTATCTGCGCAGGCATCCCCAGGGGATTCGCGCGGTGGCGATCGACTCGGTCACACCTCCGCAGATCGCGACTCTGCCGTGGACCTGGAGCAGCGCCCGGGAGGGCATCGAGAACCTCCTCAAGGCATGCGCGGCCGAGCCCCGCTGCGGGAGCCGCTACCCGGACCTCCGCCACACCCTCGCCGAGCAGGTGCGCAGGCTGGAAGCACAGCCCCTGACGCTGAACGCCCGGCCACCACGCGGAGGGGACCCGGTGAAGGTCGTCCTCGACGGGGGCGCGCTGCTGAACCTGCTGGTCGCCAACGCCGTCCCGGCCCCCGACGTCCCCGCGGCGCTCGAGGAGCTCGCCCGGGGGCGTCCGGAGCGCTTCGCGCGGGCCCGCGCGGCCGACTCGGTTCAGGTCGTCGGCAAGACCGCCCACGGCCTGACGGAGTCGGTGGCGTGCGGCGAGTGGGTGCCGGGCTCCACGCCGTCCGACCTGCTGAACGCGGGGCGCCGGGCCTTCCCCGGGTGGCCCGGCACGGTCCTGGCCCAGGCACCGCAGCTTCCGTTCCAGCATCGGGTGTGCCGTGTCTGGGACGTACCGGACCGCACCTCCGCCCAGCGGGTGGCCACCGTCAGCACGGTGCCGGCACTCATCGTCTCCGGGACGTTCGACACGAAGACCGGAGCGAGCTGGGCGCGGTCCGCAGCCCGTACGCTGTCCCGCTCGACGTCCGTACGGATCCCTGGAATCGGGCACTGGGTGGTCCCGCAATCGCCCTGCGCGCAACGGGTGCTGGCCTCGTTCCTCGCCCGTCCGGCCATGCCCGACACCGATTGCGTGGCCGGTCTCACGCCGAAACCGTTCACGATCACCCCGAAGTGACCGGGAGGGCCGATGGCACTCGAGCACGCACCCCGCCGTCGCCGTACCGCGCGCCGGCTCCACGCGACGCCGGCCGCGGTGGCGGCCGCGATCCTCGTCACCGGCCTGCTCGCGACACCGGCGCGCGCGGAACACGGCACCGGCGCCTTCACGGGAGCGCCGATCGGCACGGTCGCCCGGACGGTGGGTGACGCCCGCTTCGAGCCGGGCCCCTGCCCGAGGACACCGGAGCCGATCGCCGAGCTCGAAAGGGCCCGCTGCGGAACTCTCACCGTGCCCGAGAACCGTGCCGAGCCCGATGGCCGGCGGATCTCCCTCGGAGTGGCGATCGTGCCGGCGGCGGCCGGTGAACCGAAACCCGACCCGGTCGTATGGCTCGCCGGCGGACCCGGCGACGACGCCGTCGGGGAGGCCAAGATGGCGATCGACGGCGGCCTGAACCGCGACCGGGACGTGATCCTCATGTCCCAGCGGGGCACCTACTCCGCCGACCCGGCGCTCACCTGCCCGAACATCGACGAGTTCAACGCCGCCGCTGTCGGCCTCGTTTACGACGCGCCGTCGACCGAGCGCCTGCACGTCGAGGCGACACGCGCCTGTCGCGACCGGTTGACGGACCGCGGCGCCGACCTCAGCGCCTACAACGACACCGAGAGCGCCGCCGACTACGCGGACCTGCGCGGAGCACTGGGCATCGACCAGTGGAACGTGTTCGGCATCTCCTACGGCACCCATCTGGCGCTCATCTATATGCGCCAACACCCCCGGGGGATCCGGTCGGTCGGCATCGACGGCATCCTGCCGCCGTCCAGGGCGGGGTCGGCACAGACCTGGAGCAGCGCCCGGCAAGGCTTCGACGGGCTGTTCAAGGCCTGCGCGGAGCAGCCCGCGTGCGACCGCCGCTATCCGGACCTGTCCGCCACCTTCGACCGTCTCGTCCGTGACCTCGAAGCCCATCCGGTCACCACCACCGTCACGGTTCCCGGCCGTCCGACGCCGGTGGAGGTCGTCCTGGACGGTGGAGCCCTGGTGAACTGGATGACCTCCGCCACCCACGTGGCACCGGGCGTACCCCGCTCCCTCGACGAGCTGGCCCACGGCAACCCGCGGCGGATCGCCGAGCAGTGGGCGGGCGGCAAGCTCAGCCCCCAGGCCTTCGGCAGGGTCGCCCACGGGCTCGCCTACGGCGTCTTCTGCAGTGAGTGGGTGCCGTACGAGAGCCGGGCCGAGGCGGTCCGGGGCGGCCGGGACGCGTTCCCGTCGTTCCCCCGCTCGGTACTGGCCCAGGCTCCGCAGCTCACCTTCCTCCGGCCGGACTGCGACGTCTGGAACGTCCCGGCGGCGCCGCGCTCGATCCGGGACGTCACGCGGAGCGACATCCCCACCCTCGCCCTGTCGGGCGGCTTCGACTCCCAGACCGGGGCGGCCGAAGGGCCGTACGTCGCCCGTACGCTGAGCCGCGCCACCGTCGTCACGGTCCCCTACGAGCCCCATGTGGTGTTCGCCACCTCACGGTGCGCCCAGGAGATCGCCGTTTCCTTCTTCGACGATCCGACCGCCCCGGAAACCGGATGCCTCACCGGCCTGAAGCCGCCCCGGTTCGAGATCGGCCCGTGAAGGCGCGACTCTTTGCGGTCGGTGCGATGGCGTTCGCGCCCGCTTTCGGGCACACCCGGCAATCACCGTAAACGGCAATGAAATTCTCGTGAGTGACTCCTGCTCAATCCTGTGCGCAACCTCCACCGACCTGACTGAAACTTGGCTGGTTATGATCGGCACTCACTTCGAAACGGTCGGCTGTGTTTGACGAGGACTGATGACTCCCACAGGATCCGAAGACCCGGGCGAACCGGCGGGCGAGCCGGCCGGTGAGTCGGCGGGCGAGCCGCCGCGAAGAAGCCGACGACGGCCCGTGCGTCTGCGCACCCTGCTCGTCTGGCTCGCGGTGGTGCCCACCGTGGCGATGGGCGTCCAGGTTGTCATCAGTTCCGACCGGTCGGTGCAGGAGTCCCGGCATCTGCGCAAGGACGTGGTGGCCGGCCGGCAGACCGGCGTTCCCCTGTACCGGCTCATGACCACGCTGCAGGCCGAGCGCGCGAGCACCGCCGCGTGGTGGTCGGGCATGCCCGTGTCCGGGGCCGAGCTGCGCGGTCGCCGGGCCGACACCGACCGGGCCGTTGCCGTGTTCCTGAAGTCGTCGGACCCCGACCAGCTCCACTCCGACCGGGCGAAGGACCGCCTCCGCGATGTCACCCGGCGACTGGCCGACCTGGGCGCCCAGCGCGAACGCGCCGACGCGCGCCACGGCAGCCCGGACGACGCCGTCGACTACTACACCGACGTGATCAGCGGAACGATCCGTTGCTACGGAGACTTCAGCCACGTCGACGACGGCGGGCTCACGCAGGAGACGTCATCGCTCGTGGCCCTGTTCTCGGCGGCGGAGGTGGTGGCCCGCGAGGACTCCATCCTCGCGCTGGCGGGCCCCTCCGGAAAGCTGACGTCCGCCAGGTTCGGTGAATTCGTCGAGGCCGTCGGCGCGAGCGACTACCTGTACGACACGGTCGCCCTCGATCTGCCGCTCGACGACCAGGACGCCCTCCAGCGGATCCTCACCTCGAACGCCTGGCAGACCAAGGCCCGCATAGAGAAGGCGGTCGTCTCCGAGCACAAGGACGTCGCCTCCGGCGTCGCGCTGCCGCCGGACGTCGGCGACTGGCGGGCGGCCTACGGCACCTTCTCCGCCCAGTTGAACACCCTCGACGAGAGCGAGCTGCAGGAACTGCTCACCCACGCCGACGAGCGGGCGGCGCAGCTGGACGATCAGGTCGTCCTGCTGGTGGCGGCGAGCGGTGCCGCCCTCCTGCTGGTCGTCGCCGTCGTGGTCTTCACCACGCGTTCGGTCCTGCGCCGCCTGCGCTCTCTCCACGACCGCACGGTCGCGGTCGCCGAGAAGACCCTGCCGGACGTCGTCGACCGACTCCAGCGCGGAGAGACCGTCGGCGCCGACGCACTGCCGCGGCCCAGGGGCCAACAGGACGAGGTCGGACGGATCAGCGACGCCTTCGCCCACGCCGTCGCCGTGTCCGTCGAGGGACACCGCAAACTCGCCGACGAACGACACGGCTTCAGCGTGTTCGCCTCCGGCATCGCCGCACGGACCGGGAACCTGGTCAGCCGGCAGCTCGCCCTCACCGAGCACATCCAGGACACCTTCGGCCAGGACGAGGCACTCCTCGCCGAGCTCATGAGGTCCGATCAGCTCACGGTGGGCATGCGGCGGCAGATCGAGAACCTGCTCATCCTGGCGGACGGCGAGATCCCCGACCCGCACATGGAACCCATGCGCATCGCCGACCTGCTGCGGGAGGCGGCCGCCGAGGTCGAGGACTTCCGGCGGATCGACCGGCACGCCATGGACGAGATCAGTGTGGAGGCCGGCGTGATCAGCCAGCTCAGCCACCTCCTGGCGGAGCTGCTGGACAACGCCACGTGCTTCTCCCCGCCGACGGCGAGGGTCGCCATCCGGTCCGAACTGGTCGGTGACGGCCTCTGCGTCGAGATCGAGGACCGCGGCCCGCGGGTGACCGCCGAGAGGTACGAGGAGATGAACGGCCGGCTGCACACGGCCCCGCCGTACTCCGTGCTGGCCAGCAACGCGCACCGGCTCGGCCTCTTCGTGGTCGGCCACCTCGCCGACCAGCTCGGGGCGACGGTCACGCTGCGCCGGTCGGCGTTCGGCGGAACGTCCGCCGTGGTGATCGTCCCGGGTGAGCACCTCGTGCCGACCCGGAACGCCACCCCGGTGCCCGGGCCGGCGAAGGAGCCCGCGCCCGCACCGCGGCCCGCCGAGGAGCGACGGCCGAAGCTCGTCCTGGAGCAGCGGACCGGCGATCCGGCGGACGACCGCGCTCCGGACGATCCCGCCCCCGGCGCGCCCGGACTGCCGCGCCGCCCGCGGAAGGAGCAGCCGCGGCAGGCCGGGAACACAACGCCGGAAGCACCGCCCCGGTCCGGCCCCGGGGACGCCCCCGCCCGGCCGGCTCTCCCCGAACGCGTCCCGCAGACCCATATGACCCAGCGGCTCCGCGAGCCGCGCGCGGCCGAACCGGTGGGCCGGGACGCCGCCACGCCCGAAGAGGTGGCCGACGCCTGGGCGGACTACGAAGACGGCACCAGGCAAGTGGAACTCGAGCTCCGACAGGACCAGCCATGACGACGACACAGAACGATGCGATCTACAGCATCCTGGACAACAACCTGAGCAGGATCGCGGGGATCCAGGGAGCCGTGCTCCTCTCCAACGACGGGATCAAGCTCAGCGCCTACATGCTGGAGCGGGACCAGGCCGAACGGGTCGCCGCTGCGGCCTCCGGTATCGCGTCCACCATGAAGGCCATCTCGCGGGAGATCGACGGCGGCGGAGTGATCCGCCAACTCGTCGAGATGGACGACCGGTACCTCTGCATCGTCGGGTGCGGATCGGGCAGCACGCTGATCGTGGTGGCCTCCCGCAAGGCACGGCTCGGGGAGCTGGGCGGCGAGACGGTCCGCGCCGCGCAGGCGCTCGGCGAATGGCTGGACACCCCCGAACGCTCACAGACGCCCACGTCGTAATGGCGGCCGACCCCCAGCCCGGACGGCGCCGCCGGACGCGGCTGTACGCCCTCACCGACGGGCGTACCGCCGCGTCCCGGCACGGCCTGACGATGGACACCGTGATCACGGCGGCCGCCGACGCCGGCCACGGTCACGGCGGCCTGCCCACGGAGTGGCAGGAGATCCTCACCATGTGCCCGTCGACGGGCGGACGGGCGGTCGCCGAGATCGCCGCCCGGATGCGGATGCGGCTGACTCCCATGGTGGTCCTCCTCGGCGAGTTGCTGGAGCGCGGTCTGATCCGCCACCGGCCGCCGCTGGACGCCTCCGAGACCTCCAATGTCCACCTGCTCATGAAAATCAGGGACAACCTTGCCCGGCTATGACACCGCCGCACCCGAAGCGTCCCCCGTCAAGATCCTGGTCGCCGGGGGCTTCGGAGTCGGCAAGACGACTCTGGTCGAGGCGGTCTCCGAGATCGAACCGCTGCGCACCGAGGAGCGGCTGACGTCCGCGGGCGTCGGGGTCGACGACCTCGACGGCATCGAGGGCAAGACGGCGACCACGGTCGCGATGGACTTCGGCCGCATCACCCTCACCGACGCCGGAGTGGCCCTGTACCTCTTCGGCACACCGGGCCAGGAACGCTTCTGGTTCATGTGGGACGACCTGCTGAACGGGGCGCTCGGGGCGATCGTCCTGGTCGACACCCGGAGGCTGGACCGCGGCTTCCCCGCCATCGACTTCTTCGAGAACCGCGGACTGCCGTTCATCGTCGGCGCGAACTGCTTCGACGGCGAGCAGCCGTACACCGCCGAGGAGATCAAGTCGGCCCTCCACCTGAGGGACCCGGACACCCCCGTCCTCCTGCTCGACGCCCGCTCCCGCGAGGACGCCCGCGGCTGCCTGCTCACGCTGCTCGACCGGCTCATCACCCAGGCGCGCGTCACCACGCCCGTCTGACCACGGCGTGGCACGGGCCGGCATCGTTCGATGTCGGCCATGGCGCGTACCCGCCCGGCGGTATCGCGCCGTCCGCCGGGGCCCGTCGGCGTCCCCGGGCCGCCCACCGCTACGGTCACCGCTACGGTCACCCTTGGGCGTCATATGCCCGCGCGGAGCGCGTGGCGCGAAAACGTCCAGAATCTCCCATGGCCGGAAATGCCTGCTACCGCAGGGAATCATTACCCATACCCGCTGAAGTGGCGTTGTGTGCATGCCATGATTCCGCCCGGTGTCGAAGTCGTTCCACCAAGGCCGGGGAGAACCCATGGCGCTCTCGCTCAAAGACCTGCTCGATCTCTTCCCCGACGAAGGCGGGGACTTCGTCCTGGCGCGGGACCTCATCGGGGACATCCCCGGCGTCGGCCCGCTGTTCGAGACGTGGCTGACGTCGGCGGACCTCACCGTGAACGGGTCGGTGCCCAACCGCGGCGAGGTGACCGTGGCGGGCACGCTCTCCTTCACCGTGGTCGACGGCCCGTGTCCCGTGGTCGTCTCGTTCACCGTCGACGGGCCGACCCAGTCGGTCACGGGGGTGATGCTCGACTTCACGCTGCCGGCGACCGAGGAGGACTCCGGCGAGGAGGACCCGTTCGCCCCTCACCTCCAACTGTCCGCCGGGGCACAGGGGTTCTCCGCCGCACTCGTGATCGCCTTCGCCGACGCCGGGGGCGAGGCGAAGACGATGACGTTCACCGCCTCCTACCAGGACGGTGCCCTCATCGGCGACTGGTCGTCCGACGACGGCCTGTCCTGGGACGACGTCGCCCACGCCCTCGGTACCGCCCCCGCCGACCTGCCGCCCGCCCTCGTTCCGGTGCTCAAACAGGTCGCGTTCGCCTACGAGAAGAAGAAGCGGGCGTTCGTCCTCTCGGCCGCCACCGAGTACGTCCAGCTCGCCTTCGCCTCCCTCCCGCAGAAGGCGGGCACGGGCTCGGCCGGCCCCCGGCTGCGGATGGTCCTGCTGCAGGGCAAGTACGAGGCGGGCCTGGCCGACCTCCCGTCGGTCGGTGAGTACGCCCCGATCGACGACGACCTCGTCTTCGCCGGACTCCAGGCCTTCCACCTCTCCGCGGCGATGAAGGTCCGCAAGGTCAAGGCCCTCAACGACCTGATGGGCAACGCCGGCGTCCAACTCGGCCTGCCCACCCGCAGCCTGACCGCCGGGGCGTCGCTGGCGGTCACCGCGGCCACCGCCCTCTCGGAGAAGAACTACGGCCTGGTGTACCCGCTGCGGCGCAAGCCCCAGCCGGGCCCCACCCCGCCCCCGCGCGCGGAGCTCATCGCCGGGGCGGACGAGGACGACGTCCCCGCACAGGCGTCCATCCCCTTGGACGCCACGTTCGGGCCCCTGCGGCTCTCCGAGATAGGGCTGTCCTACAGCGACGGCACGGCCCGGGTCACCATCGACACCACCGTCGACGCGGGCGGCATCGAACTCAGCGCGTCCAAGCTGGGGTTCGCGATCCGGCTGGCGGACGGCGACTGGGACTTCCGGCCCACCCTCGAAGGGCTCGGCCTCTCCTACGACCGGCCCCCCGTCCGGATCGGCGGCGCGTTCCTCGTCAAGGAAGCCCAGTCGCCCTACGACATGCTGTTCGCCGGCATGGCCGTCATCGAGGCCAAGGTGGTGAGCGTCAAGGTGCTCGGCGCCTACGCCCGCGCCGAGGGCGGCTACCCGTCGCTGTTCCTCTACGGGGTCCTGGCGGGCCGCAACGGCCTGGGCCCGCCCCCGTTCCAGGTGCGCGGCATCGCCGCCGGCTTCGGCTACAACAGCTCGGTCCGGTTGCCGTCCCCGGCCGAGACGCCGTCCTTCCCCTTCGTCGCCGAGCTGGGCGCCGGCACGGAACGGCCCCCGCTGGAGGTCCTGGACGACCTCCTCGACGGATCGGCCGGCCGGCCGCCGTGGCTGAGTCCCGCGCAGGGGCAGATCTGGTTCGCGCTCGGCATCGACTTCACCGTCTTCCGGCTCGTCGACGGCAAGGTCCTCGCCCTGGTCGAGTTCGGTGACGACTTCACCATCGCCGTCCTCGGCCTGGCCACCGCCTCCTTCCCCGTGCGCCGCGACTCCGGCCCCGCCATCGCCCGCGTCCAGCTCGCCATGCAGGCGCTGTACACCTCCCGCGACCACATGCTCGCCCTCGCCGCGGAACTCACCCCCGAGTCCTACGTCCTGGACCCCGAGTGCCGGCTGACGGGCGGCCTCGCCTACCGGACCTGGTTCGGCGGCTCCCACGAGGGCGACTTCGTCTTCTGCCTCGGCGGCTACGCGCCCGGGTACGACCGGCCCGACCACTACCCGGACGTGCCTCGGCTCGGCTACACCTGGGGCATCTCCAGCTGCGTCACCGTGCGCGGTGAGGCGTACACCGCGCTCACCCCCTCGGCGTTCATGGTCGGCGGCAGGCTGGAGGTGTCCTTCCACGCCGGCATCGTCGAGGCCTGGCTGACCGCCCGGCTCGACGCCCTCATCCAGTGGAAGCCCTTCTGGTTCCGGCTCGGCGTCGGCGTCCGCATCGGCTTCGCCGTCGACCTGTGGCTGTTCACCGTCCGCGGCGAGGTCGGCGTCGACCTCGACCTGTGGGGCCCGCCCGTCGGCGGGATCGCCACCGTCCACCTGTGGTGCATCAGCTTCGACGTGTCCTTCGGGGCCGGCCCGGGCACCCGCGTCAAGGAAGTGAGCTGGAGCGAGTTCCAGGAACAGCTCCCCGCCCGCGACGAGATGCTGCGCATCACCCCGCTCACCGGCATCCTGCCCGAGAACGAGTCCGTCCGCGCCCGCCGCCGCGCCGACGGCGACGACCGCTGGGTCGTCTCCGCCGACGGCTTCTCCTTCTCCACCGCCACACCGGTGCCCGCCTCCAAGGCCACCGTCACGACGAAGGAGTTCACCGGCCCGGCCCTCGACATCCGGCCCATGGACGCCACCGGCCTGGCGTCCGAGCACAAGCTGACCGTACAGCTGGGGGACGACCCGGGCTTCGACCCCGTCCAGCGCCGCTGGGCGATCGAGTCGGTCACCACCAACGTGCCGCAGGCCCTGTGGGGCACGGGCGAACCCACCGTCGCGGACACCGGGTCGTCCGCGCTCCTGCCGGATCGGATCATCGGCCTCACCGTCACCGTGCCCGCACCCCAGGACGGGCCGACACCCGGCGAGATGACCGACGTCTCGCTCGGCTTCGAGGACCTCGACCCCAGCCACGCCCTGCCCATCACCCCGGCCGACCCGCCCACGGGCCCGCGGGCCCGGGCCTGGCAGGAGGGCCAGGAACCCACCAGCATCGGCGCCATCGCCACCGGCATCGCCGGCTCCACCGTGCCCGCCCGGGACGCCCTGTACGCCGAGCTCGCCGGACTCGGCGTCGCACCGCCCTCGCACGACCGCCTGGACGGCTTCGCCGCACTCGCCACCACCGGCGCCCTCACCGCCGAACCCCTGACGATCTGAACCGCGCGAGGGAATCCACCATGACGCAGCCCGCCGCTGCCGGGGACACCCCCCGGTTCAGCGTCCACTTCCACGACAACCACGTCCCGGCCGCACCCGGCGGCCTCTACACGATCACGCTCGACCACACGGTCTCCGGCGAGAAGGTGGGCACGGACTCCCTGCCCACCGCCCGGCAGAACTTCGAGATCCGCTCGCCGCAGTTCACCCTCGACGACTCCTTCGTCCACGCCCTCCACCCCGCGCCCGCCGCGAGCGGCGCCTTCGAGTACGTCCTGCCGCACATCACCCTCAACCGGCTCATCCTCCCCTGGGAACGCGCCCTGGACCCGGCGGCACCCGACCTGCCCTGGCTGGCCCTGCTCCTCTTCGCCGAAGGCGAGCTCCCCGACGACCCCAAGGCCCAGGGGCACGTCAGCACACGCACCGTCCGCGAACTCCTCACCACCACCGGCGACGTCCTCGTCCCCGACATCACCCTCGACGCCGAGGTCCCGCCCGAACTGCACGACAGCTCCTGCTCGACCATCGACGTACCCGCCGACGTCTTCGCCGCCGCCGTACCCCGCCGCGACGACCTCACCCACCTCTGCCACGTCCGCAAGGTCACCGACCGGCAGTCACCGCGCGTCCGCCGCGCCGGAGAGGAACTGGAGGTCGGCGACTACGCCGTCGTCGTCGCCAACCGCTTCCCCCGCACCGCCGGACGCTACGCCGCCCACCTGGTCTCCCTGGAGGGCTTCGCCGGCCACCTCGACGGCACCCCGCCCGGCCCGTCCGTCGTGCGCATGGTGTCCCTGCGCGCCTGGTCCTTCGAGGCCGCGCCCGACGCCAACGCCCACTTCGCCACGCTGATCCGGCACATGGCCGACGACCCGGCCGGCCTCGGGCTGCGCCTGCGCCCCCGGGCACCGGGAACCGCCGCCGCGAGCGCCGCCACCGAGCGCCTGGACCTCGGATACGTCCCGGTCGACCACGCCCTGCCCTCCGGAGAGCACTCCTTCGCCTGGTACCGGGGACCCCTCACGCCCGGGGTCGCCCAGAGCGTGCCCGTCCCCGACGGCGGCCACCACCGCCACGCCGACGAGGCGCTGATCTACCTCACCGACACCGGCGTCTTCGACGTCAGCTACGCGGCCGCCTTCACCCTCGGCCGGGCCCTCGCCCTGTCCGACGCCACCCTGGCCGCGGCCGTGTCCGCCTTCCGCACCCGGTCGCGGCGCCTCGCCCACCGGGCCCTGACCAGGGGCCGTACGAGCCCGCACCCGGCCCGCGACCGCTTCCACGAGCTCATCGAGGACGGCCTCGGCGCCCGCCTCCACACGGCCGCCACCACCCCGGCCGCCGCCGACACGACCGCCGCCCCCGCACCACGGCGGGCCGCCGCCGGGGTGCCCCGGCCCACCGTCGCCGCGACCCTGCACGAACGGCTGCGCGCCGCCACGACCCGCGACCTGCTGCGCACCGCCCTCGCCACGCCCCTCGCCCCGCTCGCGGACGCGCTCGACCAGGTGGCGCTGCTGGCCGCGACACCACTCGGCCACCTGGTGCCCGACGCCCGCATGCTGCCGCCCGAGAGCCTGCGGTTCTTCCACGTCGACGCCCAGTGGTGCGCCGCCCTGCGCGACGGCGTGCTCAGCACCGGCATCGGCACCTCCCTCGACGCGGCCGTCAACGACCTCGCACGCGAGACACTGGACCCGCCGCGCCCGCTGTCGGGCCTCCTGATGCGCTCCGCGCTGGTGAAGGGCTGGCCCGACGTCGTCGTCGAGCCACAGCGCACGGGCGCGGCGGGCACCGACCCGCAGCTTCTCGACATCGTCCACCGCGCCGCCATCGGCCCCGACCTCCTCCTCTGCCTCGTCGACGGAGTGCCCGACCAGGTCGTGTTCCGCGAGCCGCACGAAGGCATCCACTTCGGTATCGACGAGGGCGACCGCATCGGACTGCGCCGCCTGACCGACCCCATCGGGGACTCGCTGGGCCAGGCGTTCCCGCCTGCGGGCGAGCCCGGCATGAGCCGGTTCCTGCGCCCGGCCACCGGCGGCGGGACACCCGAAGTCCTCGACGTCGCCACCGGCACCGACGCGCTGGTCCCCGCCATGGCCGCCGCGCTCCGCGCCGCCGGACGGCTCGACCCGGACGCCCCGCTCGGCCCCGGCGCGCTCGCCGTCGAGCTCGTCAACGCACCGCAACGCATCGTCTTCACCCCTGACCCCGCCGGCCAGAGTTAAGGACCAGCAGCATGAGCTCCCCGTCACCCCTGATCGTTCCCGTCCAGGTGGACGCGCTCCTGGTCAACAGGCGCGTGCGCGACAACGAGACCTGGCGCCGCTGGTACCCCGACTTCGAGCGGCTGGACGAGCGGCAGCCACCGGAGCCCGACCCCTTCCAGAGCGCGTCCGCCAAGCCCGACCAGGGCATCCACCTGCAGTGGCTGCTGCCCGACGCACTGCGCCGAGGCCGCCAGGACGGCCCGGCCGGGCGAGTGGAGTTCCCCTACGTCCCCAACCGCTGGCTCGTCGTCCGCTACAGCCGCCCCGCCGGACAGCCCGAGGCGGCTCCCACCGCCGCCGGCTGGATCGTCGAGAGCGACTACCTCAACGACGACGACGCCACGACCCCGTTCCTCGACCCCTGGGCCACGAAGCTGACGCCCGCCTGGATCGGCCGCTCCCACAACCTTGCCGACGGCCCCTTGCCCGAACAACGGTCCGGCCGTATCCCCTTCCTCACCGCGGCGGGCCCGGGACTGCCGACCTTCGCGACGTACCAGCCGTACCACGAGGACGTCTTCTCCCTCCACGACCCGCTCACCGACCTCGACGGCCCCTCCCTGCTCAGCTACCTCGTCATCGGCTGGTACTCCGACCAGGGCTGGGACATCCTCGCCGCGCCGCCCGGCGGCGACGTCCGGGCCCTGCTCGACTCCCTGCGCTGGGCCACCACCGACGGCACCTTCCGCCCGGCGCGGTCGTTGTACGCGGGCTCGGCCCTCGGTCTGTCCTGGGACGCCGACGGCGACCGCCCCATCTCCGACAAGCCCGAGGGCGTCGCCGGCATCGACGTCGCCGTCGGGCACATCGTCACCGACGCCGAGACCGCCCTCCACCCGGCGGCCCTGGACGACCCCGAGGCGGCACGGCTGTGGGAGGCGTTCTCGTACGACCTCCTCGACGTCCTCGACGAGGACGGGGACACCGCCCTCGACCAGGCCCTGCGCCGCACCTGGTTCGGCGCGGACCAGGGCGGCTACACCTGGCGCATCGTCGACCGCCCGCAGCCCGACGGCAGCCGGGCACCGGCACGCACCCCCCAGCAGACGGCCGACGAGCAGGTGTGGCTGGACGAGCTCAACGCCACGCAGGCCGAGCACGACGCCGTCTCCCGCGACCTCGCCCACCACCAGCGCCGCCTGTACGGGCTGTGGTGGCTGCGCGGCAGGCCGACCCGGCCGGACGGCTGGGACACGGCGTGCGACGCCCAGTTCATGACCGACGACCCGGCCTCGGCCGCCGGGAAGGTCCGGGCCGGACTCGACGCGCTCTTCGGCGAGGACGGCGACGGTGGCCTGCGCTCGCTCATCCCGTGGGGCGACACCGCCGAAAAACTCGCCGAAGACGTCGCCGCCTACGCAGCCGACAAGGGCCTCGCGCCGGGGCGCGAGCTCCAGCGCGTCGCCGAACCCGCCTTCCACAGCACCCCCGACCCCTCCGTCATCGTCCGCGGCGCCAAGCTCGACCGGCCCCTGACCGACGAGGCGGACCTGGCCTGCCGCACCGGCACCGAGACGGTGACGGCCGTCCGCGTCGGCGGCGAGATGACGCGGCCGCCCGCGGACCCGCCCGCCCCCGATCTGACCGGCATGCCCGAGCCGGCCGCCATGGGCGCCCTCCTCGGCGAGTTCTTCCTCCTCGACCTCGCGTCCCTCTCCCCGGGCGACGATCCGGGCACGACGGCACTTCAAGAGGCACTGGCACACCACGACTCCGACGACTACGTCACCGGCAGCCTCGCCCGCTTCACGCGGCAGTGGCGCCAGCCCTGGTCCCCGCTGCACCTCATCTGGAAGCTCAACTGCTACCCGACGCCCTACCGCACCGGCGACCAGGACAACTGGCGGTTCGACGGCACCCGTTACCGCTGGCAGGGCGACAACGCCCAGGACCCGGGCACCCTCACCGGACGGGCCCTGCTCAACCCCCTCCCCGGCTTCGCCACCCGCGCCCGCCTCGCCCAGCACGCCGCCGGCCACCCCCGGGGCCCCGTGGAGAAGCTGCACGAACTGCGCGCCAAAGCCAAGGACTGGGACCAGCTCTCCCAGCGCATCGACGGCGTCAACGACTGGCTCGCCCAGCACACCGTCTCCACGAACATCGTCCCCACCGACCACCTCGCGGCCCTCGTCGACAACAGCACCTCCCGCGTCTCGCTCAGCGAGATCCCCGACCCCGGACCGGCCTCCGGGCCCGGCCGGGAGTTCCGGCCCGTCCGGGCGGCCCAGCTCGCCTTCGAGCAGTTGCACGTCGTCGACCGCTTCGGCCGCTCCCTGGCCGTCATCAGCCCCGACAACGTGCTCCAGTTCCCCCTCCAGCGGGCCGACAGCGTCACCCCCGACATCACGGTGATCCCCGAGAACCCGTACCGCTTCGCCGAGCTGCCCCCGCGCCTGCTCCAGCCCACCCGGCTGCGCTTCGACTTCGTCTCCACCCGGGACGACCACGCCCGCGTCGACGTCGACGCGGGTCCCGGCGAGGCCCGGGGCGAGACGCCCGTCTGCGGCTGGCTCGTGGCCAACCACCTCTCCCGGTCGCTGCTCGTGCACGCCCCGGACGGCACCGCCCTCGGCGAGATCCGCACCGTGCTGAACACCACCCACCAGCAGGTCGCCGTCTGGGACCCGCTGCCCGGCTCGCCCTACCCCGACCCCGCCCCGGACACCCCGTCCGGACGGGACTTCGCCGCCGACCTGCCCCACCTGCACGGCTTCGTCACCGAGCTCCTGGCCGCCGGCGCCGACGCCTTCGCCGAGCTGCTGACCGCCGTCGACCACAGCATGTCCGCCACCGCGAGCGGCGAGGAGGACGACAGCCTGGCGGCCCTGGTGGGCCGGCCCATGGCCCTGCTGCGCACCCGCCTCAAGTTCGAGCTCGACGGACCGCCGATGACCGCCTCGTCGTGGGGCGACGTCGTCACCCCGCCGGACCCGGAGTTCACCGACTATCCGTGGAACGTCCGCCTGGGCGCGGCGGACCTGCTGAGCGACGGGCTCGCCGGCTTCTTCCTCGGCACCGACTACACCCGCCTCCACACGGTCGCCGAACCGCCCGCCGAAACCCAGGGGTCGGGGTACGTCGTCCCCATCGACGGCCAGGAGATCGCCGTCCCCGCCCGGCCCGTCGTCCCGCCCGGCCAGGTCACGGACGAGACCGCCGCCTGGGTCACGCTCCTCGCCGACCCCTGGGCCGCCGTCCACGCCGTCACCGACATCCTGCCCGTGGGACGGCTCCTGCTGCCGCCGACCTGGGTGCGCGGACCCCTCGGCCGTATGAAGCTGGCGTTCCGGATGGGCCCGCTCCTCGCCGGCAGCCGCATGGCGGCCGAGGAACAGGGCGGCACGTCCACCGAACACCTGGTCATGCCCGGCCCGTCCGGCCGGCGCGGCACCTGGCAGTGGGCCCAGCCGGCCGCGGCCGCCCCCGCGGGCTGGACCTCCTACCCCCTCGCCACGCCCGACGGCACGCTGGCCCTCACGGACACCACCGCGGCGGCCCGGCACGGCTTCCTCCAGCTGTCCGGCGCGCTCGGCGACGCCGGCAACTCCAACGACGCCGCCCGACGGGCGCCCCTCCAGGACCCGGCAGCCCCTCAGTCCCCCCGGAGCACGTCATGACCACCGCGCTCTCCTACACCGTCCACACCAGCCCCGCGCTGCTCCACGTCCGCACGGACGACCGGCCCGACGGCCGTCCGCACGGGAGCCGTCCGGACGAGGGCCCTTCCCCCGACGCCCTTTCCCACGACGGCCGTGCCACCGTGCGGATCGCCGCGACCAACCCCGGCCCCGGCACTGTCCTCTGCGACACGATCACCATCACGCTGCCGGTGGGGGAAGAGCCCCACGCCCTGACGGCCACCCCCGAGACGATCACGGCGGGCGTGTCGGACACCACCGGCTGGCACGCCGAACACCACGGCGACGGCGTGTTCCGCGTACGGCCCACCGAGCCCGGTACCGAACTCAAGCCCGGCGAACGGATCGTCATCACCCTCACGGACGTCGTGGTCAACGCGGCGGTCGGCACGGCCGCCCTCGGCATCAGCGAGACCGCCGGCGACGCCGCCGGGGTGCTGCGCGAGCGCGCGGCCGGCGACAGGAAGCTGGCCAAGGCACCCGCCGAGGCCATGCTGGAGGACTTCCGGCCCGACCGGACCATCGTCCCCAACGGCGAGACCGTCACCCTGACGTGGAAGTGCGTGGACGGCCCGGACTACGAGCTCTTCTACGGCGACCAGCGCGAGACCGTCAACGACAAGATCGTCGACGGCAACGGTGAGTGGACGTCGCCGCCCCTCCGCACGGCCACCGCGTTCATGATCCTCGCCACCACGGAGAAGGACGGCGCCCCGGTCACCTACGGCCTGACCACCGCCGTGACCGTCGACGTGCCCGACCTGGAGGTCGGCAGCCTCGACGCCAACGGCGTCGTCCGGCTGTTCGGCCAGGCCCAGGAGGTCGCCGGCGGCACCGGCAGCGGCACATGGCGGTATGCGGCCGACACCGACGGTGTGATCACCGGCTACATCAAGACCAACCAGAGCGGGGCACCCGCCACCCTCAACGTCTTCGTCACCCCACCGGGCCTCAGGCAGCAGAAGTTCGCCGCCCAGTCCTGGGAAGCCCGCGGCGGCACCGACAACCAGGAGGCCAGCCTGCTGGTCCCGGTGCCGCAGGGCTCGACGGTGAGCGTCGTGCAGAAGGCCGACGGCGGGGCGTTCACCGCCGCCCTGACGTGGTTCCCGTTCGGCACGGGACCACTGCGGGTGATCGAGGAGTGAGCCCGCACCGACCGGAAGCCGAACGCCGACCGTCACCCGCCCAGCACCCGGGAAGGCCCCAGCGATGACCGAGACCACCACCGCTTCGACCGATCTCACCCCCGCAGGCATCAACGCCGCCTTCAGCGTTCCCGACTCGGGCGACGCCCCGGCCGCCGTCTACATGATCCGGGGCGGCTGGGCCGTCCAGTACGACGCGGCGTCGACCGCACCGCCCCGGCGCGGGACCACGCTCCGCGAGCTCTGGCCCCAGCTCCCCGCCACCTACCTCGGCGGAGTCGACGCCACCTGCTCCACCGACACCCAGCGCGTCTACTTCTTCAAGGGCTCGACGTGCGTCCTCTACGACATCGCCAAGAACGAACCGGTGGGCGGCGCGGCGCCGGTCCAGATCGGTGACAAGTTCCCCGGCCTGCGCAACGGCGCACCCGACTTCACCCAGGGCGTGGACGCGGGCATGGCGGCGTCCGACGGCACGGTGTACCTGTTCCGCGGCGGCCAGTTCGTCAACTACGACCTGGACGGTGACGAGGTCCTGGAACAGGGCACGCTGGAGAAGGACTGGGCGAATGCCTCGTATCCCGACTCCGAGGTCTACGGCGGTGTCGTGGCGGCGTTCAACCACCCCGCCACCCGCAACGGCTACCTGGTCGCCCCGGGCGGGACGCGCTCCGTGGAGTGCGACACGGACCCCGATGCCCACCGGGTCACCTCCGGTGCGAAGGCGCTGCGCGACCGCTGGCTCCACCGCACGTTCCTGAGCGTGCTCGACGGGTCCGACGGCCGGCTGTGGGTCTTCGACGCCGACAGCGGCCAGCGGATCCGCCAGAGCCAGGTGGGTGTGGAACCCGGCGGCGTCGTGATCTCTCCGGACGGGTTCCGCACCCTGTCGACCGCGAAGGGCGACGGCGGGGGCGAGGGAAACCTCGCGCTCCTCGACATCACGGCCGGCACGCTCCGCACGGTGGGGGCGGGCGTCTGGCCCTACCGGGTGACGGTCCTGCCCGACGGGTCCGCCGCCTATGTCACCAACCCCCTCGCGGGGACCGCGCACGCGATCGACCTCACCACCGGGGCCGCACGGTCCATCGACGTCGGCCCGTCCCCGGACGGCATCGTGGCCTCACCCGAAGGCGACCGCGTCTACGTCGCCACCGACGGCGATCCCGTGGTGGCGGTGGTGGACCCCACGACGAACACGGTCGGCCGGCGCTTCGGCGGCCCGATCACCGCCATGTGCACGGCCCTCACCCCCGACGGCAACACCCTGTGCTTCGGCATCCACAGCGGCGTCAACGCCGTCGCCGTCGCGATGACCGCCGGAGCCGGCGACCCTCCCCTGGTCCCGGTCGGGCAGTCGCCGGAACAGCTCGCCCCGTCGCCGGACGCCGCGTTCGTCTACGTCGCCAACCGCGGCCACGAGATCAAGGTGATCGACGTTCAGGCCGTTCGCGAGGTCACGCCCGTACGGACGCCGCGCGACCGGACGAACGCCGTCGCCGTGTCGCCGGACGGCGGATTCCTCTTCGTCACCTCCGAACGGGCCGACTCGGTGCAGAAGCTCCCGGTGAACGGCGGCGACCCGGTGGCGGAGTTCCCCCTCGGCGCGGCGCTGGGCAACAATGCGTACCTCGCCATCGGCCCGGCGTGGGGGTGAGTATCCCGATGCCGACCGGACGCCCCGGCGACAGCACCTGCGTGCTCACCTACGACGTGGTGAGCGAGCCGACACCCATCCAGGTCTCGCAGGGGTCCACGCCGAAGACGGCGACCCTGCGGATCACCGTCACCAACCACCAGCAGCGCGCCGTCCACATCGCATCGGTCCGCTTCACCTTCCCCGTGGGCATCGGATCATGCGACCTCAGCAACAACCCCGGCAGCGCCGAGCCCCAGGCGAACGACACCGCGAAATGGCGGTTCGAACTGGACGGGGACACCCCGGGGTCGGCCCTGCTCACCCCCAAGCGCTCCGCGACCGTCCCGCCCGGCGGTGAGCTGGAACTGGCCCTGGCCCACATCGAGATCAACGCGGAGGTCGGCACGAGCAAGCTGACGATCGAGGAGCGCATCAAGGACGTCCCCGACAGCGAAACCGAGGAGTGGCCCCTGGCCAAGGTCCCCGCCGGCTTCACCACCGGCGACTTCCGGCCCGAGACGCTCCTCGTCGCCAGCGGCACCCCGGCGGAGCTCACCTGGCGGGGCGACTCCCGGCCCGGGGCGACGTACACGATGCTGCACGACGGCGAACCGTGCGACGTCACCGGCGTCCGCTACTGGCCGTCCCCGCCCCTGCACCGCGACACCGCGTTCACGCTCGTGGTGGCGGTGACCGAGGGCGGGAACACCGCGGAGTACGCGATGAACACCATGGTCACCGTCGCCCGGCCGGACCTGGTCGTGAACGACCTCACCGTCAACGGGAACACCACGCTCACGTACCTCTCCGCCGCCTTCGACCTCGGCGACGCGCCCTCGCTCACGTACACCGCCGAGACCGACGGGTTCCTCGTCGGCCACGTACGCGCCGACCAGGACGTGCCCGACACCGAGGACCCGCCGCCCACCCTGACGGTCACGGTCACCCCGGCCGGCCGCCCCGGCCGCCTCACGAGCGTCCAGTCCCGCCTGGCGGAACGGGCCCCCGGCGACCCCGGGAGCCGGCTGACCGCCGTCGTCCCCCGGGGCTCCACGGTCACCGTCGCCCGCACGGGCACGACGCCGAGCACCCACGGCCTGACCTGGCTCCCCTTCGGTACCGGCGAACTCAAGGAGGCCACCGGCGACGCGCCGCCGGCCTGAGTCGGTGAAGCCGGGTTCCCCCTCATTCCGGGGCGGGCGGGTGCGGGACGGCGATGACGGGGCATCGCGCGTGGTGCAGCACGCCCTGGCTGACGGAGCCGAGGACCATCCCGGTGAAGCCGCCGTGGCCCCGGGTGCCCACCACCACCCCCAGGGCCCGGGCGGACGCCTCGGTCAGCACCTCGACGGGGTGCCCGGTCAGGAGCTCGTGGTGGAGCTCCACTCCGGGGTGCGCGGCGGTACGGCCGGCCACCGTCTCGGAGAGGAGCCGCCGGCACTCCTCCCGCGCGGCCTCTTCGTCCCGTACGTCGAAGTGCCCCGGCCACCACGCGTACACCGCCCGCAGCGCGGCGCCGTGCAGGGCGGCCTCCTCGAAGGCGAAGTCGACCGCCGCGGCGGAGTGGGCACTGCCGTCCACTCCGACGACGAAGTACGGCGGCCGCTCCGCGCTGTGCGCGGGTTCGGGCACGACGACCACCGGGCGGGACGTGTGAGCCATCAGGGGCAGGGCGACCGAAGCGGAGCCGAAGACCTCCCGCACCCGGCTCAGGTGCTGCGATCCCACCACCACGACGGTGGCGTCCCGCGCCTGCTCCCGCAGCACCCATACCGGATCCCCCTCGGCCAGTACCCCCGACACCTCCACCTGCGGCTGCCGGGTCTCGCCGAACGCCACCGCCTCCTGGAGCACATGCTCCCCGGCCGCATGGAGTGCCTCGTTCCACTCCTCCCAGGACGGCCGGACCTCGCGTTTGCGGTAACCGCGCGTAGGCGTTCCCTCGGCGTGGACGACGCGCAGCGGTACCCGGCGCCGGGCCGCCTCGTCGGCCGCCCAGGCGAGTGCCGTCCGCCTGGCGGGGTCGGGGTCGACGCCGACGACGACCGGTCGGCGGTCCGCGGACGAGACCATGGCCATCTCCCAGCCGATCGTGCTTTCCGGGGCTATCACCCATACTGGTGCAGCGGCGTGGCCCCTGCATGCCGGGTGGAAGAGGCCAGGTCAGAGGCCGACTACCGTGGAAGTGAACCTCTCGCGGGGGACTCGCGGGGGAGGAGCAGGCGGTGATCACTCGAGTACGGCTGCCGCACCGGCACCGGCACAGGGCGCCTCCGGCACGGCCCCGGCCGCCGGGGGAGCCGTCGAAGCCACGACCCCGGCCCCCGGAGCCTCCCGCGTCCCCGAGGCGGCGCTGGATGGTGCCCCTGGTCCTGCTGAACCTCCTCCTGTTCATCCTGCTGGCCCGAGGGCTCTCCGGCCCGGCCGCCGCCCAGCTCTCGTACAGCGACTTCGTCGGCAAGGTGGACGCCGGTCAGGTGAAGACGGTGGACGTCGGGGACAAGGGAACCGTCGAGGGCACGCTCAAGAACGGAAAGAAGTTCACCACGCAACTTCCCACGGCCCTGGGCACCGGCGGCCTCGAACAGCGACTCCAGGCCCAGCACGTGACGATCACGGCCACGCGCAGCGGCGGCAGCGTCTGGACGTCCGTGCTGGTGGGCGCGCTGCCCTTCCTCGTCCTGATGGGCATCCTCCTGTGGAGCATCCGCCGGACGGCGGGTTCCCTCACCGGCGGCATCAGCGCCATCGGCCGCTCCCGGGCGAAGATCATCGAGGCCGAGCGGCCGACCACCCGCTTCGACGACGTCGCCGGGTACGACGGCGTGAAACAGGAGATCGGCGAGGTCGTGGACTTCCTGCGCAACCCCGGCCGCTACGCCGCCGCCGGGGCCAAGGGGCCGCGCGGCGTCATCATGGTCGGGCCCCCGGGCACCGGCAAGACCCTGTTCGCACGCGCCGTCGCGGGCGAGGCGGACGTACCGTTCCTGTCGGTGACCGGCTCGGCCTTCGTCGAGATGTTCGTGGGAGTCGGCGCCTCCCGCGTACGCGACCTCTTCGACGAGGCCCGCAAACGCGCGCCGTCGATCATCTTCATCGACGAGATCGACGCCGTGGGCGGGCGGCGCGGCGGGGGAAGCAGGCTCGGCGGCAACGACGAGAGGGAACAGACCCTCAACCAGCTCCTCGCCGAGATGGACGGCTTCGACGAGAGCAGCGGCATCGTCGTCCTGGCCGCCACCAACCGCCCCGACGCCCTCGACCCCGCCCTGCTGCGCCCCGGCCGCTTCGACCGGCAGGTGACCGTCCCCCTGCCCAACCAGAACGAGCGGGCGGCGATCCTGACGGTGCACGCACGAGGCAAGACGCTCGCCGAGGACGTCGATCTGGACGCCGTCGCCCGCGGCACACCGGGGTTCTCCGGAGCGGACCTTGCCAACCTCGTCAACGAAGCCGCCATCAACGCCGTCCGCGCGGACCGCGCCGTCATCACGGCCCACGACGTCGACACCGCCCGGGACCGGGTGCTCCTGGGACGCCGCGAGACGTCCAACGCCCTGCTCCCCGAGGAACGGCACTCGGTCGCGGTGCACGAGTCCGGGCACGCCCTCGTCGCCGCCCTGTGCGAACACGCCGACCCGGTCGCCAAGGTGACCATCCTGCCCGCCGGCGTCACCCTCGGCGTCACCGAGCAGCTCCCCGAGGCCGAACGGCACCTCTACAGCGAGAGCTACCTCACCGACCTCCTGGCCGTCCGGCTCGGCGGCCGGGCCGCGGAACTGGTCGTCTTCGGCGAGGGCTCGACGGGCGCCGCGAACGACCTGGCGGGCGCCACCCGGATCGCCACCCGCATGGTCAGGGAATTCGGCCTCTCCCCGGCCCTCGGCCCGGTCGGCTACGCCTCGGGGACGCCGGAGTTCCTCGGCGAGACCCCGCCGGAGGACCTGCTGCGCCGGCCCTACTCCGAGCAGACCCAGCGGATCGTCGACGAGGAGGTGGCCCGGCTGGTCCGGCGTTCCGAGGACCGGGCGCTGTCCCTGCTGCGGGACCACCGGGCCGCCCTGGACCGGCTGGCCTCGCTGCTCGTCACCCATGAGACAGTCGACGGAACCGTGGTGCTGGACGTGGTCCGGGAGGAGAACCCTCCGCCGGGTCCGCCGGGGCCACCGGGCGACGGGTGACGTCGAGGGAGGGGCCATCCACTTCTCGCGGATCCTGATTGCGCGGTGCGCGGCTCGCGGCCGCTTCCCCGCGTCCGAGGCCTCTCCCTCACTACGCATAACAACGCCGCGGCGGCGGGTATGCCGCGCAGGCCGGCCCCCGCGCGACCCGTCACCGGCAGTCGTCCCCCCCAGGTGGCCGTTCCACCCCGCCGGCGCCAGGCTGGAGAGAGACGCCAGGCTGTGGAGAGAGGCCGGTCATGGGGGAGTGGATCTGGGAGTACGAAGGCTACGACCCCGCCGCGGAGCGCTTGCGGGAGACGCTCCACACCCTGGGAAACGGCTACTTCGCCACCCGGGGATCGATGCCCGGATGCCGGGGAGGGCTCGTCCACTGCCCGGGCACCTACGTGGCCGGCTGCTACGACCACCTCGTCTCGTCGGTGGCCGGCCGGCAGGTCGAGAACGAGGACCTGGTCAACCTCCCGAACTGGCTGTCGACGGCCGGGAGGAGAGCCGGCGGCTCCACCTGAACCCACGCTCCGGCCGCTGGCTGCCCGACCACTCCCGGCTCCAGCGACACGTCGGTTCCGCGATCGCGTACAACGTGTGGCAGATCGCCCGCTTCTGGGCGAGCGGCGCGGAGCACGATCCGGCGAGCGGGCGGTACCGCGTCCGCGGGGTCGTCGGGCCGGACGGCCCGCTGGTCCCGTCACCGCTCCGGTCCGCTCCCGTACGGGCCGTACAGGTCGAGCAGCCGGGTGCGGGCGGCCCGCAGGCGTCCGCCGATGACCTCCACGACGTAGGTGAGCAGCGCGCGGTCGAGCTCGGGGTCGCGTTCGCGCAGGACGCCGACCTCGGCCGCGTCGAACTCCCAGGCCTCCACCGGGCTCGTCGCCCCGGCGCCCAGGTGCCACTGGTGCGGCGGGCACAGCCACGACCACCCGAGCAGGCGCCCCGCGCCCAGGGTCTCGACGACCGCGGCCCGGCGCCCCGGCACATGGATGTCGAGGTCGACCGTGCCGGTGCGGATCACCCAGAACCGGTCCGCCCGCTGGCCCTCCTCGAAGATCCTCGTGCCCGCGGGGAAGGACACCTCGCGGCCCAGCTCCATCAGGCGTTCGCGATGGTTTTCGGGAATGGCGTCGAGGACGCCGGTGGGCTTCACGGCGTTCCGTCCCTTCTCCTGGCTTCCCGGCCCTTTCAGCCTGACCACACCCCCGACGAGTCGCACGCCGAGCGCGCCGGGAGGGGGGACGGCGGGGGCG